>NZ_JBSXOI010000067.1:0-303440 GCF_056859395.1 Marinobacter sp. L-80
TCTTTTTCAGACTTGATGTCCTTGGCCAGCTCGGCGGCCATAGCTTTAAGTTTTTCTTGGTCCAATTGCGTACCCACGATGGTATCCTTTTGAAAAGACTACTCAGTCGTGGGCAGTTACACAATTTGGTTTACAGCCTCCGGTGCTGGGCTTCGTTGTTGTTTATGTCGTGGTAACAGCGCTTTCTCTGCCAGGCGCTACCATCATGACGCTGGCCGGTGGTGCGTTTTTCGGCAATCTCTACGGTCTGGCAGCCGTCTCCGTTGCTTCAACTATCGGTGCGTCGCTTGCTTTCCTGGTGGCGCGGTTCCTGATGCGAGACACGCTTCGAAAACGGTATGGCGAAACCGTGGCGAAGATGGATCGCGGCATTGAAAAAGACGGCGCCTTCTACCTTGCAACCTTGCGGCTTGTGCCGGTGTTTCCCTTCTTCCTGATCAACCTGGCCATGGGCCTGACGGCCATGAAGCTGCGCACCTATGCGCTGGTAAGCTGGCTCGCCATGTTGCCCGGCACCTTTGTTTATGTGAATGCGGGTACCCAGTTGGGCCAGATCCAGTCCACCGGCGACATCGTCTCGGCCGATCTACTGCTCTCCTTCGCGCTACTGGGTCTGTTCCCGCTGATTGCCAAATTTGTGGTGGGCTTTATCCGCCGCCGCAAAGTGTACGCCGGCTGGCAGAAGCCCGAACATTTCGATTACAACCTGCTGGTCATAGGCGGTGGCTCTGCCGGTCTGGTCTCGGCCTACATTGCCGCAGCCGTGAAAGCCAAGGTGGCTCTTATAGAGAAACACAAGATGGGTGGCGATTGCCTGAATACCGGCTGCGTGCCCTCCAAGGCCCTGATCCGCAGTGCCAAGGCGGCCGATACCCTTCGTCACGCCAACCGTTACGGCCTGGAATCAGTGCCCGTTAAAGGCTCATTCAAGAACATCATGGACCGGGTCAAGGATGTGATCGCGAAAGTGGAGCCCCACGACTCTCCGGAGCGCTACCGCAAGTTGGGCGTGGACTGCATTGCCGGCGAAGCCAGCTTTGTGTCGCCCTGGGAGCTTGAGGTCCGGCACAACGATGGCCGCACGGAGCGCCTGACCGCCCGCAGTATCGTTGTTGCTACCGGCGGCAAGCCGGCCGTACCTCCGATCCCCGGTCTCAATGACATGCAGCCGCTGACGTCCGATAACCTGTGGGAGCTGGAAGAACAGCCCGAGCGTCTGTTGGTGCTGGGCGGTGGTCCGATTGGCTCCGAACTCGCCCATGCGTTTGCCCGCCTGGGCAGCAAGGTGACTCAGGTGGAAATGGGCGAGCGCATTCTGGCCAGGGAAGATGAGGATGTCTCCGAACTGGTTCTGAAGCAGTTCCAGGCGGACGGCGTGGATGTCCGGCTGAAACATTCCGCCGCCGAGTTTCGTATAGAGGAAGGAGAGAAGGTTGCCTACTGCGAGCACGAGGGTGAGCGGATACGCATTCCTTTCGATCAGGTGCTGGTTGCTGTTGGCCGTGCGGCCAACACCGCCGGCCTGAATCTGGAGCGGATTGGGGTGGATACCCTGCCGAACGGAACCGTGCCGGTGGAAGAGGATATGAGCCTGCGTTATCCGAACGTATTTGCCTGCGGTGATGTGGCGGGCCCCTACCAGTTCACCCACGCGGCGGCGCACCAGGCCTGGTACGCAGCGGTAAACGGCCTGTTCGGCCAGTTCAAGCGATTCAGGGTGGACTACCGGGTGATGCCCTGGGTGACCTTTACCTCCCCGGAAGTGGCGCGGGTGGGGCTCAGTGAAGCCGAAGCCAAGGCGCAGGGCGTGGCCTACGAGGTCACCCGGTACGGCCTGGATGATCTGGATCGTGCCATTGCCGAGAGTGAGGATCATGGTTTTATCAAGGTGCTGACCCCGCCGGGCAAGGACAAGATCCTGGGTGCTGTGGTGGTAGGCACACACGCAGGCGAAATCCTGGCCGAATTTACCCTGGCGATGAAACACGGCCTGGGCCTGAACAAGATTCTGGGCACCATTCATCCGTACCCGACCTGGAACGAGTCGGCGAAATACGCTGCCGGCGAATGGAAGCGTGCCCATGCCCCCGAAGGCATCCTGAAGCTGCTGGAGAAACTGCACGGCTGGCGCCGTGGGAAAAACACGAATACACCGAGGAGCATTCATGCCCCTGACTGAAGTTCGACCGGCCCGGAAAAATCGCATTCCGGCCGTGGAAGTCCTGGAACCCCGGGCCCGCGACAGCTGGACCCACACTCGCAACGGCGACCCCCGGGGTTACATCGATGGCGACAAGCTCAAAGAGCTGTGGATCCACACCGGCACCGCCTGCAACCTGGCCTGCCCGTTTTGCCTGGAGGGATCGCACCCCGGCGATGGCCGCATTCCGGGCATGAAACTGAGTGACGTAAAGCCGTTTATCCACGAAGCCATCGACATGGGTGTGGAGCAGTTCTCCTTCACCGGCGGTGAGCCCTTTGTGATCCGTGACTTCGTCAACATCCTGGATTACGCCAGTCAGCACCGGCCCTGTTTCGTGCTCACCAACGCCACCGAGCCGTTGCTTAAACGTCGGCACCAGGTGCTGCCATTACTGGACAACCCCTATCCGATTCACTTCCGGGTCAGCCTGGATTTCCCCGACCGCGCCCGGCACGACAAGGATCGCGGTGACGGCAGCTTTGACCAGGCCCTGGAGGGCATCCACTGGCTGATCGAACAGGGCTTCAAGGTATCCATTGCCCGCCAGACCGATCCGGAGGAAATTCCGGCGAATGTCGAGGCGGCCTTCCGTGACATCTTCAGGGAATGGAATATTCCGGAGAACCTGGCGTTTACCGCGTTTCCGGATCTGGGTACCCCCGGCTCGGAAGACGGCAGCCCGGAGATTACCGAGACCTGTATGGAGAAGTATCCGACCAAGGAGGCTCGCTCCCATTTCATGTGTACCTATACGCGGATGCTGGTGAAGAAGGGCGACCAGGTTCGGGTGTATGCCTGCACGCTGGTGGATGATGACCCGCAGTATGACCTGGGGGGGACGCTGACCGAGAGTATGGATGAGCGCATTATGTTGCGGCATCACCGGTGTTTTTCCTGTTACCGCTTTGGGGCTAGTTGTTCGGCGCCGGCTTGATTCTGGTGTAGGGCCGCTCAGGACTGATTGCTGGTCATTGGCGGCCTGGGAGGTGAGGTTATTTTCCCTTGGGAAAAACAACTCGCTTCGCTCAGACATCTTTTTCCTGGCGGGAAAATAACCTCACCACCCAGACCGCGGGTACGGCTTTGCTATTCGGTTGTTGGCTATCTCCTTCGCCGGGGAAACCAGAACGGAAGTTGAACAAGGGGCAGGCCGGTAGGGATTTCAAAAAATGTGGAGCGCCATGGACGGCGCGACCAAGCCCCCCATGGATGGGTTCACGGGCGTTTTTTTGAAATCCCTACCGGCCTGTCCCGAAAGGCACCCAAACCAGAAACCCGGGAAAAACCCCGGATTAAACGACAAAGAACAAGGTAAGAAAACATGAACTTCACAGAGGCCTCCCTGTTCTGGGGATTCCTGCTGGTCTACGGCGTGGTGATGTATTGGCTGTCGCCCAGGAGCAAGAACGCGAATTCTTTTTATAAAGGCGCCGATGACCAGGGTAACCCGGTGGGGCAGTGGTCGCTTACGGCCAGTATTTTTATCAGCTGGATCTTTGCCAAGTCGGTGACCAATGCGGCGAACCTGGGTGCGGCTTATGGCGTGGTGGGCGGTCTGGCCTATGCCAGTTACTGGCTGTCGATTCCTGTGGCGGGGTATGTGATTTACCTGATCCGAACCCAGACCGGGGCGCGGAGTCTGCAGGATTTTCTGACCTCCCGCTTTGGCCGGCTGGCCAGTCTGGCGTTTGCGGCGGCGATTCTGATCCGGCTTTATAACGAAGTCTGGAGTAATACGGCGGTGGTGGGCGGTTATTTCGGGTTGCCCGGTGAGTGGGAGTATTACGCGGCGGCGATGCTGTTTACGGTGTTTACTCTGGCCTACAGCCTGAAGGGTGGGCTGCGGTCTTCGATTTTCACCGATGTGATTCAGGCTTTCGTGTTTGTGTTCTTTGTGGGAGCGGTGCTGTTACTGATCATTCCGGCCAACGATACCAGCGCCTTGCTGACCAATGGTGAGTTCCGGCTCAACGCCGGTTTTGACCTGCTGTTGGTGGCTTTGCTGCAGCTGTTCAGTTATCCGTTCCACGATCCGGTGCTGACCGACCGGGGCTTTGTGAACAAGGAAAAGACCATGCTGAAGAGCTTTGTGGTGGCCGGGCTACTGGGCTTCGTGGCGGTGTTTATCTTCAGTCTGGTGGGTGTTCACGCCCGTCTTAACGGCATTGAGGCCATGGGCAACGCGCCTGCTGCCGTGGGCCAGTCTCTGGGCCTGGCAGCGTTGTTCTTCATGAGCGTGGTCATGATGACGTCGGCGGGGTCCACCCTGGATTCCACCTTTACTTCCCTGGCCAAGTCGTTGGCGGTGGATTTGCCCCGACTCGCAAAGCGTGCATCTGACAAGCTGCCGAGCATGCGGGTGGGGGCTGTGGTGATGATTATCTTCGCCTTCGCGGGCAACCTGCCCATGTTTGCCGGTACCGATATCCTCAAGGCCACCACTATCTCCGGAACGATGGTCATGGGGCTGGCGCCGGTGTTCCTTTTCTACGGTTTCACCAGGTGGTCGCCCTGGAGTTTCCATCTGAGTTTCTGGACCGGTCTGGGCCTTGGCGTGTTGCTGGCGGTTGGGCTGATTCCGGCAAGCTGGGCCATTGGCGATGGCAAGTACGCCATGTTGCTGGGCGTGAACGCCTACGGCTTCCTGATCTGCACGGCTGGCTTCTTTACCCCTTTATTGCTCCGTCGTCTTGCCGGACGGTCACTGGCGGCTGGGGAGGCCTGAGTCGATGAGCGAAGGCCGCAGCTGTCCGTTGGCGTACCGCTATTCTGCCGAGGATCTGTGTCAGGAGCCTCGCACGGTCTCCGAGGATGTGCTCTATATTATCGGCGGGCTGTATGGCAATCCCTGGGCCCTTGATGAAATTGAGCAGATGGCGCTGGCGGAGGAGCGACAGGGGCATCGGGTGAAGCTGGTGTTCAATGGCGACTTCAACTGGTTCAACGCCAGCGATAGCCTGTTCCGAACCATCAACAACCGGGTGTTGGATCACACGGTCAGTCTGGGGAACGTGGATTTCGAGCTGGCCAATCCCAGTGCCGGTGCAGGGTGCGGTTGCGCCTACCCGGATTTTGTCGATCAGGGCGTGGTGGAGCGGTCGAACCTTATCATGGAGCGGCTTCAAGGGATTGCCGGGGAACATCCGGATATCCAGCGTCGCTTGTCCTTGCTGCCGCGGTATCGATGCCTGATCTTTGGAGGCCTAAAGGTTTTGGTGGTGCACGGGGATCTGGAGTCCCTGGCCGGATGGGGGTTGGCTCACGAAGCTTTTGTCGAGGGTAACGATGGCAAGCTCTCGCAATGGTTCCTGGCGTCGGGGGCCGATGTCATTGCCTCAACCCACACGTGCCTGCCGGTGCTCTGGTCGGGGTTGGTGGGTGAGCAGAGTCGGGTGGTAGTGAACAATGGCTCCGCAGGCATGGGGAATCTGCAATCAGACCCGCGTGGGCTGATCACCCGGATTGGTCTGTCCAGCCCCGTCATTGAGCCGGTTGCCGGAATTGAGCGGCATGGGCTGCATGTGTCTCTGCTGCCTGTATCCTATGCACTTGAGGCCTGGTTGCCGGAGTTTGACCGGTTGTGGCCGGTCGGCTCGCCTGCCGCTGTGTCCTATCGGAACCGAATTCTGAAAGGCACCTCACTGAGTGCCGATGATGTGATTTTTCCTTCACTAATTTAACCATTTTGTCACTGGCGAATGCTTCAATCCGGTCTATTCTGAAAGAGTGAGCTGGAGCCTTGCCGTAGGCGGGTTTGAGCTGTACTTGAAATATATTTTGTGGTCTATATAATTCAACACTAACTTTTTGCCACGAATTGATCTCGTTATGACATCAGAAGGATCGAATACCACCGCCATCACGCTTCGCACACCGGTGAAAGATGATGGCTTCAGGCTCCACCAGCTGGTGGCAGAGTGCCCGCCGCTGGACCCCAACTCGATTTACTGCAACCTGTTGCAGTGCAGCCACTTTGCCGAAACCGGCGTGGCCGCGGAGAAGGACGGCGATCTGGTCGGCTTTATCTCCGGATACATCCCTCCCCAACAGCCCGAAACCATGTTTGTCTGGCAGGTGGCCGTGCATGAGAAAGGTCGTGGACAGGGCCTGGCCAAGCGGATGCTGAAAGAAATCGTTGGCCGTGATGCGTGCAAGAACGTCACCCATATGGAGACAACCATCACCGAGGACAACGAGGCCTCATGGGCGCTGTTCCGTTCATTCGCCCGTGATATGGGAGCCGAGCTCACCTACCACGAGCATTTCGAGAAAGAGACCCACTTTGGCGGCAAGCACGATTCCGAATTCTTGCTGCGCATAGGGCCTTTCACGAAGCCAGCCTGAGGGCCGCGGTCCTGGATCAGCCCTGCAACAAGATTGCGGCGCTGTGAACGACTGTAAAGCTGTGATTTGAATTAGCCGGCGGACCACTGAGGTAGGTCTGTCACAGGGCTTTAATCAACGCACGGTAGGCCTATCGCTACCCCATCAGCAGTTTTTGATAAGCCACCGCGCATCTACCTCGAACCTGACATGCTAAGAGGCAAGACGATGGAAATTTTCAAGTCGACTGAATCCGAAGTACGTGTATACAGCCGTGCGTTTCCGGTTATCTTCAACCGTGCCAAGAACGCGCACCTGTACACTGAAGATGGCAAGGAATACCTGGATTTTCTCGCCGGCGCCGGGTCCCTGAACTACGGCCACAACAACGACACCCTGAAGAAGGCTTTGCTTGAGTACATCGAGGCAGACGGCGTGAGCCAGGGCCTTGATATGTTTACCACGGCCAAGCACGACTTCATGGAATCCTACAAGAAGCACATCCTGGATCCCCGTGGTCTGGACTACAAAATGCAGTTCACCGGTCCCACCGGCACCAACTGTGTGGAAGCGGCCCTGAAGCTGGCCCGTAAGGTGAAAGGCCGCAGCGGCATTATTTCCTTTACCAACGGTTTCCACGGCGTGACCATGGGCGCGGTTGCCACTACGGGTAACAAGCATCACCGCGGCGGTGTTGGCACGCCCCTGGGCAATGTCGACTTCATGTTCTATGACGGCTACCTGGGCGACGATGTCGATACCCTGGCGATCATGGATAAACTGCTGAGCGATGGTTCCTCCGGTTTTGAACTGCCAGCGGCGGTAATCGTCGAAGCGGTTCAGGGCGAAGGCGGTCTGAACGCCTGTCGCGCGGAATGGCTGAAAGGTCTGTCGGAGCTGTGCAAGAAGCACGATATTCTGCTGATCCTGGATGATATCCAGGCGGGCAATGGCCGCACCGGCGAGTTCTTCAGCTTTGAATTTGCCGGTATCAAGCCGGACATCGTAACGGTTTCCAAGTCCCTCAGCGGCTATGGCCTGCCGATGGCCCTGGTACTGTTCAAGCCGGAGCTGGACGTGTGGGATCCGGGCGAGCACAACGGTACCTTCCGCGGCAACAACATGGCGTTTATCACTGCCCGCGCTGCTGTCGAGAACTACTGGAAAGACGATGCCTTTGCCAATGAGGTGAAGGCCAAGACCAAGGTGCTGGGCGATGCCCTTCAGTCGATTTGCGACAAGTACCCCGGTCAGTTCAAAATGAAGGGGCGCGGTTTGATGCGTGGTATTGAAGCAAAACACGCAGACATCACAGGCCCGATCACCAAACGTGCCTTCGAGCACGGCCTGATCATCGAGACCAGTGGTCCGAATGATGAAGTCATCAAGTGCCTGATGCCGCTTACAACCAGCGAGGAAGACCTCAAGAAAGGGGCTGCTCTGCTGGCAAAAAGTGTGGACGAAATCATGCAGGAAGGGCTCAGCGAGGCGTCGTAAGACGCCTGCACCTCCGGACATTCATGCTGCAGGATAGCAAAGGCAAGATTATGACCAGCCAACTACATACCGTTGAGAAAATCGGCGGCACCTCGATGAGTAACTACGAGGCCGTTCGTGACAACATCATTATCGGTAATCGCAAGAAGGACAATCTGTACCAGCGCATTTTCGTGGTCTCTGCCTATGGCGGCGTGACCAATGAACTGCTGGAACACAAGAAGACCGGTGAGCCAGGCGTCTATGCCCTGTTTGCGGATGCAGAGTCTGACTGGGCCTGGGGTGACGATCTCACCAAGCTGGTCAAGTTCCTGACCGACATCAACGGCGAGCTGTTCGAAGACCCGATGCTGAAGCAGCAGGCGGATCAGTTTATCACCGACCGGATTGAAGGTGTTCGGGGCTGCCTCATCGACCTGCAGCGCCTGTGCTCCTATGGCCAGTTCCAGCTGGAAGAACATCTGCTGACGGTGCGTGAAATGCTGGCCGGTATTGGTGAGGCCCACAGTGCCTTCAATACCGCCCTGAAGCTCCAGCAGGAAGGCATCAATGCCCGCTTTGTGGATTTGACCGGCTGGCGCGATAACGAGTTGCTGCCGCTGGACGAAAAGCTCAAGCAGGCCTTCGATGCGGTGGACCTCACCCGTGAGCTGCCGATCGTGACCGGTTATGCCCAGTGCAAGGAAGGTCTGATGCGTACCTTCGACCGGGGTTACAGCGAGATGACCTTCAGCCGGGTAGCAGTAATCACCGAGGCCCGGGAGGCGATTATCCACAAGGAATACCACCTGAGCTCTGCCGACCCCAACATTGTTGGCGCAGACAAGGT
This sequence comes from Marinobacter sp. L-80, assembly GCF_056859395.1. Classification (NCBI taxonomy): domain Bacteria; kingdom Pseudomonadati; phylum Pseudomonadota; class Gammaproteobacteria; order Pseudomonadales; family Marinobacteraceae; genus Marinobacter; species Marinobacter sp. L-80. The sequence continues at coordinate 8,853 of NZ_JBSXOI010000067.1, forward strand.
GGTGCCACTGGGCCGGACCAACTATGACGTGGCCGACCAGCTGGCCAATCTGGGCATGGAAGCGATCCATCCCCGTGCCGGTAAAGGCATGCGCCAGAACGAGATTCCGCTGCGTGTGATGAACACCTTTGAGCCGGAGCACACCGGTACGCTGATCACCGGCGATTACGTCAGTGAGAAGCCTCAGGTGGAGATCATCGCGGGCGCCAAAGGCGTTTTTGCCGTGGAAGTGTTCGATCAGGACATGCAGGGCGAGCCGGGCTCCGATCGCCGTATTCTGGATGTATTGAGCCGTTTCAAGGTTCGGTTCATGTCCAAGGACACCAACGCCAACACCATTACCCACTATGTGGGCAGCACGCTGAAACACGTCAAGCGGGTGGTCAAAGCGCTGAAGGAAGAGTTCCCCAATGCCGAAATCAACACCCGGAAGGTGGCGGTTGTTTCGGCCATCGGCAGCGATATGAAGGTTCCGGGTATTCTGGCCCGTTCCGTGAAGGCGCTGGCCGATGAGGAAATCAGTATTCTTGCGCTGCACCAGTGCATGCGTCAGGTGGACATCCAGTTTGTGGTGGATGAGGACGACTATGAGAAAGCCATCGTTGCTCTGCATGGCGTTCTGATCGAGCCTCACAACCATGAGTATGCGATCGTCGCAGCCTGAGTTTCTGTAACTTCCCCGCACGATACCCACAGCCGACCGTCCGTGTCGCCTGTGGGTTTTTACTGACCCTGCCCCGGTAAATCCATCAGCTACAGCACGTCGTATTCTTTGGTGTAAATTCTGACCGGTACCTAAGCCATGCGAACGACCGAAAGGCTGGGACCGTCTCCGACAACGCCCAACGATGGTGAAAGGGATTCCCTGGTCGGGCTGTACTTCAGGGATGCGTCCCGGTATGAACTGCTGACAGATGAGGCCGAACGCCGCCTCTCCCGCAAACTGACACTGTGCTACCGAATTATCAGTACCGAACTGGCCCTGCCGGAGGAGACTCCGCAGACGTTCCGGGAAGTGATTGGTAGCCTCGGAGACGCCTGTGCGTTTTCATCTCGATGTCGCCGGGCCTTTCATCTGGCGACGGCTTGTCGTCGCAAGCTGATACAGAGCAATCTGCGTCTGGCGGTGCATATTGCCCGCCGTTACGGGCAGCACGGCATCCCTATGTCTGACCTCATCCAGGACGCCAACGTCGGTCTGATCAAGGCGGTAGAGCGTTTTGATCCCACCAAGGGCTTCCGATTCTCGACTTATGCCTACTGGTGGATAAGCGAGGAAGTCAAACGCTGCCTGCAGCGGGGGACGCGGCTGGTGCACACACCGGAAAATGTGGTGGATGAAATTCGACAGCTGCACAAGGTGTCGCTGCGAATGCATCAGAGCCTTGGGCGGACGCCTTCCCAATCGGAGCTTGCCCGCGAAATGGAGGCAAGCCCGTCGAGGATCGGCGAGTTAAGGGCGCTGGCGACCCGGGAGATATCAACCGATGTTCCCCTTGTTGAGGACGGGTCCGTCACCCTCGGAGACAGCCTGGACGCCGGCGACCAGATGGCGCCGGATCACCCGATGTCGGACAGGGACCGGCAGCGCACCCTGAAGTCGATGCTCAGCGAGCTGAATGATCGTGAGAAAGACATTCTGTCGCGTCGTTATGGTCTGGGACTGCCGGAACCGGAAACGCTGCAGGTGATTTCCGACGATCTTGGCATCAGCAGAGAGCGGGTGCGCCAGATCGAGAAAACTGCCCTGAAGAAGCTGCAGAGTCGTTACGAATCCCCCGAAGATGCGTTTGGAGCCTGATTTACGTCAGGCTCCCGCATTCCCCTTCAGAATTCAGTGAGCAGTGTGCAGCAGGAGAAACCAGGCTGCCGCTGTAAGCTGACAGACCAGGACGACTGAGGTGAGGACGAGTCTCAGGCGAAGATACCAGGCTGGCCAATAGACCTTCATCCAGCGGGCGTCCACCAGATAGAGGGCGAGATAGGCACTGGTATACAACACAATCTGGCCACTGACAGGCAGAAGTAGCCCTATCCCTGCGGCCACAAAGAAGACCTGGCTGAGTAGCATAGTCATCAGTGGAGACAACGGGTAGCAGCAGTTGTCCAGCTGCATGGCAATGGGCCAATAGACGCCAGCCATAAACGCCAGAATGCCTGCGCTGTACAGATAGAAGTAGCCGAGAAGCGCCACACTGTATTGCGGCATGAAAAACAGCCCCGCCAAGAGGCCGATAAACGGGATCAACCCCGCGATGCCAACAAGGATGGCTAGTCTCGCTACAGCAATCACGGTTTCTGCCTCTGCACCCGGATTCGCATCGGTTCAACGTCGGTCGGTTCCATTCCCACCATTTCGTGGTAAGCGGAGGGGTGGACCACCTGGGTCTCCCGAATGTCGAACGACGCCAGGGTGTCCTGGATCTGCCAGGCACCCCGGAAAAGGCTGGTGGTTCCGTTCTTTTCCGAGAGGAGCAGGGTCTGGTTGTCCATACTCAGGCGGGCCATGTAGTGCTGGCCCTCAAGCGAGAGGATCTCAAGCAGGTCGATAACCGGACTCTGCAGGCTTCTGAGTTGGTCAAGAGTGATTCGCACAGTAAAGCTCCGCGGTTTCAAACACTCCAGAACTTACGACCCCCCAGCCTATTGAGATCATTGGCTTAGTAAATAGCATTCCCGGTGTTGTGGGCACTGAACCAGATGATCATTCACCATGCCGGTCGCCTGCATGAAGGCGTACACAATGGTTGGGCCGACAAAGGTGAAACCGGACCGCTTCAGAGCTTTCGACATGGCCTCGGATTCTGCGGTTGTGGTCGGCACTTCGGAGAAGGCGCGCCAATGGTTCTGGATTGGTTTATCGCCAACAAACGACCAGAGAAAATCACTGAAACCGATACCTTGTTCTCGCAGATCCAGATAGCCCCGGGCATTCTTGATGATCGATCTGACCTTTAACCGGTTGCGGATGATGCCCGGGTCTGACAGCAGTTCCTCGACCTTCGCTTCATCGTAACGGACGATCTTTTCCGGATTGAAGTCATCGTAAGCGGCTCGGTAATTGTGCTGTTTTCGCAAGATGGTGATCCAGCTCAGGCCGGCCTGTTGGCCGTCCAGGCAGAGTTTTTCGAAAAGGGCGAGATCGTCGTACTCCGGGCGGCCCCAGACGGTGTCGTGATAGTGCACGTAAAGCGGATCATTTCCACACCAGGGGCAGCGTTCAGCGGTCTCCATACAATAGCCTGTGTTATTTGTGTCTGGTTCGGGTTACGGGCTTTTTCGACGAATCGTGCGTTGGAACAGTGGCTCCCAGTAGGCCTCCATCGGCTCGGCATCCACCAGGGCGAAGTCCCGTGGCGGCGGCTCAAGTAGGGTGATTTCCGGCCATAGGGGCCGGCTTCCACGGTACACCACGGTCAACAGATAGCCTTCAATATAGCAACAGGCCGCCTGCCAGTCCTGCTCGGGCTGGTCGCCGTAGATCTCGAAATTCTTCCGCACCTCAAGCGTTTGCAGGTTGCCGGCAATGCCCCTGCCCGTGGCTTTCAGCCATGCTTCCTTCAGGGTCCAGACCTTGAGGAAGGTGTTGGAGTCGTCTTCGCGGAACAGCCACTCCTGCTCGACGGGGGAGAACCAGCGTTTTACTACTTTCTGCCATTGAGCATGGCGCTGGCAGGGTTCAAGATCCAGTCCAATGGGGGAGCCTGATAGAGTGGCGCAGGCAGACAGGCCCTGGCTGTGGCTGAGGGACAGTCGCCAGCCCTCGGGCGTGCCGGACGCATTAGGGCGCCCGGATACCGGGCAGCAGAGGTCCGGTGCCATCTGCGCTGACTTGCCGATGGCCTGACGAATCAGCCAGCGGCTGGAAAGGTATTCTCGTTCCCGGGGACCGCTGAACTTGCTCGCTGTCTGGCGTTCGTAGTCAGTCAGCCAGTGCGGGTGCGCAATTTCGGGCCCGTCGGTCTGGTGACACAGCCAGACCGACGGTCGGGATTCAGGGTTGAAGTCGCTGGATGAGCCAGCCATCGCCTTTCCTCACATATTCAAAACGGTCGTGAAGCCGGCTGGGCCTGCCCTGCCAGAATTCGATACGCTCCGGCACGATGCGATAGCCGCCCCAGAAGCTGGGAAGAGGCACTTCGCCCTCGCTGAACTTCCGCTTGATTTCGGCAACCTTCTGTTCGAGTAGGCCCCTGGACGTAATGGCCTTGCTCTGTTCGGAAACCCAGGCGCCGATCTGGCTGCCCCTGGGGCGCGATGCGAAGTACCGCAGGGATTCGGCCTTGCTGACTTTCTCAACGGCACCCTGGATCCTTACTTGTCGGTTCAATCCGATCCAGGGGAACAAAAGCGCCGCCTGCGGATTTTCCTCCATCTCCTTCGCTTTGCGACTGCCGTAGTTGGTGTAGAACACAAAGCCATGGTCGTCGAAGTACTTCAGCAATACCGTGCGGAGATCTGGCATGCCGTCCTGCCCCGTGGTCGCCAGCGACATGGCGTTGGGTTCCAGAATGCCTGCTTCCCGGGCATCCTCAAACCAGTTCTGGAACTGCTGCACCGGATTATTGTCCAGTGCATCGCGATCCAGCCCCTCGCTCTCGAAATCACGACGCATATCGCCGATGTCCATAACCTGTCCTCTTGCCTGCGCGTAAAACGCCCCGGGAGAAATACGAGCCAGAAGCATATCGGGTTCAGGGTTCACTGTCAGCGCTGCTTATGTCTGAAACGGTTACATAAACCCAACAATAAAGTGAGACCTGTATCACAGCTGGCCCGTATCTCCTTCGACGCCGATGCGGGTCTGGTTTGGGCAAACTGCCTGGCTGGCCCGCGCGCACACACAAAACAAAGGTTTGCACAAATGATGTCCGAATATGATCTGCCCCTGGTTGTCGCCTCCTTTCTGGTTGCTGTATTGGCAGCTTATGCGGCTCTGTTTTTTGGTGCCAGACTCGTTAATGCGGAGTCTGGCGAACGTCGGAAATGGCTACTGGCCGGCGCCCTGCTGATGGGCACCGGAGTCTGGACGATGCATTTCGTCGGAATGCGGGCTATGCCGATGGGTGTTCCCATGTCGTTTGATGTGATGATGACGTTGGTTTCCTGGCTCGCAGCCGTGCTCGCTTCCGGTGTGGCTCTGCACATCATCGGGCGCAAACAATTGGGAGTCCCTCTGTTCGTCAGTGCGACCCTGTCCATGGCCAGCGGTATCGTAGTGATGCACTACCTGGGCATGTATGCCATGCGCATGTCAGCGCCGCCAACGTTTAACACCGTATTTTTGCTGATTTCGATCGCGATTGCCGTTGTGGCTTCGGGAGCTGCGCTTGCCCTCTGCCGGAAACTGCAGGGCATGGACGGATCCGGCACCCTGGCGGTACAGTTCGTGGCCGCCCTGGTGATGGCCGCTGCAATCTGTGGGATGCATTACACGGGCATGATGGCGATGACCTTTCCGGAGGGCGCCGTGCCTGCAGCTGACAACGGCCTGCGGGGGAACTGGATGGGAATACCCCTGGCAGTCTTCTGCATTGCGATGCTGGCCGTGGCCCTGGTTGTGACCGTTCTGGATGTAAAACATCAGCGGGCACTTGAGGCATTCAAGGCGGAAGAGGATAAACGGGTGGCAGAGCTTGCCTTTACCGATGCCGTTACCGGCCTGCCCAACCGGTCAGCGCTGGAACAACGCCTGCTGGATATCCTTGCCCGGGACAACGACCGCGGCAACCCGTTTGCCTTGATTTACCTCGACATCGCCAACTTCCGTGAACTGTCCACCGGAATGGGTGATGAGTCGTTGAACGCGGTCGTCAGGGAAATCAGCGAGGCATTGCGTGATCAGATGTCGGATCAGGTGTTTCTCGCCCGATACTCGGCCAGCGCCTTCTTTGCCCTGGTGCCAGATCATGAAGATAGCCAGCATGCCTTCATGTACAAGCGGTTGCGGCAGATTGATCAGCGTATCGGCACGCCTTCAATGCCGGTTACCTGGCGCGCCGGCCAGGCGGCCTATCCGAAAACCGGCAATTCGACCCGCAAGTTGGTGCGGGCTGCCATGGTACCCAGAGACCTCAATGAGATCGGCGAATTTGCGAACATGGCCGCCGACCCGGAGTTAGTGATGCCGGGTCATAACCGTCACAGCTGACAAACAGCCTCTGGGACGACTATCCTTGTGAACAGGCAGGTGGGCAAGATTGCCCCGGGAATCCGCCGTTTAGAAGGAGATGTCCGTGGCCCAGAGCCGTAAACGCAGTCATATGCCCAGGAATCTGTTGATCGGATTCCTGGTGCTTTTCATCCTCTATGCCCTGGCCGGTTTCCTGCTACTTCCCTGGTGGCTGGAGCGTCTGGTACCCGAGCAGCTGGACCAGCGTATGGGCTGGCAGGCAGAAATCACTGATATCCGAACCAACCCGTTCACCCTTCGAGTTGAGGCGCTGGGTCTGTCGGCCAACGATCCCCAGGGTGAGCAGGTGGTTGCCTTTGACCGGCTCATGTTGGACATGAACTTTTTCCAGCTGGTTCGGGGTATTGCCGGGTTTGAAGCCATCCAGCTGGATGAGCCCTATGTTCGGGTGGATCTGCTGGAGGACTACAGCGTCAATTTTGCGAGAGACTGGCAGGCGGCCAACCCGGGACCTGCAGAACCAGCGCCTGAAGCGTCGCAATCGGATGACGCGGCGGCGCCACCCCGGCTGTACTTCGGGAAAATTGAACTCAACGGCGGCGAAATGTTGTTCCGGGATTTTACCCAGGCGGACATGGCCGAGTTCCGGATTACCCCGATGGATCTTACCCTGAGTGATCTGGCCACCTGGCGTCGCGAGGGGCAGGACAGCGATTACTCCCTGCTGGCGGCGCTGGGCAGTCAGACCATCGAGTGGCAGGGTGATCTGAGCGTCGCCCCGTTCTACTCGAACGGCACGCTCAAGGTGTCATCGGTGGGCTATGAAACCCTGGCTCATTTCCTGGCTCCTTTCTTTCCCTATGATCTGCGTGGTGGCAGCGTCACCCTGAGCTCCGACTATGAAATCCAGGCCGGCGACGGCTTTTTCCTGGAGACGGCCAACGGTCAGCTGCAACTCGAGAATCTGGCCGTCGCTCTGGATGAACAGAGTGAGCAGGCGAGATTGACCAACGCTGAGCTTTCTGTGGATGCTGTCGGGTTCGACTTGAATGGCCGCGAAATCCGTATCGGCCAGGTCTCTCTGGACAAGCTCGATGTGGCCGTGGCCAGGAGCGCAAACGGAGAGATTGACTGGTTGGCGCCGCTGGCCACCAACAACGGTGAGACGGAGGGCGGCGGCGAAGCGTCTACCGGCGGCCAGCCATTCCGCTGGTCAGTGGCGGGCGTCGCGCTCTCCGGTGGGCGTATTCTCTGGCAGGACAGTCAACCGGCGACAGCGACTGAAATTGCCGTAGAGCAGCTTTCCGCATCCATCGGGCCACTGAGCCATCTACTTGAAGAACCGGTCTCTTACGAAATAACCGGAAGCCTGGCCAGTGGCGGCCAACTGTCACTGAACGGCCAGCTGACACCTGCACCGTTTACCCTGGAAGCCGCCATCTCCGGAAACGGCATCGCTCTGGCCGCCTTTGAGCCCTACGTTCAGGAAGGCGCCAACCTCGCCATTACCAGCGGCACTCTGGGCGTTGACGGCAACCTTGATCTGGATGGGCAGCAGGAGCCTCTCACGGGCACCTTCAGCGGCACCGCGGAAGTGGCCGGTCTGGATCTGAAGCTGCCCGACAGTTCTGGTTCGCTGGTTTCCTGGCAAACTCTGCGCCTGGCACCTATTGAATACAACGTGTATCCGGCACGCCTGGAAATAGGAACGGTGACCCTGGCCCAGCCGGTCATCAACGTTGTCCGCAATACCGACAATATCCACAACGTCGAGCGGATCGCCAAAGCGCCAGCGGCCGGTGGTCAGCAGGAGGCGACCGCAGATGCTCAGCAGGGGGAGGATTCCGAGCCGGGGTTCATTTTCCGTATTGGCCAGCTGATGCTGGAAAATGGCGAGCTGGCGTATACCGACCGCACGTTGGCGCCGGCGTTTACCACCTGGTTTGATGAGCTGAACGGCAGCGTGACAGGCCTCAGCAACATTTCCCCACAACAGGGCAAGGTCTCTATCCGGGGCCGGGTCGGCGGCGTGGCGGACCTGGACTTTGAAGGCACCATTGGCACCCTTGGTACCGAGGATGTCAGCGATCTGAAACTGAATATGCAGGAATTGTCCCTGCCTGCGCTTTCGCCTTACTTTGGTCGTTACCTGGGTTATGGCGTGGACAGTGGCAAGCTGAACCTGAATCTTGATTATGAAATTGCCGGATCCAGGATCGATGCGTCCAATCTGGTGGTGATGGATCGTCTCGAGCTGGGTTCGGCCATCGCCAGTGATCAGGCCGTTAATGCGCCGGTAAAACTCGGCCTCGCGCTGCTTCGGGACAGTAAGGGAGTGATTGAAGTCGACTTGCCCATCAGCGGCGACCTGTCTGACCCGGACTTCAGCGTCGGAAAAGTTGTGATGCGGGCGTTCGTGAACCTTCTGGCCAAGGCAGCGGCCTCACCGTTCAGTATGCTCGGCTCGATTGCCGAGCTCGCCGGCCTGAGCGGGGAGGAGCTCGGGAAGGTGAGGTTTATCCCCGGCAGTATCCAACTGGCCGAAGGCGAGGCGGAAAAGCTGGCCGCTCTGGCAGACGCGCTGCTGGACCGGCCGGACCTGTTGCTGAACATACGTGGCAACGTTGAGTCCCAGGCAGATGGCCTTGCCCTGTTGCGTGATGAACTGACTGCAAGTGGTGAGCAGGACCTGTCGGAGGAGGCATGGCAGGAGGCCCGGGAAGCCTACCTGGCCGGTGAGCGGTCACTTGCGCCGGAGGCATTGAGAAATCTGGCATCCTCGCGAGGCCAAAGCTTGCGTAACATCATGCAGCAAACCCACGGAGTCCCTGCCGATCAATTGTTCCTTCTGAGTCCGGCCCGCAATGCGGAAGTGGGTGATGAGGGCAACGTTATCGTGGCGTTCAACCTGGACGTGCGATGAAGTCAGGGTGCCTCGAAGCTGGTCAGAAAGCCCGCTGGCAACCGCAGGCCCCAGTTTTCAACGAGTTGCCGGTAGCGGCCGTCGTCCACCAGTGGCGCCAGTAGTCGAAGCATTTCGTCCGCACTCGGGGCGCCGCCCTTTCGGGCAATGATGCTGAGCTGGTAGCGTTGATCCGGCTCGTTCGAGATCAGCAATTTGTCCCGGTCTTGCGGGTGCTGGGCAAAATGTTTCTGCAGGTAAGAACGGCTGATGATGGCAACCTCGGCAACAGAAGGCCGGTCGGCCTTGATCAGATTCATGTTGCGCGTGTGGCTGTCGGAAAACTCGATATTGAATTTTTCTTCCAGCACGGAGTTGTCAGTTTCGTACCCGGTAAAACCATAGTAATAGCCGGAAATGGCCACAATAGATCGGTTGCGCAGGTCGTTAAAGAATGAGGAGTCTCTGCCGGGTTTCTTGAGAGCGACATAAAGTTCCTCGTCGGCCAGGATCGGGCGGGTAATGTCCACATCCTTCTCTGTCCAACCCCAGTCAGGGCTTTGAAAGAAGATGACGTCGTAGAGACCGGCATCGAAATCCAGGTGGCGGCGTTTGGGGGAGGTGTGGATGATATGGAATGAGACATCCGGGTGTATCTGCTCAAGCACCTCCAGCAGTCCCCCGAGGAAGCCCTCGACTTTGCCATCGGAATTGACACTGGCGATCGGGGGAAAGTGGTAAACGCCCACAGTGATTTCGGTTTCGTTTGCCCGAACCGGCGCCGTTGCCAGCATAATAGCCGCAACAAGAATGGCCATTAATCTTCGAATATGGGCTTCAGCGGACACGATATCCCCGGTTATGTAACAATTGAATACGCATTCAGAATAGCACGGGGATTTTGTGCACCTGAAGCAAAAGATTATGAACTTATGCAAAACAGGTCTGTAAGTGATGGGTAACGTTGCCAGCCATTTTTTCGCCTATGTTTCCCGCCTGCGCTGGATCAAGCGCTGGGGGCTGATGCGAAATGCCATTGAGGAAAATGTGGCCACCCATTCCTGGGAGGTGGCGACCCTCGCCCACGCCCTTGCCATCATCCGCAACCGGCATTTTGGCGGCCAGGTGAACGCCGACCGCATTGCAGCGGCAGCGCTTTACCATGATGCGACGGAAGTAATTACCGGGGATATGCCAACACCGGTGAAATACCATTCGAAGGTGATGCGTGAGGCGTTCGGGGACATCGAGCACAAGGCCGAGGCCGAGCTGCTGGCGCTGTTACCGGAGGATTTGCGGGAGGATTTTTCGCCCTACGTTCGGGAGTCTCAGCTACCGGCCGAAGACCGGGAATTGATCAAGGCCGCCGACAGGCTCTCGGCGTGGCTCAAGTGCCAGGCGGAGATCCGGGCCGGCAACAAGGAATTCGAGCCGGCCGCCCGGCAGATCCGCCAGCGGTTGGACGCAGACGGGCTGTCAGAGGTTGCCTATTTCCTGAAGGTGTTTGCCCCCAGTTACGAGCAACCCCTGGACAACCTGCTGGGGTGAAAGCTTTCAGGGCTTAACTGTTACCGGCCGAGCCAACCAGTCCGCCACGCAAGCCATCGCGCTGCAAGTGCTGGCGAACGGTGTCTTCGGGGCTGCCGGCCAGTTCCCGGAACATGCCCATGGAACCCAGCAGCGCTGAGGATTCATAGGGCACGAACACCCGCTCTCCCTCTTTCGCCATATTTGGCAGAACCTTGATATAGCTCTGGCCCAGCAGGTAGCCAATGACGGTCTGTTTGTTTTCCTCGGAGTCGCCCATGGCGCTGAGTACCAGACGGATGGACTCCTGTTCGCCCTGGGCCCGGAGAATGGCCGATTCCTTGTCGCCCTGGGCGTTGAGGATGGCGGACTCCCGCTGACCCTGGGCCATGGCGATGGCTGCTGACTTTTCACCCTCGGCTTCGGTGACCGTGGCCCGGCGTTTCCGCTCCGCAGCCATCTGCAATCGCATGGCTTCTTCCACTTCTTCCGGCATGCTGATGTCCTGAACCTCCACCCGGGTGAGTTTTACACCCCACTTGGAAGCGGCCTCTTCCATCTCGGCCTGGATCGCGTTATTCACCTCGCTGCGGGATTCAAACAGCTTGTCCAGTTCCATCTTGCCGACCACCGAGCGCAGGGTGGTCTTGGCCAGCACTTCCACCGCCTGGCTCATGTTGGCCACTTCGTACACGGCCCGGCGCGGGTCGATGATCTGGTAGTAGAGGGCGCCGTTGATCTTCACCGTCACGTTGTCGGTGGTCACCACGGGCTGTCCCGGAAAGTCCATGACCGTTTCCCGGCGGTCGATGCGGGTTTCGTCGCTCATCACCGGATGATAATCCTCACCCATGCGTACGTAGCGGATCATGGTGATCGGCCGTGGGCGCTCGATGAAGGGAATAATGATGTTCACACCGCTTTCGAGGATCCGGTTGAACGAACCGAGGCGCTCAATGACCATAACCTCGGATTGGCGCACGATGACCAGACCCTTGGCGATGATGAAGATGCCAATAGCGACCAGAATCAGGCTGATGATCAGCCCGGGTGAAAGATACTGTTCCATGCTTACTGTTCCTTGTGTGTGATCGTCTCAACAACGGCGGTCGTGCCGTCAAACTGTTTGAAAATGACGTCGGTTCCTTCCGGAAGGTCGGTTTCCCCGGTGTCAGTCACTCGCAGGCGATAGAAATCGCCATTGACCTTGATGCCTGTGGCTCCATCGAAATCCCGCTTCAGGGTCTGATAACGCCGGCCTTGCTCCACGCCGGTACCGGTTGTGCCATATGCCACACCTTTGGGTGAGAAGCGCGGACGGATCCAGCGAATGGCGACAGGTACCAGAATTCCCGAGAACAGCCCCATACCGGCCAGCTGCCATTCGAATGGTGCTCCCAGAAAGGCCAGCAAGGCGGTCAGCGCGGCCGCAATGCCCAGGGCCAGAAGTAACAGGACACCTGAGGCCAGTTCAGCCAGGCCCAGCACCAGCGCCAGGATCAGCCAGAAATGCGTAAGACTCCATTCCATACAGAAAATCCACAGATTCGGGGGAGGTAGAGGGCCGGTGTCGTGCACCGGCCAACGGCAAGGGATTGTACCGGAAACCGGGTGCCGCGTCAGAGGGTGGCCGGAATGCCATGTGGCCTGGTTCACTAAAGCCATATCCCGCAAGCAGGCAATTGTTAGAGTATCTGCTTTAATTGATGTGCCTACAATTAAGAGGTCTGTGACCATGAAGAATCTGAAGAACAAAGTTGCCGTTGTTACCGGTGCCGGTTCGGGTATCGGCCGCGCGCTCGCCAAATCGCTGGCGGACCGGGGCTGCCGACTGGCGCTGTCCGACGTCAATGAGTCAGGCCTGGCCGAAACCGCTGCAGCGCTAAGCGGCGCTGATGTAAAAACCTACCGGCTGGACGTGTCTGATCGCGATGCCATCTTTGCCCATGCGGAGGAGGTTGTGAAAGATTTCGGTCAGGTCAATCTGGTCATCAACAACGCGGGCGTTGCCCTGTCTGCCACGGTCCGTGAGATGACCGACGAAGACTTCAAATGGGTCATGGACATTGATTTCTGGGGGGTTGCTCACGGTACCCGGGCCTTCCTGCCCCATCTGATTGCCTCGGGCGATGGCCATGTGGTGAACGTTTCCAGTGTATTTGGCCTGATTGGAGTGCCCAAGCAGAGCGCCTACAACGCCGCCAAGTTTGCGGTGCGAGGATTCACCGAAGCCCTGCGCCAGGAAATGAAGCTGGAGAACCAGCCGGTGGCGGTGAGTTGTGTGCATCCTGGTGGTATCCGCACCAACATTGTCAATGCAGCGCGCATGGGCAAGTCCGAGAACGCCGTCGCCCAGCGTAAAGGCTTCGATAAACTCGCCATGACCACGCCCGAGAAAGCCGCAGAAATCATTGTAAAAGGCATCCTCAAGAATGAGTCCCGCATATTGGTGGGCCCGGACGCCTGGGGTATTGATGCGATCAACCGCCTGCTGGGTTCTGCTTACCAGCCGCTGGTGGAGCGTTTCTCCCGCAAGAACCTCTATATCTGAAGACTCGATGCGTGCGGCGGGCCTGAAGCTTGGGCTCGCTGTACGTTTTACAAACAGTTTTTCGGGGCTATACTCGGAAGCTGATCCAAGGAAGAGTCAGCATGAATACGCCTCACCATTCTGACCTGGGGGCCACTCTGGAACAGAGCCGCTCGGGTCTGCGCGACAGCCATCGCCGCTCACTGATGCGGCTGCTTTTTCTGATCACCGGCTCGGCTCTGGTGATTTTTGCTTGCCTGCAGTTTCTCAATGGCTACCCATGGGTGGCGGTTGCTGAGCTGTTTGCCAGCACTTTGCTTTTTTTCGGCGTCTGGCGCCTGAAATCCACTCCTCATCTGCAGCAGTGGGTCTATGCCTATCTGGTGCCTTTGTTCGCGTTCTTCCTGGTGATCATGCTGTTACCGGAAGCCTCGGTGTCCGCTTTCGTCTGGGTGCTGATGATGCCGGTTCTCGCCTACCTGTTGCTTGGCAAGAAAGAAGGCATGATTCTCAGCGCACCCTTTATGCTCGTCGGGGGCGTTATCTATTACATTCACCTTGGCCAGGTCGGCAGCCCCCACGCGATGATCGATCTGCTCAACATGGTGTTGTGCGGTGCACTGATGCTGGCCTTCATTCACCTGTATGAGGTGCGCCGCGAAGAGTCCGAGCAGCGCCTGGTGGACATGGCCCAGACTGACGCACTGACCGGCCTCGCCAATCGCAGCAACTTCCAGGGTACGTTGAATCGCACCATTGCCGAGTGCGATCGCAGTGGAGCCGGTTTTGCGCTGGTGGTGATGGATATTGACCACTTCAAGGTCGTTAACGACACTCTGGGCCATGAGGCCGGAGACTTTGTTCTGAAAAACATCAGCCGATGCATGACCGAACGGCTGAGGAGCACCGATTTTGTCGGCCGCCTGGGTGGCGAGGAGTTCGGCCTGATTCTGAGAGATGTGAAGCCGGCGGATGCCTTTGTCCTGATGGACGAGCTGCGCCAGCGGATATCTGACCTTGAACTGCCCTACGGGGAAGCCCGCATCCGGGTGACTGCCTCCTTCGGGATAGCCCAGTGGCCAGACCATGGTCGCGAGGCCGAAAGCCTGTTCCGGGTTGCCGATCGGTGGCTCTACAGTGGCAAGCGAGCGGGGCGTAACTGTGTGGTCGGCGCCGGCCACAATCCCCGCCAGCTTGAGATTCTCACTGTCGAAGCGAGTTGATTACGTTATTCTTGTGGCAGACATCCTCCGGCAAGAATGACGTAACCCATGTGCGAATTACTGGCCATGAGCGCCAACACCCCCACTGACCTGTGTTTCAGCTTTACCGGCCTGACCCGTCGGGGTGGACAGACCGGCCCGCACAAGGACGGCTGGGGCGTCGCCTTTTACGAAGGCAAAGGCGTACGGGCCTTCCACGACGCCGATGCCAGCGCCAATTCCCGAATCGCCGCAGTGGTCCAGACTCATCCAATAAAAAGCGAAGTGGCCATCTGCCACATTCGCCAGGCCAACGTCGGCGACACCTGCCTGGCCAACACCCATCCCTTCATGCGCGAACTCTGGGGTCGCTACTGGGTGTTCGCCCACAACGGCCAGCTCTCCGGTTTCCGTTCGAATCCCGGCTTCTACGAGCCGGTCGGAACCACCGACAGCGAGGCGCTGTTCTGCGATATTCTTAACCACCTTCGAACGCACTGCGATCGCAATACCGGAACCGATGAAATCATCGACCGCCTGGTCCGGTTGTCCGTCGCCTACGCCAGCCAGGGCGTTTTCAACCTCCTACTGAGTAACGGTGATTGGCTGTTCACTTACTGCACCACCAAAATGGCCAGCATCACCCGGAGAGCCCCGTTTGGTCCTGCACGTCTGAAAGACGCCGATGTAACGGTGGATTTCGAATCGGAAACGACGCCCAATGACATCGTCAGCGTGATCGTTACTGAACCTCTGACCACAGATGAAAAGTGGGATGTTTACCAGCCAGGTGAATGGCGGCTTTGGCGGAAGGGAGAAGTCATTCGATCCGGAGTCGCTGAGCCGAATGCCTGACCCGGAAGTGGGGAATCGGGCGGGGAGGTCTTTCTTCCGGGAAAAGGCAACTCGCTACGCTCAGACATCATTTTCCCTGCACAAAGACCTCCCCACCCGCTTCCCTTCAGGGTTGGGAGTTGCTTCCGTGGTTTACTGAAGCGTCCTGCGATTACCTTTCTTGTACTGTGGTGCGATGTGCGCCTGAATCTCCTCTTTGAAACGGGCAATCAGATCGCTATTGTCGTGGTCCCAGGGGTGAAAACCCGGTTTGAAGTACTCAAGCCATGTGGGAATCAGACTTGAGAAGGTGCCGTTTACGCCCCAGAGGCGCCAGAGACCCGTAGCCGTGTCTACAAGAGAGAAGTTCTTGCGGTCGTTGAGCATCATCCGGCTGGTGAAATAGGTGCTCATCACGCCCAGTGCGGCGGTGCTGAACATAAGATAAAACGCACGCTCTGCATAAGTGCCGCCAGCTGCCTGGAAAACGTCGTAGGCAACCGCCTTGTGCTCGGTTTCTTCAATGGCGTGCCAGACCCACAGCGGGCGCATGGATTCATCCATGTCCTGGCGCACATCGTCACGCTCCAGCAGCATGTCGGCCATCATGGCGGTGAGGTGCTCGAGGGCACAGGTGATGGCCAGCTGGTGACGCTTGGGCAGCTTCTTGGCAATCCCCAGAACCACTTCCAGGTGTTTTTCCAGCTCTTCCACCGGCATGCCCTGGTCACGAACGTGCTGGTTCATGGCGATGTGCTCCAGTGAGTGCATGGCCTCCTGGCCGATGAACCCGCGTATCTCCTCTTTCAGTTTGGGATCGGAGATCTGGTCCCGGAACGCTCTTACCGAATCCACGAAGAACTGCTCGCCCTGCGGAAACAGGACCGAGAGCGCATTCATGATGTGGCTGATGGTGTAGCTGTTATCGACCCAGTAACGGGGAACCTGCTCACCGAACTCAAAGCCCATGCGCTGGGCTGTGATGGTGACGTTATCGGGTGTGTTGGAGGCTCTGGTAACCGGAGCCGTCTTCTTTTCTGTGGTTTTAGTGCTCAGCATCTGCGTACTCCTCACTCTGGCTGATGTCATGGCTCCAGTGTGGGGCAGTCAATGTCTGGCAGGAATGCGCAAAGGGGACGGTGGTCGATCAGGATGGGACACGGGCTGGAAATTGATTGGCCATGCTGACGGCGATCCGGGTGTGCCGGGCCCCACTGTTCCGGCGGGAGGCATCTGATAGAGTCAGTTGAAGTGCTTCAGCCACCTCAATCATAAGGAATGCCAATGAGCGCAAGCGGTCCGGACAAAGAACGGCAGATGCTGGGATTGTTCCTGGTGCCGGGCGCTTACCTGCGGGTTCTGGCCGAGACAGTGCGCCAGCTGGGCTATAACGACCGGTTACTCTATGAAGGCCTGGAGTTCAGCCCGGACGATCTCAAGTCCAACGACAGTCGGGTGTTTGTCACCGATGCCATCATCATGGCCAAACGGGCCGTGAACCTGGCCGGCCAGGACGGTCTCAGCTTCACGCTGGCCAGGGAGTTGCGGCTGACAATCCACGGCACCCTGGGCTTCGCGGCCCTCACCAGCCCCACCTTCGCCGATGCCCTGGATTCTGTGCGCCGATACCTGCATCTGCGGGTGCCGTTTCTCAGTATGAGCCAGTCCGAAGCGGGGGATCAGGTACTGGTAAAACTCTGCACCGAATTCGAAGTGCCCGGCCTCTACCCGTTTCTGGCCGAGACCGTCAGCGCCACCCTGATTCTGCTGACCGAACAGCTCCTGGACCGCGAGGACGCCGCCAAACACGGCTTTGCCCTGGAAGACGGCAAACTGCCGGGTGTCACCGTTCGCCTGAGCGCTCCGGAGCCGCCCTGGTACCAGCGGTTTGCCGACCAGCTTCCGGTTCGGTTCGAGTACGGCCAGGCCGACGAAATGATGGTGTTCCCCCGGGAGCTTCTCGATGTGCGTATGCGCCTGGCCGATGCGGAAGCCTCCCGAATGGCCCGGGACCAATGCGAATTCGAGCTGCAGAAGGCGCTGAAGGAACAGGGCGATATCGTCCTGGCGATCCGCAACATGCTCCGAATGATGCCCGGGCCGTTGCCGTCACTGGAAGCCATGGCCGAACGCTTCTGCGTCTCGTCGCGCACCCTGAAACGCCGGCTGGCGGACCGGGATACCAGCTATCGGGAAATTGTCGAATCGGTGCTGAAAGACCGGGCGATCCAGCTGCTCCGGTATACCAACCAATCGGTCAGCGAGATTGCCTACGAGCTGGGCTATGCCGACCTTTCCAACTTCAGCCGCGCCTTCCGGAAGTGGACCGGCAAGTCGGCCAGCGAGTTTCGCGAGGGTGGTCCGGATCCTGCCCCAGAGGTTGGGCCCTGATTTTTTGGGCCTCTTGGTTTGGAGCGTGGTCGCAGGGTGGGGCATAAATTTTTCGGGTAAAAAGCAACTCGCTTCGCTCAGACATCTTTTTCCCCGAAAAATTTATGCCCCACCCCACGCCCTGCTGACAGCTGAGAATGCCGTCAGAAGAGTTATTGCTCGTTCTTAATTTGTTTTTCTAATCCTATGCCACAATGGTTCGACGGACGGGGGGAAGGAATATTTTCCCGACAGGAAAAAGATGTCTGAGCGAAGCGAGTTGTTTTTCCCGAGGGAAAATATTCCTTCCCCCCGGCCAGCCCCCAGCACATGCAGGCTGGGTCTATAGTGTAAATCGGCTACGAATCCAGAAGGATGAGAACGGATATGACAGAACGCCCAGACACCCACAGCAAACTGATCGGCTACCTGCTCTGGATCTTCGGATTCCTGGGCTCACACCGGTTTTACTACGGCAAACCCGTTACCGGCACCATCTGGTTCTTTACCCTGGGGCTGCTGTTCATCGGCTGGATCATCGACCTGTTCCTGATCCCGGCCATGGACCGGGAGGCGGATCTTCGGTTCCGGGAAGGTGAGGTCAGCTACAACATAAGCTGGATCCTGCTGACCTTCCTGGGGGTGTTCGGGATTCATCGGATGTACATGGGCAAGTGGATTACCGGCATCATCTACCTGTTTACCGGCGGCCTGTTCCTGATCGGCGTGCTGTATGACTTCTGGACCCTGAACAACCAGATTTCCATCCGGAACGAAGAACGCCGGTTCGGTTGATCGGTTTTGCCTAAAGGCCGGCGGCGGTTTCCAGTTCGACCAGGGCCTCTTCCAGATAGTCGAGCATCCGCTGCAGGCTGGGTAGCGTGCGGCGGCAGCCGATAAGGCCGAATTCCACCTGGTCGCCGTAGCTGGTCAGGGTCATGTTCAGGGCCAGGCGATCCATGGCGATGGAGACCGGGTACATGCCGTCCATCGTGGCGCCGTTCCAGTAGCAAGTCTCTCGCGGGCCGGGAACGTTGGAAATCACCACGTTCAAGGTCTGCCATTTCGGTGCCATGCCGGTGAGCAGATTGAACGCCGCCGGCGCCAGGGTCAGGGCGGTGTAGTTGATGATTTCTTCCGCAGACATGTCGGCGTAGCGGTCCTTGGCGGCTTTCACGTCCTCATGGATCTGCATCAGTCGTGTCACCGGGCTGGTGACATCGGTGTGCAGTGAGGCGAGGATAACGCCGACCTGGTTGCCGCCGGAGCTGTCATCCTTGCGCAGGGACACCGGCACCATGGCGATCAGCGGCTTTTCCGGCAGGGCGTCCTGGTTCATCAGGTAGCTGCGCAGCGCGGTGGCGCACATGGCCATCACCACATCATTCACCGTGGTTCCGTAGATTTTACACACTGCCTTTATCCGGCTGAGGTCATAGGACTGTGCGGCGAAGCGTCGGGAGCCGGTGATCTTCTGGTTAAGAATGCTGCGGGGCGCGTGGAATATGGAGGAGTACGCGGGGTCTTTGCGGGCGTTATTGATGGTTCGCAGCAGTTCCCGGGCGACGGTGGGCACGGTACCCAGTTGCTTCCCGGATTCACCCAGCAGGTGGCCAATGCTTCGCCATAGCGAGGGGCCGCCATCATCCTTCTCACGCTCCGGGCGTGGTGGCATGGCCCAGATCGGCGGCATGTCCCGCTCGCCGGTGTCCTGGCAGAGCATCTGGGTGACCATCCGCATTGCGGATACACCATCCACCAGGGCATGGTGCACCTTGATATACACCGCAAACTGCCGTTCCCCCAGGCCTTCAATCAGATGAAACTCCCACAGCGGACGTTCCCGGTCCATCAGGTGGGAATGTTCCGCCGAGACAAACGACAAGAGTTCCCTGACCCGCCCGGGTGTCGGCAGTGCCTCGAAGCGGAAGTGGTGTTCCAGGTCCAGGTGCTCGTCTTCCACCCAGACCGGCTGGCCGAAACGGTAATCCAGACGCTGATTAAACGGCGGAGTCACCTTCGTGTACTGCCTGAGCCGGTCGGCCAGCTGTGCGACGTAATCATCCGGTGCGTCGTCGGGAAAAGAGAACAGCTGAAGACCGCCCACGTGCATGGGCTGCTGCCGCTTTTCCAGCCAGAGAAAAAGCTGATCCGTAGGGCTAAGAGGTTTCACAGGGCGTCCTTGTTGTCGGTGTTGTGACAATAGTAGCGCAGATAGCTGGCAACGTGATTGACCACGGTTCGCATTCTCCGCACCGGCCAGGTCAAACGCGGGCCAAGGTCTGGACGGGGTTTTTCTTCGTAAGCCATGAACTAAGGTTAGTAATTGCATCCATCGAAATGAATCTTGGAGAAAAGGACGTGGCTACCCCCATGAAGAGCCTGCAGGGTGTTGTTCTGTTTTTGTGCAGCCTGTTTCCGGTGCTCACCGCTGCCCAGGACCTGCCTGGTGTTCAGCTGGAAACCGTCTCTTCAGAAGATATCGTTCAGGAAGTGACCCTGAATGGTACGGTGAATGCCCTTCGGGTATCTGGCATGTCGGCGGCGGTTGCGGGCCTGCTGGACGAGGTTCGGGTGGAAACCGGTGATCGTGTTGACCGGGGCGATGTGTTGGTCGAGCTGGATGACGAATTGGTTACCTGGGAGTTGGCCGCGGCAAGAGCCGAGGCAGAAGAGGCCCGCAGTCGCCTGGAGGAAGCCCGGCGTCGCCTGCGTGAGGCCAGATCCGTCGGCGCAGGCCGCAATATCGCGGCCACCGAAGTCAGTGCACGGGAAAGTGAAGTGGCCGCCAGCGAAGCGACCCTGGCTCGCCTGGAAGCCGCCCGCCGCCAGGTGGAAGTCCGGGCCGGGCGCCACCGCGTGACCGCGCCCTTCGACGGTGTGGTCAGCCAGCGCTCCCGGGATCTCGGGGAATGGGTTACCCCCGGTGACCAGCTGCTGACTCTGGTGGATACCGACAACCTTCGTCTGGATTTCCAGGTACCCCAGTCCTTCTACAAACGCATCGACGACAACAGCCGGCTGCTGGTGCAGGATGACCAGGCACTGAGCAGCGCCACCATCGATGTTCTGGTACCGGTCAACGATCCCCAGTCCAGAACCTTTCTCCTCCGCGCCATCAAGCCCGAATCCGTGAAGCTGCTCCCGGGGATGTCGGTACAGGCGGTACTGCGGGTCACTACCGGTGAACGTGGCCTGACGGTTTCCCGCGATGCCATCAACCGGTATCCCGAAGGACGAACCACCGTGTGGATCGCCGAACCGGGGGATGAAGACACCTGGACCGTGAGCGAAAAGCGGGTGCGCCTTGGCACCGGCTTCGAGGGCCGGGTAGAGGTCACTAGTGGTCTTGAAGCGGACCAGCAGGTGGTGGTCCGTGGCAACGAGTCCCTGAGCGAGGGCATCAGCGTTCGCATTGCCGAACGGGAGAGCCGCTGATGTTTGCCGGCATTATCCGCCACGGCACTCTGGTCACCGTTATTGCCCTGATTGTCGCGATCCTTGGGGCTGCTGCAGCACTGCGGATTCCGGTCCAGATGATTCCGGATCTGGAGGTGCGGACGGTCACGGTGGAAACCAGCTGGCCAGGCGCCACGCCCCAGGACATCGAGAAAGACATCCTGATCGAGCAGGAACGGTTCCTGCGCAATGTTCCGAACCTGAGCCGGATGACCTCCACCGCCTCCAGTGGCGCAGCGGAGATTGAGCTGGAATTTCCGTTCGGGGTGGATATCACCGAGACCCTGATCCAGATCAATAATGCCCTGAGCCAGGTGCCGGATTATCCGAGGAACGTCGATGAGCCGCGCATAGTTGCGGCGTCGTTCTCCTCCAACGCATTCATGTATTTTCGCATCGCCACCCTCGAAGGCAATCCCCGTGAGCTGGACATCGAGCTGATGCGCGATTTTATCGAGGACCGCGTGCGGCCCAGGATGGAGAGCGTGCCGGGGGTTTCCGAGGTGACCGTCGGCGGCGGTGCCGACCGGCAAATGCAGGTTATCGTGGACGAAGCCGCCCTGGCCCAGCGTGGCCTGAGCTTGCTCGATCTGCGTGATGCCATTGTCAGCCGCAACCAGGACATTTCCGGTGGCGAGATTGATTCCGGCAAGCGCCGGTACCTGCTGCGCACGGTGGGTCGCTTTGATGATGTTGAATCCCTGGAGCAACTGGTGGTGCGCCGACAGGGTGACAGCGTGGTGCGCCTGGGCGAGGTTGCCCAGGTGCAGCAGGGTCACTCACGGATTAGGGAACTGTCCGTCGTCAATGGCCAGCGGGTGATCGGCCTGCAGGTGCGTCGGGAGAGCGGATCCAACGTTATCGATATCAAGCACGCCATGATGGACGAAGTCGCCGCCATCAACCGCGAAGTGCTGGAACCTGCGGGCATGACCCTGGGCCTGACCGCAGACGATGCCCGGTACGTGGAAGCCTCGGTTGCCAATGTCTGGACCAATCTGGGTATCGGTGCCGCCTTCGCAACCCTGGTGATGTTCCTGTTTCTGAGGTCCGGCCGGGCCACGTTTGCCGGGGTGGTGGGCATACCGCTGTGTGCCATAGCCGCGTTTATCGGGCTGCTGATCACCGGCCGCACCATCAACGTGATCTCTCTGGCCGGTATCGCCTTTGCCATCGGCATGACGGTGGACAACAGCATCGTGGTGCTTGAGAACATCGAGCGACACCGGCGTTTGGGGCTGGACCGTTTCGAATCGGCCCTCAAGGGCGTGCGTGAAGTCTGGCCGGCGGTGCTGGCGTCCACCACCACAACCATCCTGGTGTTCCTGCCGATCCTGTTTATCGAGGAAGAGGCGGGCCAGCTGTATTCCGACGTGGCCATTGCCATCTCTGCTGCCATTCTCGCCTCCATGTTGGTGGCAATCACCATCATACCCACCCTCTGTGCCCGGCTGGATTTCGGCCGCCGGGGCGTGACCACCGATGAATACGGCAACGAAACCTCGGGTCGCTGGAGCGGGGCCGCCATGGGGGCGGTGCGATGGCTGGTGAATGGCACGGTGCGCCGGCTTCTGGTGATGGCAGCCACCGTCGGCTTCAGCCTGTGGGTGATTTTTGTGCTGACCCCACCCGCCGAATACCTGCCGGAAGGCGAGGAGCCCAAGACCTTTGCCGCCATGTCGGCGCCGCCGGGTTACAACCTGCAGGAGATGGAAGCCATTGCCCGCCAGGTGGAAGACTACTTCCTGCCCCACGTGAACGCGGACGGCCAGGCCTACGCCGCGGGCGAAACCAGCGTGCCGCCCATGGCCTATCTCAACATGCAGGTAACGCCCACCAGGATCCGGATCATCGCCGAGACCCTGAATCCAAGGCACATCGAAGCCCTGATGGACGAGATCACCCGGTTCTATGAACAGTTCCCGGGCATGCGCGCCTTCGCGGCCAAGGGCTCCATCATTTCCAGCAACGACGGCGGCACCCGCAGCATCAACCTGGACATCTCCGGCCCGGACCTGGTGTCGGTCTACAGCGCCGCCAATGCCGCTTACCAGCGGGCCGAGGAGATCTTCGACAACCCCCGCATCCAGAGCCAGCCCTCCACGCTGTCCCTGGCGCAACCGCTGATCCAGATTATGCCCGACTGGGATCGCGCGGCTGAACTGGGTCTGGGAGCAGAAAGCATTGGCTTCACCGTAGCCTCTCTAACCGAGGGCAGCTACGTCGACGATTTCTTCCTGGACGACGAAAAGATCGATATCTACGTCTACGGCAGCGAGGGTCGCAACCCGTCACTGGACAGCCTGCCGGATGTCATGGTGCACACCCCCCAGGGTGCTACCCTGCCGCTCTCCAGCCTGGCTACCATCGAGGAAACCGTCGATACCAGCACGGTCCGCCGGGTGGACGGTCGCCGCACGGTGACTCTGAACGTGATTCCCCCGGACGATGTGCCGCTCGAAGCCGGCGTTGAGAGGGTACGCACGGAACTGTTGCAGTTCATGCGGGACAGCGGCGCATTGCCCGCGAATGTGAACGTGGATATTTCCGGCGCCAGCGATCAGCTTAATGCCACACGGGAGGCTCTGACCGGCAATTTCATCATTGCCATTGCCATTGCCATTGCCATTGTCTACCTGCTGCTGGTGGCCATCTTCGCGCACTGGGGATTCCCGCTGCTGATCATGACCGCAATACCGCTTGGCGTGGCCGGTGGCATTGTGGGCCTGGCCCTGATGAACCTGGTCGGTGGCCTGCTGCCCATGATCGGCCTCCAGCCTCTGCGACAACCCTTCGACATGATTACCATGCTGGGCTTCCTGATCCTGATGGGAACCGTGGTGAACAACCCCATCCTGGTGGTGGACCAGGCCCGGCAGAACCTGCGCCAGAAAGGCGTTACCGTAGTACAGGCCGTCACCGCCGCCGTCCAGACCCGCCTGCGCCCGATTGCCATGACCACCCTGACCACCATCTGCGGCCTCTCGCCCCTGGTGTTCCTGCCCGGCGAAGGCACCGAGCTCTATCGCGGCGTGGGCGCTATCGTTCTGTTTGGCCTGCTGGGGGCAGCGATCGTAACCGTGACTTTTCTGCCGTCACTGACCATCTTTGTTCTTGGCTGGCGGGAGCGTTGGCGTCGCTCCAGAGAGGTTTAGCCTCGGAGTATCGCCGTCACGCGCCATGGGAAGTCTTTCTTCCGGGGAAAAGCAACTCGCTTCGCTCAGACATCTTTTCCCCTGCACAAAGACTTCCCATACCACGCGCCGGCTTTCGCCGGCATTGTTAAGGGCCTAGGCCGCGATGGATTCTCGCTGGTTGGCCCGTACTTCCAAGCGGATCTGGTTGCCGTCCAGCAGGACAGGGTAGGTTTTGACCCGCACGGTATCGTCTTCCAGACAGACACCCGTAAGCAGACTGAAATGTTGCTTGTACAACGGCGACGCCACCACCGGCTCCCCTTTCAGATCCCCGGTAATCCCCCGGGCCAGCACATTGGCGCCGCTGAACGGGTCCGTATGGCTGATGGCAAACAACGCCGGCAGCCGATGCGGCAGATAAAACACCGCCACCGGACCTTCTTCGGTCCATACCGCGATGCCAGATTCCGGCACCAGGTCGTCTACGGTGCAAACGGCTTCCCAACGAGTGCGTGGTTTCATTGTGTTTCTCCTATTCCTTGTGCGTTTATTTCAACTGTGCGTTACAAGCGATACCACGGAAGCTTGGTGAGCGAGGTGGTATGGGGGTGCTTTTCTGTCGGGAAAAAGATGTCTGAGCGAAGCGAGTTGTTTTTCCCAGAAGAAAAGCACCCCCATGGCGCCTTGCTCTTCACCAGAACCTAAAGGCTACGCAGACTCCAAAACAGGCCGACGCTGCCCCCGCTCAACCGTCCACTCCTGAACCGGATCGCACTGCGAAGGCGCATTAACAAACTCCCGGAACCGCTTCCGCTTCTCCGGATCCTCGACGGCCGTCTTCCACTCGCACTGGTAGGTCCCAACAATCCCCTCCATGTGCTCCTCCAGCTCAGCGCCGATCCCCAGACTGTCCTCAAGAACCACCTGCTTCAGGTACTCCAGGCCGCCCTCCAGATTTTCCATCCAGACACTGGTGCGCTGCAGCCGGTCGGCCGTGCGCACATAGAACATCACCACCCGGTCAATGGTCCGGATCAGCTCCTCGTCAGACAGATCCGTGGCAAACAGATCGGCGTGGCGGGGCCGCATGCCACCGTTGCCGCAGACATACAGGTTCCAGCCGTTCTCCGTGGCAATCACACCAAAGTCCTTGCTCTGGGCTTCCGCGCATTCCCGGGTACAGCCCGAGACCGCCATCTTCACCTTGTGGGGCGCCCGCAGGCCTTTGTAGCGGTCCTCCAGGCGAATCGCCATGCCCACGCTGTCCTGAACGCCGTAGCGACACCAGGTATTGCCAACGCAGGACTTCACGGTACGCAGTGACTTGCCATAGGCATGGCCGGTCTCGAACCCGGCGGCAATCAGTTTTTCCCAGATCTCTGGCAACTGGCTCAGGGTGGCACCGAACAGGTCCACGCGCTGGCCACCGGTGATCTTGGTGTACAGATCGTATTGCTTCGCCACCTCACCCAGCACAATCAACTTGTCCGGGGTGATCTCGCCGCCGGGAATGCGCGGCACAATCGAGTAAGTGCCGTTCTTCTGCATGTTGGCCATGAAGGTGTCGTTGGTGTCCTGAAGCGGCACGTGGTCGGTGGCCAGGATGTGCTCGTTCCAGCAGGTGGCCAGAATCGAGGCCACGGCCGGTTTGCAGATGTCGCAGCCGTGGCCCTTGCCGTGCTGACTGATCAGGGTGCGGAAGGTGCGGATGCCGTTCACCTTCACCAGGTGGAACAACTCCTGGCGACTGTACGGGAAGTGCTCGCACAGATCCTTGCTGACCTCCACGCCGCGTTTTTCCAGCTCACTGTCCACCACGTTCTTGAGCAGGGCGGTGCAGCCGCCGCAGCCCGTGCTGGCCTTGGTTTCGGCCTTGACGCTGCCAAGGTCCGAGCAACCGGCATCAATGGCGCCGCAAATATCGCCCTTGGTCACGTTGTGGCAGGAGCAGATCGAGGCGGTTTCCGGAAGGGCATCCGGGCCCAGGGCCGGCGCGCCGCCCTGGCTCTCCGGCAGGATCAGGGTTTCCGGATTCTCCGGCAGGGTGATGCCATTGAGGGCGTATTGCAGCAGGGTGTCGTAGTGGCTGTTGTCACCCACCAGAATGGCGCCCAGCAGGGTCTTGCCATCCTCGCTGATCACCATGCGCCGATAGTGGCCGGCCTGTTCATCGTTAAAGCGGATGTTGCGAGCGCCCGGGGTCTGGGCATGGGCGTCGCCGATGGAACCCACGTCTACACCCAGCAATTTGAGCTTGGTGCTCATGTCGGCACCGGTGAAAGCAGTGTCTCGATCGCCGTTCAGGGCGGAAGACAATGTGCGGGCCATGGTATAGCCGGGGGCCACCAGGCCGAAAATCTTCTGCTCCCAAAGTGCGCACTCGCCAATGGCGTGCACATGTGGGTCCGAGGTGGTGCAGTGGTTGTCGATCACGATGCCGCCGCGCTCGCCGATCTCCAGGCCGCTGGCCCGGGCCAGGGCGTCCTGGGGCCGAATGCCTGCGGAGAAGACGATCAGGTCTGTCTCGAGGAAGGATTCGTCGCTGAAATTCATGCGCAGACGGGCATCCTCGCCCTCGGTGATCGCTGTGGTGGCCTTCTCGGTGTGCACCTGAACGCCAAGCTCCTCAATCTTGTGGCGCAGCAGGGCGCCGCCATCGGTATCAAGCTGAACCGGCATCAGCCGGGGCGCAAATTCCACAACGTGGGCTTCCAATCCCAGGCTCTTGAGCGCATTGGCAGCTTCAAGGCCCAGCAGGCCACCGCCTACCACCACGCCTGTGCGGGCACCTTCTGAGCTGGCACGAATGGCATCCAGATCATCCAGGGTCCGGTAAACCAGGCAGTGCGGGCGATCATTGCCCTTGATGGGAGGCACAAACGGATAGGAGCCGGTGGCCAGCACCAGTTCGTCGTACCGGTAGCTGCCACGGGGCGTTTCCAGGGTGCGATGTTCCCGGTTGATGCCGGTTACCTGTTCGTTCAGGTGCAGTTGAATCCCCTGCTCGGTGTACCACTCCAGCGTGCCCATGGCGAGATCGGCATGGCTGGAGCCGCCGAAATACTCGGACAGGTGAACCCGGTCATAGGCCAGCTGTTTTTCCTCGCCGAACACGATGATCTCGAAATCGGCAGCGGCCGGGCTGGCGCAGAATTGTTCCAGGAAGTGATGGCCGACCATGCCGTTGCCGACGACTATCAGGGTTTTCTTGCTCATGGGTCTGTCCTCTTTCCGGAGCGGCTCATGCCGCCGCCTCGCAGTAGTTCTTGCCGAATGCAATGAAGTTCCGGTAGCGGGAAATATCGTCCTGCTGCTGAATGCGCTGGCTGTACCAGGGGCCGTCCCGGGTGTCGCCCAGCAGTACGGCGCCGGTCAGGCGCTGATTGCGGATCAGCAGCCGGCAATAGTGGTTCTGTTCGTGGTCCTGCCAGACCACGGATTCGGTGTCCCCGTCGGGGCTGATCTGTCCGCAGGAGAAAATCGGAACGCCGCTGATCTTCAGGCGGGTCGGAGTATCCACTGGCCGATACTCGGCGTCTGGAGTGTTTCCGCTGAGCACGCCTGCAAGCACCTCGGCCTGCTGGTACCCGGGCTCCACCAGTCCGAAGGTGGTGTTTCCCGACTGACAACACTCACCCAGTGCAGAGATTGCCGGGTCGCTGGTGCGTAGCTGCCCGTCCACGAGAATGCCGCGATCGCATTCCAGGCCGGCAGTCCGGGCAAGCTCGGTAGCAGGCGTGATACCGGTGGCGAACAGCACCAGATCCGTGCTGACGAGAGTTTCGTCATCCAGCTGGACGGCCCGGACCATGGAACGCCCGAGCAGGGCTTTGGGAGCCGTTCCGGTGCGAATATTTACGCCCCGCTCTTCCATGTGCTGTTGCAGGAGCTGACCCCCGATGCTGTCCAACTGACGGTTCAGAAGATGGCCGCTGCGGTGCAGCAGGGTGACGGCCATACCACGCTGGCGGAGACCTTCAGCGGCTTCCAGGCCAAGAAAGCCTCCGCCGACGACCACCGCCCGCCGATGGCGGCCAGCAGACTCAATCAGGGTCCTGGTGTCTTCCAGGTCCCGGAAGGTCATGACACCCGGAAGGTCTGCGCCCGGTAGCCCCGGTTTTGCGGGCCTCGATCCGGTGGCCAGCACCAGATGGGTGTAGGGCTGTACCCGACCGGATCCGGTGGTCACCGTCTGATCTTCCCGATTGATGGTGACTACCGGTTCTCCGTTGCAGACTTCAATACCGCTGTTCCGAAACCACTCGTCCTGCTGCAAGGCCAGCGAAGCTTCGTTTGTTTCACCGGCGAGCAGCAGCGAGAGTTGTATCCGGTTGTAGGCAGCGGATGCTTCGCCGTTGAACACGATGATGCGGGTAAACGGTCTGACTCGCCCACGGCAGAGAGCTTCCAGCAGGCGTTGCGAAACCATGCCGTGCCCGCAGATCACCAGTGTCGATTCAGTGTTTCCTGTCATTTCGCTCGAACCCGTACTTTTCGACCAAACAAAAAAAGCCGGAGCATCTATTCCCGAGGGGAAATCGATGGTCCGGCGCCAATGCCAACAACAATGATCTGATGGTCCGGCCTGATCCTTGGCCGGGACGTTCGTCCTTACCAATTGCAAAGCGATCTTCGTGCCAGTTCTGCGAACCTTTAAAAATCAGATGGTTAAAATTTTATAAGGCTGCTATCACCAGTACGAACACTTGAAAACTGCCCCGCGACGGGGCGGATTGCACGGTTTTGGGCCAGATGCGGTGGCGCGGTAATTGCTGCGCACTGGCAAGAGGTTGGTTACGCGAGTGACTGATCTGACCGTGATTGTCGCATTTGAGGCTGTCTGCCTCCGGAGTCTGTTATGAACACCAAACGTGCCGCCGCCTATAAATCGCCATCCGCGGGCGACTACCTGATTGCCTCGAAAAGCTGCGAGTTGATGAACCTCCAGTACTTCTTGCAGATGGGCAAACTGGTCCAGTGCATCAGCAATCTGGTACATGCACTGCAGTGCGAGCGGGGTGCGTCCAACGTGTTTCTTGGTTCTTCCGGCGAAAAGTTTGCCCAGGAGCGAAAACACCTGGTTGCGACGTCGGATCGGCTCCGTGCGGAGTTTGAGCAGGCCCTTGCCGAGATTCACCAGGAACTGACGGCGCATCCTGTCAGTAGCCGCCTGCTTAACCAGCTTGCGAGCGCCCTTCACGGCCTTGAGGGCTTGCCCGAACTGCGACGGTGTGTGGTGGCCCGGAAAGTAACCGCGGCCTCTGCCACCGAGGATTACAGTACCCTGATCCACAACCTGATTGCGGTGGTGTTTGAGGCCGCAGATACCGCGGTTGACCCCACCATAGCGGGGCTTCTGGTGGCCATGGTGCACCTGATGAACGGCAAAGAATTCTGTGGACAGGAGCGGGCTGTCGGTTCGGCGGGGTTTTCCAGTGGCCGGTTTGATCGTGCACTGTCAGAGCGCATGGCGCACCTGATTGAGGCGCAGGAACGCTGTTTCGAGGTGTTTAACAGCTTTGCCGATGAGGGTTCCCTGGACCTGTGGGAAAAACTGCGCGAAAACCCCCGTGAGTCCGAAATTGAAAAACTTCGCCAGCGGGGCACTGCCATCGGTCGTTATAAAGACCTGGATCCGGCCCTGGCCGATGAATGGTTCAGGCTCATGTCTGAGCGGATGGATGAGCTCAAAAAGATAGAGGATTCCGTGGAGGGCTGTTTTCACGCCCGTTGCACCGAGCGTTTTGCCGATGCCAGAAACTCGCTGGCCCACCAGGAAACCCTGATTACTTCCCTGGATGCCCAGGAACCGGCTTCTCAACCCATGTTGGTGCTGTGCGATTCCGGAAACGAACAACAGGCCGGTGAGTCCTGGGCCAGCGATGGTATTGGTCAGCAGTTTGGCCGCTCCATCTTCGATCTGGTCCAGGAGCAGACCCGGCGCCTGCAACAGATGACCGATGAACTGCAGAGTGCCAGGGAGGCTCTGGAAGACCGCAAAACCCAGGAAAAAGCCGTGCTACTGCTGATGGAGCATCGCAGGATCAGCAACGACGAAGCTCACCGGGTATTAAGGAAACTGGCCATGGACCAGGGCCGGAAGTTGCCCGAGGTAGCCCGGGCCCTGGTGTCCATGGCGGATGTGCTGAAGTAACCGAAACGTATCACGCCCTGGCGGCCCGGGCCTTCGGTTGCTCACCCTCGGAGGCTTCCGGCTTTCCCGAACGACGTGGCGAGATGTGCTCCAGCTTGCGCTGTTTCTCGTACAGGAAGCGCAAGACCTCCTGCCGGTAATGCACGTATTCCGGGTTATCGGCCAGAGTCACCCGGTTGCGCGGCCGGGGCAGGTCAATGTAGAGATCCTCGCCCACGGTGGCCTCGGGCCCGTTGGTCATCATGATGATCCGGTCTGACAGCAACACCGCCTCGTCCACATCGTGGGTGATCATGATAACGGTGTTATTCAACTCCTGCTGAATCTCCATCAGTGAGTCCTGCAGGTGGGCCCGCGTCAGTGCATCCAGTGCGCCAAACGGCTCGTCCATCAGCAGCACACTGGGTTTCATGGCCAGGGCACGGGCAATCCCCACTCGCTGGGCCATACCACCGGAGACCTCACCCGGCCGCTTGTCCGCCGCATGGGCCATATTCACCAGCTCCAGGTTGTGATGAATCCAGTCGCGTCGCTCCTGCTTGCCCATGGATTTTCGAAAAACCTGCTGCACTGCCAGCTCGACATTCTCGTACACCGTCAGCCAGGGCATCAGCGCATGGTTCTGAAACACCACCGCACGCTCCGGCCCCGGCGAATTCACCTCATGGCCATCCAGCACACAGCCGCCCCTGGTCGCCTGAAGCAGGCCAGCCACAATGTTCAGGACGGTGGACTTGCCACAACCGGAGTGGCCAATCAGGGAAACAAACTCGCCCTTCTGTATCTTCAGATTAATGTTGTCCAGGGCCACAAATGGCCCCTTCGGCGTATCAAACGCCATCTCAACACCAGTCAGTTCCAAATGTGTTTTACTCATAGAAGTCACCTCTCAATCATGCGGAGCACCGGGCAGGGGATGCCTCCCGGGACCCTCAAAAACATGGATGTTTTTGCGGAGCGTACAGGGATGTATTCACCGCGTGTCCCGGGAGGCATCCCCTGCCCGGTGCGGCATACTCCAAACCAGGGCTCATTCGTTCCAGGCCGCCCTGCGCTGAATCAACAGCATCACCCGATCCAGCACAAACCCGATAAACCCGATAGCCAGAACCGCCACCATGATCCTGCTCAGGGACTGGCTGCTGCCGTTCTGGAACTCGTCCCAGACAAACTTGCCCAGCCCCGGGCTCTGGGCCAGCATCTCGGCCGCGATCAGCACCATCCAGGCAATGCCCAGCGACACCCGAAGGCCGGTGAAGATCATCGGCACCGAAGAAGGCAAAACCACCTTGCGGACATGGGTCCAGAACGACAGCCGCAGCACCCGGGAGACATTCAGCAGATCCGGATTGACCGCGGCCACACCGACGCTGGTATTGATCAACGTGGGCCAGAGACTGCACAGGGTGACCGTGATCATGGAGGTCAGGAACGACTTCTCGAACATCGGGTCGTCGCTCACGTAGGTTGCTGAGACCACCATAGTCACCAGCGGCAACCAGGCCAGCGGTGACACCGGTTTGAAAACCTGAATCAGCGGGTTGACCGCCGCCTGAAAGTGCCGGTTCAGGCCAACCACGATGCCCAGGGGCACGGCGATAGCGGTCGCCACGATGAATCCGGCCAGGACCGTAACCAGACTGGTCAGGATCTGGTCGGGAAAGGTGGGGGCACCGGGGTAATTCCGAATCCTGACCTCAGCCTCGGGGTTGTCCGCCAGAATCCGGGCGTTCCGCTCTTCCTGCATGGCAATGAACTTGTCGGCCCGCTCGCGCTGGTTGACGTGCTCCTGCCAGAGTTGCCCCGATTGTTCCCAGACCTGTGCCGGGCCCGGGAAGCTGCCCAGTGAGGTATCCACCTGCGGTGCCGCCAGATGCCAGAAACCGACGAATACCAGAATACCTATCAGTGGCAGCAACATCTGGCGCCCGGTGGCGGCGAGCTGGCCGGGTGTCAGCGACTCACCGAGGGACCTGAATCTCTGGCCCAGCCAGCGCGGCGGCTGGGAGGGTTTTTTGGCCGAAGTAATCGTAGTCATGGTTATCAAACCTCCTTGCAAACCCGGTTACGGGGTTTGCGTACCTTTCAGGCCGATCTCGAAACTGTCGATATAGGCGTTGGGTGTTCGGGGGGTGAAGGCGATACCGTCAATCAGCTCGCCCTGTTGCGGGCGCTGAAAGTTCTCGGCATCGAAGTCCGGAAAATCCTTGGCCTTCAGCGTGCCGTCGGCAATCAGTGAACGAGCTGCCTGCTGGTAGATGTCGGCCCGGTAAACCCGGGCTGCGGTTTCCATATACCAGTCGTCCGGCTTGGCCTCGGGTATCTGGCCCCAGCGGCGCATCTGGGTGAGATACCAGATGGCATCGGACGGATACGGGTAGGTGGCGTGATACCGGAAGAAGACATTGAAATCCGGGACTTCGCGAACGTCGCCTTTTTCATACTCGAAGGTGCCGGTCATGGAGTTGGCAATCACCGCCTCATCGGCACCTACATAGCTGGGCCGGGCCAGGATTTTCACGGCCTCGTCCCGGTTGGCATTGTTGTTCTCATCGAGCCAGTGGGCGGCGCGAATCATGGCGCGCAGCAGGCGCAGATGGGTGTTCGGGTAGTCCTCGGCCCACTGACGGGTTACGCCGAAGACCTTTTCCGGGTTATTCGGCCAGATCTCATAGTCAGTAATCACCGGAACGCCGATGCCCATGAACACGGCCTGCTGGTTCCAGGGCTCACCTACGCAGTAGCCCTGGATGGTGCCCGCCTCCATGGTGGCGGGCATCTGCGGCGGCGGAGTTACGGACAGATGCACGTCGGCTTCCAGGGTGCCGCTGGTGTCGCCGCGCTGGGGCGCGTAGTAGCCGGGATTCAGGCCACCGGCCGCCAGCCAGTAGCGAAGCTCGTAATTATGGGTGGACACGGGAAACACCATGCCCATCCGGAACCGTTCGCCCCGATCCCGGGCTGCTTCCACGACCGGCCGCAGCGCGCTGGCGCTAATGGGATGTTCGGGCCTGCCGTCGGCATTGTCGGGGATGTGCTGGCTCATGGTGTCCCAGACATCGTTTGAAACCGTAATGCCATTGCCGTTCAGGTCCATGCTGAAGGCCGTGATGATATCGGCCCGGGTGCCGTAGCCAATGGAGGCGCCGAGAGGCTGGCCGGCGAGCATATGGGCGCCATCCAGTTCTCCGGTAATCACCCGGTCCAGCAGGACCTTCCAGTTCGCTTGCGCTTCCAGTTCAACAAACAGGCCTTCGTCCATAAAGAAGCCCTGTTCCCAGGCAATCGCCAGGGGCGCCATATCGGTCAGCTTGATAAAGCCGAGCTTGAGGTCCGGCTTCTCGGCCGGACCGATCTCCGCGTGAGCCCCCGTGCTGACTGTCCAGACGGTGGCTGTAAGCAGAATTCGAGTGAGCCAGCGGGCGGTTCTTCGTGTGAGCGTGTACATGGATATACCTCATTCTGTGTGGCCCAAACGCAAAAACGCCCGCTCTCCGTTGCCGGAAAGCAGGCGCCTGTGCCTGGGGATCAGTTTTCTGTTGAGTCGTAACGCGCGTCTCTGTTTATAGTCTTGCACGGGCCGTGCCATCTCGGCTGGTCTCAATAAAACAACGAGTTAGGAGAGTTCTTCGAGGAGGCGGCAGGTATGGTGAGCGGGCATTCGTCTGGTTTTAGTGCGTGGTAGGCCAGGTTTGCACCACTTTGATACCGGATTTGATGGTTGGCCCGGAGCCTTGGCGCATTGATGCGGGGCTGAAATCCTCGAGAGCCGCCATAGTCGGTGTCTGGCAGAGCCCGGAGCCGCCCTTGATCGGAATGGCCCTGTTATTGCAGCCGGTAATGCGACTGTTCAAGACAACCTGATTCCATTGGCAAAGAAGCCCGCCCCTGATGCGCCTCCAAGGCATCCGGATTGGCGGGCTTTTTTTATGAAACCCGAGGAGGTGCTGTGACCGGTACCAACAAAAAACCGGCGACGGTTCAAACCACCTGCCCGTATTGCGGTGTGGGTTGTGGAGTGAGCGCAACGCCATCTGCGACCCGCGGGGATGAGGCACATCCGGCGAATCTGGGGCGCCTTTGCGTGAAGGGCTCTGCCTTACACGAAACGCTGACTCCTGATGGACGACTGTTGCGGCCTGTTGTTCACGGTCGTGAAAGTGCCTGGCCGCAGGCAGTGGCGGAAGTGGCCCGACGGATTCGTGAATCAGTGGCGCTTCATGGGCCCCGGTCTGTGGCCTTCTATCTCTCCGGTCAGTTATTGACGGAAGATTATTACGTGGCCAACAAACTCGCCAAGGGGTTTATCCGCACACCCAACGTGGATACCAATTCCCGCCTGTGCATGTCGTCTGCCGTTGCAGCCCATAAAAGGGCCTTTGGCGGGGATCTGGTTCCCGGCTGTTATGAAGACCTGGAGTTGGCCAACCTGTTGGTGCTGGCCGGCAGCAATGCGGCCTGGGCGCATCCGGTGCTCTATCAGAGAATGCAGGCTTCGGCGCGACCCGGTCGCCGGGTCGTAGTGATTGATCCCCGTAAAACCGCGACCAGCGATCTGGCGGATTTGCATCTGGCCATCCGCCCCGGGACCGATACGGTGCTGTTCAATGGCTTACTGGTCTGGCTGGCCGACCAGCAGGCTGTTGATAATGGCTATCTGGAGGACCATTGTGAGGGTTTCGACGCCAGCCTCAGCGCTGCCAGAATCGCGGCACCCTCTTCCGAAGCGGTGTCCAGGATCTGTGAACTGCCGGTAGAAGATGTCATTGCCTTTTACCGATGGTTCGCAGAAGAACAGCGCACGGTGACGGCGTTCTCCCAGGGCATCAACCAGTCCTCAGCCGGCACCGATAAAGGCAACGCCATTATCAACTGCCATCTGGCCACAGGCCGGGTGGGAAAGCCCGGCGCCAGCCCCTTTTCCCTGACCGGCCAACCCAATGCCATGGGTGGCCGGGAAGTGGGTGGGCTGGCCAACACCCTTGCCGCTCATATGGATTACGACAGACCGGATGCCCGGGACCGCGTGGCCCGGTTCTGGGAGACCGAGGCGGTCGCAGATGGACCGGGCATGAAAGCCGTCGACCTGTTCGATGCGGTTGAGCGGGGTGATATCAAGGTGTTGTGGATCATGGCCACCAACCCTGCGGTCAGTTTGCCGGAGACCCATCGTATTCGGCGGGCTCTGGACCTGTGCCCGACTGTCATTGTGTCTGATTGCGTCAGGGACACAGACACCGCTCGCCATGCGGACATCCTGTTGCCGGCGGCAGGTTGGGGTGAGAAAGACGGCACGGTTACCAATTCCGAACGCTGCATTTCCCGTCAGCGGCGCTTTTTGCCGTTGCCCGGAGAGGCCCGGCCCGACTGGTGGATCGTCAGTGCGGTGGCCCGCGCCCTGGGACACCAGGCGGGCTTTGACTATGGGAAGCCCGCGGACATTTTCCGGGAACATGCCCGGTTGTCGGGGTTCGAGAACGCCGGTCAGCGTTTCTTTGATATTTCCGGGCTGGCGGAGTTGAGCAATGAACAATACGAGTTGCTTGAGCCTGTCCAATGGCCGGTTACCGGGGCGGCGTCTGATTCCAGGCGACTGTTCACTGACGGTCGGTTCGCGACCGCCAACGGGCGCGCTCGACTGATGCCAGTTGCCTCTCGATTACCGGCCAGGAATCCGAATGAAGCGTTTCCGTTGATCGTGAATACCGGCCGTATCCGGGACCAGTGGCACACCATGACCCGGACAGCCCGGTCCAGCCGGTTGCTGGCCCATCGCCCCGAGCCGTTCATTGAGGTGCATCCCGAGGATATTCGGGCGCTTTCCCTCACCCCGGGGGCATTGGCAACACTGAAGAGTGCCCATGGGCACTTTGTCGGCCGGGTGCGCAGTGCGCCGGAGCAGCGGCGTGGTGAGGTGTTTGTGCCGATCCACTGGAACGATCAGTTCACCGGGCAGGGTCTGGCTACAGCGCTTACTGACAGCCTGGTAGACCCGATATCCGGGCAACCGGAAGCCAAGCACGGTCGTGCTACCCTCACCCACTGGCCTGCCCGTTGGTATGGACGTTTGCTGGTGCGACGGGATCGTCCAAAACGCTGGAAGGCAGACTACTGGGCCCAACAGGTTCTGCCCGATTGCGATAGCTGGATCGTGGCGGGGCAGTGCAAAATGGATTGGAAAAGTGCTGTGCCAGACTGGCTCGGCGGCCAGCCGCAGCTGGTGATGGAAGATGTCCGCGAAGGCCGCTTCCGGGCGGCGCGGTTGCGCAATGGTCAGTTGGAGGCGGTACTCATGGTGGATCGTGACGCGGCTGCCTTGCCATCCGTGGACTGGCTGGTCAGCTGCTTTAGTCAGCCAGAGCTCGACGAGGCGAGCCGGCGCGGCCTGCTGGCGGCAAAGGCCGTCGATGGGGATGATGCTGGCAACCTGGTTTGCAGCTGCTTCCAGGTTGGGGACCGACAGATTCAGCAGGCAATTGGGCGGGGTGCCAACAGCGTCGATGCCCTCGGCCGTGAGCTCAAGTGTGGCACCAACTGTGGGTCCTGTGTGCCGGAGATACGGAGCCTCCTGGTTGCCTCTACCGAGGTGGTGTAAGCGGGCTTAGCATCTGCACAGGCACTCTGTATCGCACCCCTTTCGAGTGCCCGATGCCGTCCACGGTGCAGGTCTTTCGATTGACCCGAATGATCTGCCCGTGCAGTTCCCGCCGGCCGGCACCAAAACGCACGGTATCGCCCACCTGCCAGTGGGCCATCTGTTGCCTTGTGTCCACAGGCTCGAAGGGCGTATCCGGTAGCGCCAGACCCTGTTCCCTCGCCTCATCTGCCAGGGCCTTACGGGTCGCTTGCGCCGCCCCGTTCTCGTGCAACTCATCCAGAATGGTATAGAAATGGCGGTTGTGCACAGAGCCCCGATATCGCTGGCCGGCACTTTGCTGCAGGAGATGGGCAAACTCGTGGCAGCAGGTGTGTGCCAACAGATTCAGAGTGCTCAGTTCCCCGCCAAAGTACCCCCGTTTCCGGATCTCTCGGCCTGACAGCCAGCCGCTCGCCGTCTCCGGCTGGTGCTTGGCGGCAATCATGCGGGCACCGTAGGTGATCAGGTGTTGCCCGTCTCGAGAATCGTAACGGTGATAGGTGGCCTGGCCGGACCCAACCCGGCAATGCAGGACGCTGCCCGGATTGCGTTCCCGGACCCATTGCTCCGCCGGTTGCCAGAGCCAGTCCCGGGTGACGGCGCACATGAGTTCGCCAAGGCTGATGGCGGTCTGGGTTGGTAGGGGCGTTTTCTGCAAACTTGGGTACCTGGCTACTTCACGGATGCGTAATACCAAACAAGCTTAACGTTCGAATTTACGGTTTGCTATGGTCTGGCTCGGCAATATTATGCGGTGGTACTGATTATCGACCTTGGGAAAGGTCCAGCAAAGCCGACACTTGAATGACCTATGCCATTCAGACAAACTGTCACCATATATAAATAAGTGGTGACGATTTGTCTGGCTCCGACTCCGCCCGATCTTCCAGGGCAAAACTCCAAACCATGTTCCGTCAACGCGGCGGTCAGCTCCGCCTGACAGAAGCGCTGGCTCGGGGCTTTAGCCGGTACCAGTTCTATCAGCTTCGGGACGAGGGGCTGATTGAGCCGGTCAGCCGTGGCATTTACCGGCTGGCGGACCTGCCCTCAATAGAGAACCCGGATCTGGTGGCTGCCGCTACCCGTTTTCCCAATGCGGTGCTTTGCCTGATTTCCGCGCTGGCCTGGCACGACATTACTACACAGATTCCCCATCAGGTGCATCTGGCGGTGGAGCGGGATGCCCGTTTGCCGGTGCTGGATTATCCGCCGGTAGCCGGGTACCGGTTCTCCGGGCGGGCCTTTAGTGAAGGCATTGAACAGGTTGACGTGGATGCCATCACCCTGAACGTCTACAACCCGGAGAAAACCCTGGCCGACTGTTTCAAGTTCCGGAATCGAATCGGCATGGATGTGGTTCTGGAGGCGTTGGATCTATACCGCACCCGCAAAAACTTCCGTCCAGGAAAACTGATGGAATATGCCAGAATCTGCAGGGTCGCCAATGTCATGGCACCCTACTTGGAAGCCAAGCTGTGAACAGAATCATCCTGGCGATGGAATAAAAAGAGTGAAAGGAGATCACGGTGGCACAAAACACTGCTGCGTCCGTTCGGCAGAGATTGCTGAATAAGTCCCGGGAAGAAAAGCGTCGCTTTGATGAACTGCTGCAGTATTACGCCATGGAGCGGTTTCTTTACCGGTTGAGTCAGTCGCCCCATAACCGCTGCTTTACCCTCAAAGGTGCGCTGATGTTCTGGGCAATGCAGGGGCCGAACAGCAGACCGACACGGGATATCGATATGTCGGGCCAGACCAGCAATGATCCAGAGGCTATTCTGGCCCAGGTGGGCGAGATTATTGCGACTGAGGTGCCGGATGATGGCTTGCGATTTGATCCGGATACCCTGAAGGCGGAGACCATTACCGAAGATGCAGACTATCAGGGGCTAAGGGTGACCTTCAGCGGTTTTCTCGACAACGCCAGGATTCCAATGCAACTGGACATTGGCTTTGGCGATCCCATATTTCCGTTCCCATCCTGGCTGGAGTTCCCGGGCTTGCTGGATTTTCCAACTGCACGGATTAAGTGCTACACCCCGGAATCGTCGATTGCTGAGAAGTTCCAGGCGATGGTCAACCTTGGCGAACTGAACAGCCGGATGAAGGACTTTTACGATATCTGGCTGCTTTCGCGTCAGCACGAGTTCCGGTTGGAAAATCTCGAGGGGGCGGTTGAGGGCACCTTCCGAAAGCGTGGGACAGCAATCCCTGAAACCAGTCCCTTTTCTGCCGCTTTTATGGACAGCAAGCAACCACAGTGGCGGGCTTTCCGTAAGCGCCTTGGCCAAGAACATGTGCCAGAGGCTTTTTCGGAGGTAGTAGAGGCGGTGGTTGAGTTCCTCGGCCCTTTGATGCTGAGCAGAGACGTGGACGCGCCCAAGGAAATTTGGTGCCCACCCGGTCCATGGAGTCGGCAGGCTTATGGCTAGTCTTATTTCGGAAGACAGTATCAAGCAAGAACTTTTGCAGCGCTTGCAGCATATTTACGGCTCCAATGGGCTGGACCGTCATACCGAAAAGCTGGAAAACCTGACATAGACAGCATAGATCATTCGCGTGTTTTACTGACAGACAAAGAAGATAGAACTTCGCCGAACACGTCATCCTGAGTACTAATGGTAATCCATGAAGAAGGGTGTTCCGAGGTCGCGATAAATGCAGTGGTGTAGCCTTTGACGGTGACCGAGAAGCCGTAGGCGCTGCCACCCAAATCCAACTTTTTGACCTTACCAGAGTATTGTTGCGTTTCGTTAGATCCTTGCCGAACTTCGTCAACGGCCGTTTCAAAATCTGGGCTGGTTTCCATAGTCCTCAACGAACCAACGATTGCTGAATCAAGCCAAAGTTGTGTTTCGAAAGGCTGCACTTCGATAGCATCAAACCGACTCTTACTGAGTTCGAACGTCAGATCGTTGGAGGTGCGAAACTCAATGGATGCCTGGTCAGTTACAGCACAACCTGAGACCAGGCTGGCCAAAACAATCCTTAAAATTATGAATCTTCTCATTACCGGTTGTATTTCGACGTAAAGCTGCTGGAAGGCTGCTGAATTCGGGACTCGGGTGAGTGGTAGCTATGCATTATTCTGAAATCTTCGCGCCATTTATCCGCAATGACGTTGAGCTTTCAACTGGGCCCTGGAAGGTAATAAGCGATTGAGCTTGGCCGTTCGGTACAATAAATACGGTTCTAAAGTCCCCCTGAACTACTCCAAATACCTGAGCTTCGGGAATTTGCTCCATCCAAATTGGTTTACTTGAACCCTGATTGGCACTCTCAAAAAGCGTCGTTGAGGTGTCAATCGCTGAACTTGAGCTTACTGTACTTGGAATCTCCTCCGATCTGACAAAACCTACGACCCGGTTGTTTCTCAAAAATACAAGCTCGCCATCCCTCATCTTCACAGAGGAGAACATCTTTTCTGGTACTTCTATAGCTAGTTCGCTGTATGGTTGAATGACCAATGAAGATTGGGATGCGCAGCCGGAGAGAAGAAGTAAAAATGATAAAGCTAGGGCTATCCTTGCCATGGTGGGAGTCTCATCTCAATGTCGTTTCGATAGAGGATCTGAACTGGCCAGAACGAACAGTTCGGCAAATCCAGCTTACCTTCACTTCGTTCTGCAAAAAAGGTTTCCCTGCCTCGCGAATCAGGCGTAAAGCCCATTTTGTGATCCTGCGTGTTGGTCGTAGTAGGTCCTGTGGAGAAGGAACAGCATCAACCCATCTACTACAATCGACGGTTTCCACGAGCATATGGGCGATAGCGCGCACGGTTTCTTCGGTTACGCTGCTTTCAGTGAATCCTGAAGCAACAGAATGGCCGTAGAACGCCTTCATGATGGCTCTGATTTTATCAATGTCTTCGGCCGACAATTGACTATCCATTTTTTTCATCCCTGCAAAGGCAGAAGGACCCCTGCGGGGCCCTTCTGGCGTGATTACGCCTCGATCGGCGAACGCCAGTCGTCAGCACCGGAAGTACCGGCAACGGCGTGCTCCCAGGTTACCTTGCGGTAGGACAGGGAAACGGTGACCAGCTGGGTGAAGTCGGCGTTGCCGGCGTCCTGGCAGTGGGGCATGTTGCAGTTGATGTCGATAATGGTCGCATCTTCGAGGATGGTGGAGAAAAAGTGCTCCTGCTTGCCCTCAACAGAGGTGCGGTACCACTTCAGCTCGACCTTGGGCAGCATCTCGCCGGAGGCGAGGGCGTTGTACATCAGCGGGGTGGCCTTGTTCAGGGCGGAGGTGAACTTGAACGGCTTGTGCACGCGCTGACCGGATGGCTGACCGGACTGGGGATCGGTCGGTACGGTAACAACGTGGCTGAATTCCTGCACCAGCACTTCGTCTTCGTGGCCTTCCACGTAGATGTTACCGACAGAATCGGACGTGAATGCGCCGGCGGTGATGTTGCCCTGGGTCTGGCCTTCGATGCTGATATAACAAGGAGTTGGCATAGTCTGCTCCATGACTTGTGAATGAATAGTGTCCCCGGGTGTTCCCTGGACGCGGACTTTCATTACAAAGCCTGTGCCAGAAGAGGAAATAGTTTTTAAAACAGTGGGTTATCTTTTTTCTCGGAGATGTCCCCGGCGGGCCAGGCAACCGCGCGCCCGAACGCCGGGCGAAGGATTGCTGGTGGGGCAAAAACTTGCTCGGGCAATACCCGCTTCAGCCCAGGCCGAGGGCTGCCAGCAACGCCAGGAGCAATAACGCGGATACACCCTGCCAGAAGGCCACGGGATTGCGCTCCATTAACGGCGGCCGATGACGCTTGTGCCAGTCGACGGATGGGTGTCGCAGCTTGTACAGGTATTCCGAGAGCGCCGGGTAACGTCTGTGGGCCTGAGGGTGAACCGCTTTTTCAATTGTATCGTCGACCCAGGCGGGAAGATTCTCACGTAAGTGTCTCGCGGGCCGGTAGTTCAGCCCGCGAAGCTGGTTCCGGCTATGGATTTTCGGTACTTCCGCGCCATAGGGAAGCTGGCCGGTGAGCAACTGGTAGGTAATCACGCCCAGGGAGAACTGGTCTGATAGCCAGCTGCCGGGCTCGCCGAGAAAGGTCTCAGGGGCACTGTAAAGGGCGGCCCCCCGAGGAACCGCCTGTTCGCCGATCTCAGAGTCCTCAAGGCCGGCGACCCGGGTGGCACCGAAATCAATCAGCGTGACAGTGCCATGGGGATCCACCAGCACGTTTTCCGGCT
This sequence comes from Marinobacter sp. L-80, assembly GCF_056859395.1. Classification (NCBI taxonomy): domain Bacteria; kingdom Pseudomonadati; phylum Pseudomonadota; class Gammaproteobacteria; order Pseudomonadales; family Marinobacteraceae; genus Marinobacter; species Marinobacter sp. L-80. The sequence goes on from NZ_JBSXOI010000067.1 coordinate 50,948, forward strand.
TCAGGTCCTGGTGCACCATTTCAAGCCGGTGGAATGCCCTCAAGCCTTTACCAATCTGCTCAACGAGATCACGCACGGTATCAAGTGTCGGAGCCGGGTTGTCCAGCATCCATTGCCGCAAGGTACAGCCTTCCACGAACTCTGTGGCCTGGTAGAGAAAGCTGGGTCGTTGGCTGGACTGGAACGGTCTTGCGACATGAGCGCTGCTGATTCGCCTGGCAATCCACTGCTCGGTGGAAAACTGTTCCAGGTAGACCGGATCGTGTCTCTGTTCCAGTGAGGGCATCTTCAGCACCACCCGGGTATCGGTTTCCTCATCCACCGCCAGGTAGACATGGCTGCGGCTGCTGGCGTGAATCTGTCTCAGAATCCGGTAACCGTCCAGATGTTGGCCCGGCTGAAGTTCCGGCGCAAAGGGCAGCTGGGCCAGCTGGTGAAACAGCTCGCTGCTTTCCGGAACCGCGGGGACCGAGTTCACCCGGATGATCTGGGCGGTCAGGTTGTCATCACTGCCCTGTTCGAGGGCCTGGGCTGCCAACCGGCGGGCGGCAGCGTCCAGATCATCGCCAGATTCCCGGATGATACCGGCCATGGTTCGCTCATCCAGGTGCTCATGGATGCCGTCGGTCGCCAGCAAAAAGGTATCGCCGGGCTGGATCGGCAGGCTTCGATAATCGATATCCAGTTGATGGCCAATGCCCATGGCCCGGGTCAGGCAGCTCTCTTCCGGGGAGAGCCAGAGCCGGTGATCGGTGCTGAGCTGTTCAAGTTGGTCGTGGTGAACCCGGTAGATGCGGGTGTCGCCGATATGAAACAGATGTGCGGTGGCGGACCTGAGCACCATCACGCTCAGGGTACAGACATAGCCTCGGTCGCGGTCATAGCGGTATTGGCTTTGCCGGGTCTGGGCATGAAGCCAGGCATTGGTTGCGAGCAGCACCCGTTGGGCGGACTGTTTCACCGACCAGCTTTCCGGAGTGGAAAAGTAGTCGCTGAGGAAACCCGCGACGGCGGACTCGCTGGCAATCTGGCTGACATTGCTGGAGCTGATGCCGTCGGCGATGGCAACGGCGATGCCTTTGGTGATCAGCTGGTGGCCCTTTGGCACCAGTAAACCGTGGAAGTCCTGGTTGACTGGTTTGACGCCAGCGTCGGAGTACTGGCCGGCGGAAACGGAAAGGGAGCTGGTCATTGGGAAACGGCATTTCCTCGATCAAGGAAAACGCAACTCCGGCGGGTGCGGCAGCCGGAGTTGCAGGACGCCCCGACTCAGTTGGTACGGGCCAGGGCAGCGTCGCTGTAGGCTGCTGCAATCTTGCGCTTGGGTGCGGTGCGCACGTGGGTGGTGTAGAGGGTAAGGCCGGTAAAGGCCAGGCCGCCCACCAGGTTACCCAGCACGGTGGGAATCTCGTTCCACCACAGGTAGTCCATCACTGAGAACTCGCCGCCCATGATGATGGCGGACGGGAACAGGAACATGTTCACGATAGAGTGCTCAAAGCCCATGAAGAAGAACAGCATGATGGGCATCCACATGGCCAGTACCTTGCCACTGACGCTTGTGGAAATCATGGCGCCAACCACGCCCATGGATACCATCCAGTTGCACAGCATGCCGCGAATGAAAATGGTGGCCCAGCCGGCAGCCCCGAACTCCGCGTAGCCAAGCGTGCGCGCTTCGCCAACACTGGCGATCTTCGCGCCAACGGCACCCGGGTCGGTATTGAAACCATAGGTGAAGATAAAGGCCATCATGAAGGCGACGGTCAGCGCGCCGCCCAGGTTGCCAAGGAATACCCAGCCCCAGTTGCGCAGTATGGCTGCCGGGGTTACGCCGGGGCGCTTATCAAGCAATGCCAGGGGTGTAAGCATGAACACGCCGGTCAGCAGGTCAAAGCCCATCAGGTAGAGCATGCAAAACCCGATCGGGAACAGGATAGCGCCGATCAAAAAGACTCCGGTCTCGACCGCTACAGTGATGGCGAACGCTGCAGCCAGCGCCAGAATGGCGCCGGCCATGAAAGCCCGGATGAGGGTATCCCGGGTGGACATATAAATTTTGGATTCGCCGGCGTCGACCATTTTGGTGACGAATTCCGAAGGCACGATGTAAGACATAGTGTTTTCCTCTGACTTCTATCGGATGACCAGACTTTTGAAACGGCCATAAAAAAACGGCGATACCCGCTGCCTGCAATCTGCAGGTGCAAGTAGACGCCGTCGTCTGAATAAATCTGTCGCTGTGAACAGAACCGACATTGGTTCCGCTGTCTGAGAAGTTGCAGAGACTGTGCCAGAATCGCAGGTTGCCAGGAAACCGGAATTAAATCAGAAGGGTAAGAATTTTCATGCTGTGGTTGCCGGGCTCGGCAGAAGAGGCGACCTCCGCTCTCACGCACCTGATCGGTGCGTTCCCATTGACCGCTGCTGCAACCTGGCGCAGCAGGGCAACGTCTCAGCGAAGACTGAAGCGTACGGGCAAGGCGTAGCGGAATTTCTGGCCTGCAATTGCTTCCGGCACTGATGGCAGAGGCGCTGCCTGTTCGAGCATGGCCAGCGCCGACTCGTCCAGAAGCTGATGTCCGGAGCTGGTTCTGAGGCTGTGGGCCACCAGGGATCCGTCCCGTTGAAACTCGAACACAATCACGGGTGTGCCTTCCTGGCCAAGGCGCCTCGCCCTGCGTGGATATTCATAGTATCGGGCAAGATGGCGGCTGAGTTTGGACAGGTAATTATCCACTTCCGATCTAACGCCAGCGTTTTGCAGTGCAACGGTCGCCTGTGACTGTTTCTCTGTTGCAGTCTCTGCCGGATCACCGCTCGGTGTTTCCGCTTCCGCGACCTCTTCGGCAACCTCTGGCTCGGGCGTTGGTTCCGTTATCGGTTCAGGCTCAGGTTCCGGCTCAGGTTCTGGCTCGGGCTCAGGCTCAGGCTCAGGCTCAGGCTCGGGCTCGGGCTCGGGTTCGGGCTTGGGTTCAGGTTCAGGCTGTGGCTTCGGCTCTGGTTTTGGCTTTGGCGCGGCGTCGGGTTTCGGCTCGGGTTCGCCAGCCAGCTTGATTCGGATGGCTGGCGCTGTGTTGACCGCGGATTCGCCCAGGGTGTTGAGTTCCACCGTCTCTTCGGGAGCGGCGATCGCCAGGGCGACGAAGGTCACTACGATTGCGAGCAGCAGAAGTGCCCACCGGAAGGGCGGCTTTTGCGGCATCATCGGGCGGGCTCCGTCAACAGCAGGATATCCTGGTATCCGCCCTGCTCCAGCAAGCGGAAGAGTGTTTCCAGGTCTGCCATGGTGATGCTCTCGGCAGCGGCAATTTTCAGGGGCTGCTGGCCATCAGGTTCCGGCAGCCTGGCAACCAGGGATTCCTTGTTGAGCAGCTCACCGTCGACCTTCCAGTCTCCGTTGGCGCTTACAATCATGTCCGCATGAGGAGACTGACGGTCTTCGCCCTGCTCGGTGGCGGGCAATTCGGGCAGTGGGTCATCGGCAAGCTGGCCGGCAACGATGAAAAACATCAACAGCAGGAAGACCAGGTTGATCAACGGCAGAAGCGCATCCTCCACGCGTTCCATCAGGGTTTTGCCGGAGGTAAACGGAGGTGGAACCAGATCGCTCATGGTGTCGTTGCGTTTGTCCGCTTCCAGTGAGTGTCGATGCCGCTGTCAGTCAAAGCGCTCAGGGCCGCGGTAAAAGCTCCCAGGGGTGTATCGCCCGTTGTTGAGAGGTTCACTTCGGTGGTACCGGCTTCAGACAGATCGGTGACCAGGCGCTCCAGGGGTAACGTCTGGCCCTGCCATCTTACGTCGCCGTTGGCCGTGACCGTCAGCTCTGGTAGCGGTTCTCCGGTGACCGGACTGCGGCTCGACGTGTTATTGGCCAATTCCAGGTAGTCCACAGGCAATAGCCGGGTGGTCAGCATAAAGAACACCAGGAGAATGAAGACCACATCGATCAGGGGCGTGATCCGGATTGGAATCGGACGGTTTGGCCTTGGCTCAACCAGTTGCATGGGCGAATCGCTGACCCCGGGCGGTTGAGTAACGGTCGGGCTCGTCGACGGCGGTTTCGGCGGCACGCTGGCTTTCCGGCGACCGGTAATCTGCTTCAACGGCGTCCAGAGTCTGCTCCGGCACGATATGCAGAATCGAAACCAGTGTGCTGTTGATGGTCTTGTGGATGCGTCGCAGCCGGAACTCGATCCATGCAGCCAGTGCAGCAAACGGTATGGCCACTACCAGGCCCGCGGCTGTAGTGGTCAGGGCTTCGTAAATACCGCCACTGAGTTGGGTGGCATTGGCACGGCCTTCGGTAGCAGCCATGGCGCTGAAGGCCTCCATCATGCCCAGTACGGTTCCCAGCAGGCCGAGAAGAGGGGCCAGGGCTGCGATGACTTCGATGATCTTCAACGGTGCCTCGAACGGCTCCAGGGCATGTTGGGCATCCCGTGCGGCGGTTTCCCGGATCTGCCGGTCGTCCTGATCGTTCTGAATGGCCTCTATCGTATCGGTGACAAGATGCTGCAGCGGATTCATCCGCCCCCAGCGGCCTGCCTGATGTCGCACTTCTGACGGCCGTACCGACGCCGGATTATTCTGCCAGTTCATTACGGTTTTTTTAAGCTGACCGGACAAACGGGGCGCATAAAGGGTTCCGATAAGCATCAGATACACGAAGGTAACGAAGCCAATGATCGCGAGCACCACCAGCACCAGCATCACAGGGCCTCCCATATCAATAACTTGCGCGAGCGGGCCGGTATTCAGAGGCGAGAGGATGTCCGTCATGAGAGGAGTTCTCAATGTGCAAAAGTGGAACTAAATAATAACAATTATCATTGAATTTGCAAGCCTGTAATCTGACTATGGCACCCCCTCTGTTAGACTTAAGTCATGCATAAGAACCACAAATAAGAGTTTGAAAACGGAGGTCAGATCATTACCGGTTGTCGAATCCGCTGCGGAGTCTGGAAGTCATGCTGATCAAGCGATGGTTGGGCAGCCTGGCGAATCGGGCCGTTGCTCTGGTGGTTGTCGCGATCATACTGACGGCCTTGCTGGTAACCGTCGCCGGTTTCTTGCTGAGCCGTTCTGAACTGGAACAGCAGGCCCGGAACCAGGTGGAAACCATTGCCACCCTGATTGCCGGGGAGCTGGATGACAAGCTGGCCCTGCGTCTTGAAGCACTCAACCACGTGGCCCAGAACCTGACCATGTCCAGCGATGTTCTGGACGCAAGGGCCAGGGTTCTGATTCGTCGGCAAACGGCCCTGGAGCATCTGTTTGATGCGGTCTACCTGATGGATGAAAAAGGCCTGGTTATTGCTGAGCACCCGGAGGATTACCGTCAGGCGGGGCTGAATGTCAGTGATCGGGAATATTTTAGGCGGATTTCCTCCACGCTCACGCCGGTGATCAGCGAACCCTATATTTCCAACTATCAGGAAAAGCCGGCCATCATGGTGGCTGCGCCGATCTTCGACCACCGCCAACGTTTCATTGGTGTGCTTGGCGGTGCCATTGCCCTGGATGGAAACAATTTTCTTGATCAGTTTATCAACATCCGCATAGGAACTACCGGTTATCTCGGAGTGGCAACCCGCAGTGGTTTTGTGGTGGTCAGTCAAAGGGACGACGAGGCCATGGCGCCGGTGCGGGTAGCGAATCCTGTGCTCCGGGATGCCATGGAGGGGTTTGAAGGCACGCTGGAGACTAACAGCGGCGAGGGTGAACGGACCATCATGTCGGTGCAGCAGCTTACCCAGGTTCCCTGGTTCGTATCAGCTTCCTGGCCGGCTCGAGAAGCGCTGGCGCCGATTACCCGCACTGTGGATGCCTTCTTATGGATTCTGCTGGTGGTGATCCTGTTGATCGCACCTATTGCACTGTGGCGCTTCCGGCGACTGATGGCGCCGCTCAAAACACTGGGCAGCCAGATCCGCGAGCGCCACCTTGGTATGCGCTCCGATCCGGTGGACGTCGCCGGGGGTAAGGAAATCCGCCAGGTTGCCGAGATCTTTAACACGGTGACCGATGAGCGTGATGAAGTTCTGGTGTCTCTGGCAGAAAGAGAGGCATTTTTCCGTTCCCTTACCCAGAGTGCGCCCATCGGTATTGTCCAGACCGACGTCCTGGGCCGTATCGAGTTTGCCAACCCGGCTTTCGAGGCGATCGTCGGCAAACCGGCGGAAGATCTCACATACAGTTACCTGGCCGATCGTGTGGACAATGCCGACCGGCAGGAGGCGATTGCCGGTTGGAAAAATGCGATCAGGAACCAGAGCGTTTTCCGTGGCCGGTTAAGGTTGGAATCCCCTGCTCCGGATCAGGTGATCTGGGGGGATGTGATGACGGCAGCAATTCAGACGCCGGAAAAGGCCCTCGGTACCATCACCGTAGTCCGCGACATTTCCCATGAACTGGAGGTGGAAGAGGCGCTCAGGACAGAGCAGCAGCGCGCCGAGACGATTCTTCGCGTCCTCCAGGAAGGCGTTCTCATGGTAGACGTCGAGGGTGTAATCCGGTTTGCCAACGCTGCCGCCTGTCGGCTTCTGGGAACAGAGGGTGAGTGCTTACTCAGGAACTTTTTCCAGCTGGTCACCATTGAAACTGAAGAGCGGGAATTGACAGCGCAGGAGTTCCTGTCCGGAGAAGATCTGGACAGTCTTTACGTGACTCTGCGGAACTCGCTGGGTGTGCCATTCCCGATTGATCTCACTATGTTGCACATTCGTCAGGGTCGCGAGGATGAGCGCCTGGTGTTCGTGTTACGGGATGACAGCGACCGCCGCCGGCAGGAGGAACGGCTGTCCTGGGAGGCAACCCACGACAGTCTGACTCAGTTACTCAACCGGCGGGCGTTCAACGCCTCGCTGGTCCGATGTCTGGGAGAAGCCGATCGCCAGGACGTCCGTTCGGTACTGATGCTCATTGATCTCGACTACTTCAAACCGGTAAACGATGAAGGTGGGCACCTGCTGGGCGACGATCTGCTCAAACGGCTGGCGGACCTGTTCAAGGACTCGGTTCGCCAGTCCGATACCGTGGCCAGGCTTGGCGGGGATGAGTTTGGCATTATTTTGCCCGCCTGTGGCATGGCAAGGGCGCAGGCTCTGGCGGAACGGATCCGCGCGGATGTTGAGGCTCTTCGCATTGAGCATGACGGCCGGTCATTCGGTGTAACCACGAGTATCGGCCTGACGGAACTGACACCGGAAGACAGCGGCCCCCGGGAGGTTATGGCCCGGGCGGATGAGGGTAGCTACGTCGCCAAATCCCGGGGACGTAACAGGGTTGTTGTGGTTCCGTCACCACCAGCCGGCTGAGAGACTGGCCTGCCATAGCAGGCGGATCGCAAGCGCGGTCAGCACGATATTGAAGATCAGTGTGAACTTCCGGTTGCTAAGGGAACTGAGTACATGGAGCCCGAGCCAGGTGCCGGCGAAGCCGCAGGCGATCATTGCAAGGATAAACGGGAGCCACTCAAAGAACATGAAACCCGCCGCCCCGAACACCAGCGCCTTGGGCGCATGTTGCAGCGTCATGGCGGTGGCGAAGGTGGCCACGGTTTTGAACCTGTCGGTGTGAATCTGCTTGATGAACGCCGCAACCAGCGGCCCGGTGGCGCCCACGAACAGGCTGACAAAACTGGTCAGGGCCGAGGCCAGAAACACCCCGGGGGCACCGAAGGCACCCTTTGGTAGTGCCGGCCCCCAGCAAAGATAGAGAACGAACAGGGCGATGGTCAGCTGCCAGATGTGGGCCGGAAGATTCACCAGTAGCCAGGCGCCCAGCGCCGCCCCTGCGATCACACCGGGCAGGAACGCGGCAATCACCCGCCAGTCTACGTGCCGCCAGGTCAGTGCCGCCCGGCCAACATTGGAGCCCAACTGGATCATGCCATGAACCGGGATGATGGCCGCAGGCGGCATCCAGCTGGCCATCAGTACCAGCAGCAGAACGCCGCCACCGGCGCCTAGGCTGGCGGTGATCATCGAAGTTATGGTGGAGCTGGCAAGCAGGAAAACGGCGACCGGGAGGCTCAGGCTTTCGGGTATCAGTTGGTTGAGTACTTCCATTCACAGAATTCCGTTGATTTGAGTTTGGCCGTGCGACACAGGGCCTCGGTTGCCAGCTGAACGTCGGCCACATAGTAGAGCGATGCAAGACCGAGGCGGTCCCGCCCCAGGTTGTGAAAAATCAGGCCGAAGGCAATATCGCCGGCGGTAAAGCGTTCATGGTTGGCGGCAAAATACTCGGCTGGCTGTGCCAGCACCGGGTCGTCCAGCAGCGCCTGGACCCGTCCGGCGCCGCCATGATAGGCCTGAACCAGTAAAAGGGTGAACAATCGGTCCCTTTTGGCCTCCGGCAAATGGCCGAACCGTTGCTGGAACACCGGTGCCAGATTGCGGGCATTCTGGTTCATCAGCCGCAGGGCGCAGTCGATCTGTGCCAGCCGATGCCAGAAATTGTTGGGGGCAATCTGGCAGTCGGACAGAGCCGCAGGTGACAGCTGCAGGATGCCCCTGGCGTTTGCCCGGGAATGGGCTCTTGCCTGTGCGCCACTCTCAATCAGGATCTGGCCCGCCAGGTAGCGGGGCAAGGCTTGTGGCAGAGTCAGGCGGTTCTGACTGCTGCGGTGCTCGTACACGTAGATCAGTGCATCATGAAGGCTTTCCGGAGCACTGCTGTCGGCAAAATTGAGGTCGTCCCAGGCGCCCCAGATCCGGTCCGCCGGCAGGGTGCCAAGATACCGCGCAACGGCCTCGTCGACGTTCACATGGGGTTGGTCGCAGGAAAGGGCGAACGGATAGCCGGTCTGGCCGGTCTCGCCGGCAACCCAGTCTTCCACCTTGTCATTCTCATACAGTGATTTTCGGGTGGTGTTCAGCAGGCGCTGGGTGGCCTCGCGGTCTTCGCCATCACTGATCCAGGCCAGAAAGCGCCCCCGCATATCGTAGAGGACGTGGCGCTCGGCACTGGCGCAATAGCCGGATTCTTTTAATACCCAGCGCCGGATGGTGAGGATGTTTTCAAATACCCCCTGGCTGACCCAGTAGGGCGAGGACCGGACCACGCGAGTCCAGTCGCTGTCTTCACTGGCCGCTGGCGGCGGGTCCTGGGCGGCAACGGCAACCGGCGCTGCCAGGATGAAAATCACGGCAAGCTGGCGTAAGCTCTTGAGAATTCTGACCATAGACGATATACCCGTGACCTTCCTCAAAACAGAATAACAAAGGGAACCTGCCATGAAGCAATCTGAATATCTTCGTTACGATGCTACCGCACTCGCTGATCTTGTCCGTCGGGGTGAGGTCACTTCAAGGGAAGTATGCGAGGCAGCGGTTGAGCGGGCAACCCGCGTGAACAGCACACTTAATGCGATCTGCTATCCGCAGTTCTCCGAGGCGCCAGCACAGCACTTCCCCGAGCAGGCGGTTTTTGCCGGCGTGCCCCTGCTGCTCAAGGACCTCGCCCAGGAGCAGGCGGGTCACCCGTGTACCTACGGCAGCCGGGGGCTGATAAAGAATATTGCGCCCCAGGATTCGGAATTTGTCCGCCGGGCACGGGACGGTGGGCTGGTTTTCCTGGGGCGAACCGCCACGCCGGAGTTTGGTCTGAAAGCGGTGACCGAGTCTGAGCTCTGGGGGCCAACCCGCAACCCCTGGAACACGGAGCTGACCCCGGGTGGCTCAAGTGGCGGCTCCGGCGCGGCGGTGGCGGCCGGCATTGTACCCATGGCCGGCGCCAACGATGGCGGCGGCTCCATCCGCATTCCAGCTGCCTACAATGGCCTGTTTGGCCTCAAGCCGTCCCGGGGACGCATTTCCTCGGGTCCCTTTATGGGTGAAGCCTGGACCGGTGCGTCTACCGACCATGTGGTCAGCCGGACGGTGAGAGACAGTGCGGCGATGCTGGATGTGCTCAGTGGGCCGGCTCCGGGCGACCCGTTCGAGATTCCCGGGCCGTCTGCGGCCTACTCCGAGCTCATGCAGCGGTCTCCGGGCAAGCTAAGAATCGGCGTGTTCACGTCTTCACCCTACAATACGGAGGTAGCACCGGAGTGCGTTGCAGCCGTGGAGGAAACGGCCCGGGTTCTCGAGAATCTGGGTCACAGGGTTGAGTATGCTGCGCCGGAATTCGACGGCATGGCCCTGGCCCGCTGCTACCTCGGCCTGTATTTCGGTGAAGTGTCGGCGCTGATGGCGAAGGCGAAAGAGCAGTTCGGCGCCACCGACAGCGATTTCGAGCTGGATACCCGGCTGATTGGCATGCTTGGTGAGACGATGCCGCTGTCCGACTATGTCCGGCGGCGCCAGCAGTGGAACGAGTTTGCCAGGGCGCTGGGTGCGTTTTTCGGGAGTTACGATCTCTACCTCAGCCCGACCACCGGGCAGTTGCCGGCCGCCATCGGCGAACTGGAAACGCCGGCCCACCTCAAATTCGCTGCCCGTCTGATGCTGAAATTGAAGGCCGGTAAACTGGTTCATCGCTCTGGACAGGTGGATCAGATGGCCCTGGAAAGCCTGGCCCGGACGCCGTTTACCCAGTTGGCAAACCTGACCGGGACACCGGCCATGTCTGTGCCGATGCACTGGACTGCCGAAGGGTTACCGGTCGGGGTCCAGTTTGGCGGTCCCCACGGCGCCGAAGCGACCCTGCTTCAGCTGGCGGGCCAACTGGAAGAGGCCAATCCCTGGTTCAGCAACTACGAAAGGCTTGAGGACGCGTTCTGAGGTATCCGGGGTTGTGATCCGGCTGGGGAAACTCCACGTTTATCTTTGTAGCCGGAACAGGCTATGCTGTTAGTCAGGAAGACCCCTTCTTCCTGAACGACCCTGATGGCATCGAGGAGGCGAGCGTATTATGAACCAACCGATGGCAATCGACGAACTGGTATCAGTAGCACAGGCCGAGGCCATGGGGGAGTTAGACGCCCCCATGATGGCCATCGTCCTGTCCAGCGAACAAAGCTATGACTTGCCCATCAATTCCCTTGAAACCGATGCCGACAAGGCCCGCTGGGGGTTGATCCTCCGCGCCGCCCGCGAGCATGTTGAAGCGGATGCCGTGGCCGTGCTGTACCCGGCCTGGACCACCATCCGTCACAAGAAACCCGAAGTGGAAGCCGAAGCGGCCCCGGAAGCCATTGAGGAAGAAGCCGAGGGTGCCGACGATTCAGACGGCCCCATCGACACCCTGTTCGTGCAACTGCACACCAGGGATCACGTCTACTGGCGGGGTTTTGAACAGATTCGGGATCCCAAACACCAGCGCATCATCGGCTTCCGCCGGATCAAGGCGCTGTCCACCGATTACAAACGGGACGAAGCACCCTCCGTAGCCTCCTGGCTGAGCACCCTGTTCGAGCCGTTGCCGGAAGAAGGTGAAGAGACTAACGTAGACCGCGAGCTGGCCGACCTGCTGGAAGAGCCGGAAGTCAGTGCAGCGCTCTATCCGCGTCAGATGCGAGCTCTCCACTGAAAGGTAACTGACAGCCGGAACCTTTCGCTCCGGCTGTCAGTGTGTGGATAGCAACGTCAGACAGAGTTGTGCGTTTTGGATAAAGTGGCCGAAGGCTGATAGCTGCTCTCTTGAGGGCAGGTAAGCACCGGATGCATTGTCGGCATAGAACAGACCGACCAGCCTTCCATTTGCCTTGATCGGGCCAATCAACGCCGGCACTTTGCCCAGCCAGCGATCATACGCCACGCCTTCGGCGTTTGGTTTTGGTTCGTAGATGCTGCAATGGGCGTGAGGCAGAAGCGGGCCCAGTGGCCCGGTGCCGTCCTTGGGAATCACGAAATGTTCGCGCCATTCCTCGGTGCCACGGCCGCCGAGTTTTCGGGGCACCAGTTCGTTGCCGGTGCGGTCACTCATCAACAGGGCGACTCGCTGCATACCAATAGCACGGTGTATGCCTTCAATTACCAGCTGACAGACTTCGTTGATATCCGGTTTCTCGGCGAGGCAATGGCTTAATTCGCGCAGGATTTCAAGCTGCAGCTCTGCATCCATGTCCGGCGCCCTTGCGCCGGTGTCGCCTGATTTGCCCTCGGCGCCGGGCATCATGGCAGTGACTTGCGGAATGCCCAGGGAAACGGCCACGCGGGTGGCCTCCGATGCGTTCACCTTGAGCTGGTCGCGAACCACCGCCGGGGGCTCACCAATATCCCTGCCCAGGCGTTCCAATACCTTGTCCATGTCCGGACCGCTCCAGCCCTGTTCTGACAGTCGGGCCATTTCCACGGAATTCCGCACCAGGCTCGAAGCCATGGAATTGGCCTGACCCGGAGACACAACATCCCTGATAAATGGCCCGAGGGACCAGGCCTCCACAAGACCGCGGGTGATTTCGGTAAACGTTGAGTGCAGAACGGCTTTCTGGGCCTCAACCGGCGGTTCCTCAAGCCGCAGTCGTTCCTCGAGTTCCGTCGCCTGTTCTGTCTCGCAGGACCAGAACGCCAGCTCGCCGATGTTCATCAGCAAGGCCCCGATAAAAACCTCCTCCAGGGCCGTTTCATTCCGTTTGGGCATCAGACACCGTGCCTGAACCGCGGCGTGACTGGCTCGTGCCAGGCAGCGCAAGAGGTGCGGGCGGTCGTTGCGTTTCAGGAGCGCGTCGACGATCAGCGAGGAAATGGCCATGGATTTCACGGCATCGAAGCCGATCAGGGTAATGGCCCGACTGACCGTGCTGACCTGCGTCCGCGTCTGGTTGTAGAACACGGTGTTGGACAGTCTCAGCACCTGGGAGGTGAGCTGGGCATCGTTGAGGATGACGTTGGCCAGTTCGTTAACCGTGCTGTTTTGGCTGTCCGTCAACTCATTGATACGCTTGAGAGTGTTGGCCAGAACCGGCAGCTCGACCTTGCTGAGATAAGTGACCCATGCCTGGGTGGAGTTCATCCGTGAGGGCGTTGGCTGTTTTTCAATGGTCACGTTTTGGCATCTCTGGGTGGCGCGGCTCTCGAAACGGAGGGAAATTAAGGTTCTTATGACTTCCAAGTTTAGTTCAGGGCTGTGGCGGATGTCAGGTAACCGTTTGTGTAGGGACATCTACCCACACTGAGAATCATTCCGGAATTCGGGTTTGCCAACCGAATGGGCTATAATCGCCGGTTTTTAACGCTGCACCCACAAGGCGCTGACCGTGATTGTATTTGACCAGGTACAGAAGTCGTATCAGGTAGGCGGCCGGGCGATCCCCGCGCTTCATCCCACCGATATGACCATTGAAACCGGCGAGGTATTCGGCATCGTTGGCCATTCCGGCGCCGGTAAATCGACGCTGGTGCGTCTGATCAACCTGCTGGAACCACCCACCGGCGGTCGTATTCTGATCGACGACGAGAACATTACCGACTACGACGCTGCCGAACTCCGTGCCTTTCGCCGCAAGGTGGGAATGATCTTCCAGCACTTCAACCTGCTGTCGTCGAAAACCGTGGCGGACAATATTGCCTTCCCGATGAAGCTGGCGGGGATCTACTCGAAGGCCGAGATTCGGGATCGGGTTGAGGAACTGTTGGCCCGGGTCAGCCTCACCGACCACGCCAACAAATACCCATCGCAGCTCTCCGGCGGGCAGAAACAGCGAGTGGGCATTGCCCGCGCCCTGGCCTGCCGGCCCACGATCCTGCTTTGCGACGAAGCCACCAGCGCTCTTGACCCGCAAACGACCCAGTCGGTGCTGAAGCTGCTGGCCGACATCAACCGGGAACTGGGCCTGACCATCGTACTGATCACCCATGAAATGGACGTGGTGCGCCGGGTCTGCGATCGCGTGGCAGTGATGGACGCTGGTGAAGTGGTCGAAATGGGCCCGGTCAGCGAGGTGTTCCTGCACCCGAAGCACCCGACCACACGAGACTTTGTCTTCGAGAGCGAAAGCATTGACCGGGACGAACTCCAGGAGGACCTGAGCAAGGCCAGCGGCCGGATCCTCCGCCTGACCTTCAAGGGCGAATCCACCTATAAACCGCTGCTGGGCAGCGTTGCCCGGGAGTCCGGCGTGGATTTCAGCATTCTTTCCGGCCGAATCGACCACATCAAGGACACACCATACGGCCAGCTGACCCTGTCACTGGTGGGCGGTGATCTCGAGGTGGCCATGCAGGCGCTCAAGGCTGCCGACGTTCACGTGGAGGTGCTGCGCTGATGGAAGACCTGTTAAGCAATGTAGACTGGACCGAAATTGGCTGGGCCAGCTGGGATACCCTGGTGATGGTGGGTATGTCCCTGCTGTTCAGCGTCCTGATCGGCCTACCCATCGGCGTTCTTCTGTTCCTGTTCGGCAAACGCCAGCTGCTGGAACAGCCGGTGGCCTATGCGGTGCTGTCGTTCGTGGTGAACGTGCTCCGTTCGGTGCCATTCATCATCCTGCTGATCGTAATGATCCCCTTCACCGTAATGCTGATCGGCACGTCGCTGGGCGTCGCCGGAGCGATTCCGCCGCTGGTGGCGGGCGGTGCGCCGTTCTTCGCACGGTTGGTGGAAACCTCCCTGCGAGAAGTGGATCGCGGCATCATCGAGGCCACCCAGGCCATGGGCGCCAGCGTTAAACAGATCATCTTCGGTGCTCTGTTACCGGAAGCGCTGCCAGGCATCATTGCCGGTATCACCGTTACTGCGATCACTCTGGTTTCCTACGCGGCCATGTCCGGCGTTATTGGTGGCGGTGGCTTGGGCGACCTCGCCATCCGCTTCGGCTATCAACGATTCCAGACCGACGTAATGGTCATTACAGTCGCGCTACTGGTTATTTTCGTACAGGTGCTGCAGATGGTCGGCGACCGTCTGGTTCTGTACTTCAGCAGAAAGTAGAAAAGCTGGATATAGGCCGTTGGGCGGTCGGAGTACCCTTCCGAAAACGTGGAGCGCCAGGGATGGCGCGACCGAGCCCTACACGGACGTATTCACGGGCGTTTTTCGGAAGGGTACTCCGACCGACCGCCGGCCGTACTCCGAACCCGAACTCATTTGTTCAAGATGCTCAACAGGAGAATCGATCTATGAATCTGAAGAAAACACTCGCAGCACTAGCTGCCGCAGCCACGTTCTCCGGCGCCGTTGCTGCCGAAGAACTCTCCGTAGCTGCCACCCCGGTTCCCCATGCCGAAATCCTGGAATTCGTGAAGCCTCAGATGGCCGAGCAGGGCGTGGAACTGGACGTGAAGGTATTCACCGATTACATCCAGCCGAATATCCAGGTGGACCAGAAGCGGATGGACGCCAACTTCTTCCAGCACCAGCCGTACCTGGATGAATTCAACGAAGGCCGTGGTACCAATCTGGTAACCGTGACCGGCGTTCACGTTGAGCCGTTTGGCGCCTACTCCAGCAAGATTGATTCGCTGGACGAGCTCAAAGAAGGTGCGGTGGTTGCCATTCCGAACGACCCGACCAACGGTGGCCGTGCGCTGCTGCTCCTGCAGAAGGCCGGCGTGATCACCCTGAAAGACGAGAGCAAGATCACTGCAACACCCCGTGATATCGCCGATAACCCGAAAGATCTCGACTTCAAGGAACTGGAAGCTGCCACCCTGCCCCGTATCCTGAACCAGGTCGACCTTGCGCTAATCAATACCAACTATGCGCTGGAAGCCGGCCTGAACCCGTCTGAAGATGCATTGGTAATTGAGGGCTCCGAGTCACCTTATGTGAACATCCTGGTGGCCCGTCCGGACAACAAGGACAGCGAGGCTATGCAGAAACTGGCTGCGGCTCTGAAGTCTGATGCGGTTCGCGACTTCATCATGGAAAAGTATGAGGGTGCGGTGGTTCCGGCATTCTGATTGCCTGATCCACGACCATGAAAAAGGCCGGACAGCGAATGCTGCCCGGCCTTTTTTATAGGCTTAAGAGGCTAGTGATCAGTCACCGCTCCAGTTGGCTTTCGGGTCTGGTGTCATCCGCAGGTAGGATTTGACAGCCTTGTAGCCTTTCGGGAAGCGTTGCTTGATTTCTTCCTCGTCCTGAAGGGACGGAACGATAACCACATCGCCACCACGCTCCCAGTTGCCCGGGGTCGCGACCTTGTGTTCGTCGGTCAGCTGCAGCGAATCGATCACCCGCAGAACTTCGTTGAAGTTACGACCGGTGCTGGCCGGGTAGGTAATCATCAAGCGAACCTTCTTGTTCGGGTCGATCACGAACAGCGAGCGCACGGTGAGGCTGCTGTCGGCATTCGGGTGAATCATGTCGTACAGCTGGGACACCTTGCGATCATGGTCTGCAATGATCGGGAAGTTTACCGCGCAGCCCTGGGTTTCATTGATGTCCTTGATCCACTCGTGGTGGGAATCGACCGGATCAACGCTCAGTGCGATGGCCTTGACGCCGCGCTTGGCGAACTCGTCCTTCAGTTTGGCGGTCAGGCCCAGCTCGGTGGTGCAGACCGGGGTGAAATCCGCCGGGTGCGAGAACAGCACGCCCCAGCTGTCGCCCAGCCAGTCGTAAAACGAAATCTTCCCTTCACTGGAGTCCTGTTCAAAATCAGGGGCGGTATCTCCGAGACGTAAAGTCATGTGTACTCTCCTTTGATCATGTTAGTGACAATTTCGTTTGTTATTCCGGCCCTGAAACGGCCGGGTTATGTTCTGAGTGTATACGACAAACCTTGGTGCCAGATGAGGCAATTACAAGGGGCTCAGACCCCCAGCGCTTTCTCCTTCTCAAAATGCTCACGGGTGAGCTTGAACACAATCGGGCTCAGCATCAGCAGGGCAATCAGGTTCGGCAATGCCATCATGGCATTCAGGGTGTCTGCCACCAGCCAGACAAAGCCCAGATTCAGGGTGGCACCCACCGGGATAGCCAGAATCCATGCAATACGGTACGGCACGATGGCCTTTACGCCGAACAGGAACTCGATGCAGCGCTCACCATAGAATGACCAGCCCAGAATGGTTGTGAACGCAAAAACCGCGAGGGCAATGGCTACAAGATAGTTGCCAACGCCGGGCAGCGCCTCCTGGAATGCCATGGAGGTCAGTGCCGCCCCGGATTCCCCGGAGGTCCAGGTGCCGGAGGTGATAATCACCAGTCCGGTAATCGTGCAGATGATAATGGTATCGATGAAGGTGCCGAGCATGGCTACCATGCCCTGATTGATCGGGTTTCGGGTTTGTGCGGCGGCATGGGCAATGGGCGCGGAGCCCAGGCCGGCTTCATTGGAGAAGATGCCACGGGCCACCCCGAAGCGGATGGCTGCCCAGACTGCCGCACCGGCAAACCCACCCTCGGCGGCGATGGGGCTGAAGGCATGTTTGATCACCAGGGCAAAAGCGGCAGGAATATCGGCGGCGTTGATAGCCAAAACCACAAGCCCGGCGAGCAGATAGGAAACTGCCATCAACGGCACCAGGGCGCTGGCGACATGGCCGATCCTGCGGATACCGCCGATCAGGACCATACCCACCAGAGCCATAAGAACGAGGCCGGTCACCCAGTGCGGCAGCCCAAAGTTGGTCTCCATGACATCGGCAACCGAATTTGCCTGCACAGTATTGCCGATGCCGAAACCGGCGATGGCGGCAAAGACGGCAAACAGGACGCCAAGCCAGGCCCACTTGCGACCCAGGCCGTTGCGGATGTAATACATCGGGCCGCCCACGTGGGCACCGCGTTCGTCGACTTCGCGGAAACGCACCGCCAGGACCGCCTCGGAGTACTTGGTGGCCATGCCCACAAGGGCCGTAAGCCACATCCAGAAAAGCGCGCCGGGGCCCCCAAGGAACACGGCTGTGGCAACCCCGGCAATGTTGCCTGTGCCAACGGTGGCTGAGAGCGCTGTCATCAACGCCTGGAACGGCGGGATTTCACCCTCGGATTCAGATCCCGCGGCGGAGCGGCCTTTCCACATCAGCCGGAAGCCGGCGCCCAGCTTCAGAACCGGCATCATCTTGAGACCGAGGCTGAGGAAAACCCCGACACCCAGTATCAGAACCAGCATGGGTGGGCCCCAGACCAGCCCGTTTATCTGCCCTACGAATTCAGAAATAGCTTCCATGGGATCTCCCTCTGTCTGCCATGGATTGGTTTGGATTTTTGACCCGGATTGGGTATAACCGGCTGAGTTTAGTCAGAAATTTTCCCATGTAAACCGATGGCCCGGTAAAAGTGGTGGATTCAGGGGTGATTGCCTATGCTCATTACAATGGCGACCATCCACCGAGGAGAGAGATTCTGCCCATGCGTTCACTCAAAGTTTCAGATGTCATGTGGAACCACATCGAGCCGGTCCGTTGCGGCACGCAGCTCACCAAAGTGGTGAAGACGCTGCTCCACAACCACGTGACTGGTCTGCCGGTCGTTGATGACCAGCGCCATGTGATCGGTTTTATCTCCGAGCAGGATTGCATCCATGCTCTGCTGGTCAGCGGCTATCATCGGGAGGGCGACCCGCTCGTTGACGATGTCATGTTCCGGAAACCGGTCACGATTTCGGCAGAGATGTCGGTGGTCGATCTCGCCCAGAACCTCGGTGCGGGCAAGCCAAAGGTGTACCCTGTTGTGGATCACGGCAAACTGATCGGTATTGTCACGCGTACTGCTATCCTGGCCGAGCTGGCACGAACGGGCTTTGGTCTGGAACCGCCGAAGCACGCCAGTGCCGAATACTGAAACACACTTTTCCCAAAATTGAGGACACTATGGAACTCCTATCCACGAACGTCAGTTTCGAAGGCGAGCACCGCCGCTACCGGCATACCTCCGCTACCCTCGAATGCGACATGGAATTTGCGGTGTATCTGCCGCCCGTGGCTGTGGGCTCCAACCCGAAGAAGGTGCCAGTCCTCTACTGGCTGTCGGGGCTGACCTGCACCGACCAGAATTTCATGCAGAAAGCCGGCGCCCAGAAACGGGCCGCTCAGTTGGGTATGGCCATCGTCTGTCCTGACACCAGCCCCCGTGGAGTGAACCTGCCGGGCGAGGATGACAGTTATGACTTTGGCTCCGGCGCCGGCTTCTACATCAACGCCACCGAGCAACCCTGGGCACCCCATTACCGGATGTACGACTATGTGGTGAAGGAATTGCCGCAGTTGATCGAGAATGAATTGCCGGTAACAGACAAGCGCTCAGTCAGCGGCCACTCCATGGGCGGCCACGGCGCTCTGATCTGCGCACTGAAAAATCCGGGCCGCTACGCCTCGGTGTCGGCGTTTGCGCCCATCGCCAACCCAACCGAGTGTCCCTGGGGTCAGAAAGCCTTCAAGGGCTATCTTGGAGACGATCCGCGAAGTTGGGAAGAATGGGATGCCACGTTGCTCATTCCCACCGCTCGGGAGCGGTTGCCGCTACTTGTGGACCAGGGTACTGCGGACGAGTTTCTGGACAGCCAGCTGAACCCGGATGCGTTGGCGGACGCCTGTGAGAAGTTCCACCATCACATCAACCTGCGCATGCACCGAGGTTATGATCACAGCTATTTCTTCATTGCCTCATTCATTGATGATCACCTTGATCATCATGCAAAAGCACTGGGTTTATAGCGTGGTGACGATGGTCAGGAGCGGAAGCCCCAGACCAAGCTGAAGTCCATGGAAGGCATGACTTCCGGCTCTTCCAGGGACTGGATGCCGAAGTCCGGCTCGCTGGTGTCCCGCTCGAAGGTGCCAGTGTAACGGTTGCCCCGGGAGCCGAAGATGGCCTTGACGAAAGGTCCCCGGGCTCTGACTGGCCGGCGCGTGACCACGCCCACTTCGTTGTTTTCCAGACGAACCAGAATGCCGGGCGGATACTCCCCGAGAATCTGCAGCAGGGCCTTGGGGATGGCCGGTCGGAACTTGCCGTCGGCCAGGTTGGCAATCAGCTTCCGGGCGTCGGCCACGTTCATGCGCTGCCGGTAGGCACGTTTGGTGATCATGGCCACATACCGCTCTGCCAGCGCCAGGATTTCCGCTTCCGGCCGTATTTCGGTGCCACTCAGACCTTTCGGGTAGCCGCTTCCGTCGGCTTGCTCATGGTGTTGCGCAATGATGGTCAACAGGAGCTTGTTATCAATGCCCGCGGCCTGCAGGGCCTGGATGCTGCGTTCGGGGTGTTTGCGAATGACGCCGCGCTGTTCATCGTTCAGCACTGTATTGGAGGCATTCAGCTTGTCGGCGATGGGCACGAGCCCGAGGTTGGCAGTGAGGGCGGCAGCAGTCAGTACTGCAACTCTTTTCTCCTCCAGGCCAAATTGCCGGCCAATAAACTGGCAAAGAATGGCGTAAAACAGGATCTGTTCGTGAATGACCGGGCCAATTGAGTAGAGGTGAACCAGTGCCAGGGTTGCATCGGGTGATTCCGTGCAGGTGCGCTCGATCATCCGGGCCAGGCCGAGGAGCCGTTTTTGGGCCGAAGGATCAGAATCGGTAATGGCTTTCAGGGTTGCTTCAAGGGAGTGGAGCAGGTCCGGGTAATCGGCAAACGGGTTCCTGTCCCGGTTATCCTCGAACACTTCTTCCTGAGGGCGTTCGATCTTGCGAGGTTTGAATCGGCCGCGCTCGAACAATTGCTCCAGCTGGGAATCTGTCTGAATCACATAGCCCTGGCGCAGAAGGATATTACCGTCTGCATCGTAGACGTCCCAGGGCAGGGGCCGGCCGATGGTCAGCGCCCCGGGCGCAATTCGGACAAGTTCGGTCAAATCAGGTGTCTCTGGTGCAGGTTAATTGTGTCGCCAGTGTAACCCCGAATGCGGCTGGGGCTCCACTGGCGCGGGCTGGCTCTGGCCAGGAAGCAGTGCGGTTTTACCTGATTTTACCGCTGCCCCTGTTTCGGGAGGAAGAAAAAATGAGCAAGCGTTCACACTTTGTCTTTTTTGATAGAGAATATGTAAAGAATCGTTGTCCTTTAACGATCATTCAAATTGGTTGAGCTATTCTGGGATTCTGGATAGTACTTTTGTCGGACGAAAACGCTAAATGCTCCATCGCCTCAAGACCGATTTCCGATTTCCGATTATCGATCATCACCCTGCTGGGGGTGAGCGCGTTTCTGGGGATTACTCCATTTGCCGTGATGCGCTACCTGCAGGGCAATCTGCTGGCCGGACTGGTGGATACAACGATTCTTCTCGGTATCTGCTCTGCGCTGGTCTATGCATGGGTAACCGGGGACACGCGACGAAGTGGCGTGGTTGTCGCCAGTGTTGCTTGTGGCGGCGCGGTCGTCGTGGGCATTGTGGTAGGCGAGCCGGGACTGTTCTGGTTATACCCGTGTCTTGTCACTACCTTCTTTCTCGTTAATCCCAGGATTGCGGTAGCCCTGAACATTGCCTCGGTCATTGCCCTGATGGTTCATGGTGGGGCTTTCCGCTCTGATGTCCAGATGTGGTCGTTTGCTTCAACGGCCTTTGTGGTCAGTGCCTGCGCCTATGTCTTTGCCCACAGGAACCATGATCAGCGGGAGCGTCTGGAGCATCTGGCAACGATCGATCCGCTGACCGGCATCAAGAACCGGCGCTCAATGGATCAGGAGCTGGATCTGGCGGCAGCGAATGCCGAGCGTACCGGTTTGCCCTATGCCTTGGTCATGCTGGATATCGATCATTTCAAGAAGATCAACGATGAGCATGGCCATGGCGTGGGCGATGGTGTCTTGACCGATCTGGTGGCGCTGCTGAAACAGAACACCCGCAAGTCAGACCAGCTGTTCCGGTACGGTGGCGAAGAATTCGTACTGCTCCTGCCGGGTGTCGATGGCATTGGCCTCAAGGCAGTGATGAACAACCTGCAACAGGTGCTGCGCAAATACATGAAGCACCCCGGCGGTTCGGTGACGGCGTCGTTCGGCGTGGCACTGCTCGAGCATGGCGAAAGCGTTGATAGCTGGCTTGCCCGGGCGGATGCGGCACTCTATGAGGCCAAGGAAGCTGGCCGGGATCGTGTTGTATTTGCCGATGCTCAGCGCACGCCGGAGCTTGCAGCCGAAACGGCCTGATCGCTATTGGGAGCAAACAGAAAGAGTCTGCACCCCAGCAGAATGCTGGCAGATGCCAGGCCCCCCGTGAGGCCTACCCAGAAGCCGGCAGCCCCCATGGCCGGCACCAACAAGTCCATGAACGTCAGCACATACCCCAGTGGCATGCCGACGCCCCAGAATGAAAACAGCATGATGAACATGGGAATGCGGGTGTCCTTGTAACCCCGCAAGGCACTGATGCAGGTTACCTGGATAACATCGGCAATCTGGAACAGGGCCGCGAACATCAGAAGCTTCACGGTGACCGCCTGTACCTCGGTATCACTGGTATAGAGTGCTGCGATCTCCCGGGAGAATACGAACAGCAGTATTGCAAAAACCAGCGCTGTAGCAGCCGCCAGAATCAGTGAACTTCGGGAGATGAGTCTTGCGGTGGCGGGTGCCCGGGCACCGATAAGGAAGCTGACCCGGAGAGTCAGCGCCATACCGATGCTCAACGGCAGCATGAACAGTAGAGATACCACGTTCAGGGCAATCTGGTGCCCGGCCACCACCACCGGGCCAAGGGGTGCCAGAAACAGAGCAATGACCGAGAACAGGCTGGCCTCGACAAAGATGGTGAAGCCGATGGGCACGCCGATGCCGAGGATGTAGCGCATGCCTGCCAGGTCCGGCTTCACCCAATCGGCAATCAGGTGAAACTGACGGTAAACCCGGCTTCGGTTCAGATACACGAGCAGTGCCGCTGCCGCGACACCGTTGGAAATGGATGTGGCCCAGCCACAACCGACACCGCCCATCGCAGGTAGCCCCAACTTGCCGTAGATGAAGATGTAGTTCATCGGCAGATTGATCAGTGTGCTGAGTACAGAGAATGCCATGATCACGCGGGTGTGCCCGAGGCCATCGGTCAGGCCCCGTAGTGCCGTCATTAACAGCAGCGCCGGGATGCCCCAGGCGAAGGCATTGAGGTAGCCCTGGGTGATGCGTGCGGTATTGGCTTCCAGGTTCAGAAGTGCCAGCACCGGGTGCACGTGAGTCAGCAGCAGGATCATGATCACGGATCCGGCGGCGGCCAGGTAAAGCCCCTGCCAGGTTGCAGGCATGATTTTCCCCACCTCCCGGGCACCGTTGTAGCCGGAAATAATTGGCTGCAGTGCCCCCAGCATGCCTATGAAAAACAGGAACAGGGGCATCCACAGGCTGCTACCAATACCCACTGCCGCAAGATCCTCGGCACTCGCGTGGCCGGCCATGATGGTATCGATCACGCCGTTGGCCATCTGGGCCAGTTGGGCGATCAGGATTGGCCCGCCCAGAATGGCGAGGGTTCGCCACTCTGTCAGTGTTCTGGTGACCAGCGGCTGGCGGGGTTCCGGTAATGGCTGGTGGATCTCATCCATGGGGTTTTATCCCGTGTTTCTGCACTGCAAGTTTCTCCGAAAACCGTTAAAGTACGCGCCTTGATCACAACAGATGGCAGTGGCGATGGGACTTCTGGTTTTTGTTACCGTTCTGTGGGCGTTTTCATTCAGTCTGATCGGCGAATTTCTGGCCGGCCAGGTGGACAGCGATTTTGCCGTGCTCAGCCGTGTGCTGCTCGGTGCTCTGGTCTTTCTGCCGTTCACCCGTTGGCGGGGCGTGGCTTCCGGACAGAAGCTGGGTATTCTGGTTACCGGCATGCTGCAGTTCGGGATTACCTACCTCTGTCTGTACCGGTCCTTTAGCTACCTGACAGTCCCGGAAGTCCTGCTGTTCACGATTTTCACTCCGCTGTATGTGACCCTGCTGGATGACGCCCTGTTTCGCCGGTTTTCACCGGTGGCGCTCCTGGCTGCAGCCATCGCAACTGTCGGGGCGGGTATCATACGCTACGACGGGCTCAGTGAGGACTTCATTACCGGCTTCCTTTTGCTGCAGGTGGCGAATTTTACCTTTGCAGCCGGCCAGGTAGGTTACAAGCACGTGATGCAACACTACCAGAGTGATCTGCCGGGCTACCGAACCTTCGGCTATTTCTTCTTTGGCGCCCTGATTATTGCGTTGCCGTCCTTCCTGATATTCGGCAATGCCGAGAAGCTGCCGACCACACCGGTACAGTGGGGCATCCTGGCATGGCTGGGGCTTGCTGCCTCCGGCCTGGGTCTGTTCCTGTGGAATCGCGGTGCCTGTGTGGTTGACGCCGGCACCCTGGCTATCATGAACAATGCGTTGGTGCCTGCAGGCCTGATCGTCAACCTGCTGATCTGGAATCGCGACGCCGATTTGCTGAGGCTGGCGATTGGCGGTGGCGTGATTGCCTTCTCCCTCTGGGTAAACGCCCGCTTCCATCCCCGGGCCCGGCTGGCGGTTACGACATAAGTACCTGCACGCACTAAGGTTCCGCTCACCTCTGCCGTTACACTCCACATACGCAAGGTAACCTTTGATGAATATCAATGATATTCATCGGGGCTTACCCTTGTTTGCCCATATTTATCCCCGTGGTCAGCCCCGAGTCAGAAGGTCCGTTTATGCGCAAGAATCTCCCGGTAACCCAGCGTGAAGTAAAAATGCGGAAAGGCGGTCGGTTGATTACCACCACGGACCTGAAAGGGGTGATCACCTACTGCAACGAAGAGTTTGTGGAAATCAGCGGTTTCTCCCGGGAAGAACTGGTTGGCCAGGCTCACAACATCATCCGCCATCCGGACATGCCCCAGGCCGTATTCAAGGATATGTGGGATTACCTGAAGGCCGGCAAGGCCTGGATGGGTGTGGTGAAGAACCGGGCGAAGAGCGGCGACCATTACTGGGTCAGTGCGTACGTTACGCCGATCCGTGAGAACGGCCAGATGGTTGGCTTCGAGTCGGTTCGGGTCGAGCCGACCCGCGAGCAGATCGCCAGGGCCGAGCGGCTGTATTCCAAGATCTCTGCCGGGAAGATGACCTCATCCTTCAGCAATCGTGCCTTGTCGATGCTCCGTTCCGGCTGGCCATTCCTGGTGTCGCTGGTACTCAGCCTTGGTGCCCTCAAGATCAACCAACCTTGGTTGGCAGCAGGCCTGATTGTTGTGGGTCACGCCCTGGGGTTTGGCCTCGTGTTCAACTCCCTGGCCGCTCGCTTGCGCAAGCTGCTGGACCTTCGCCCAGATGCCTTCCGGGATCCCATTGTTGCCCGTACCTACAGCGACGAACGCGGACTGTTCTCGCAGCTGTCGCTGTTGCTGGTCAGTGAAGAGGCCCGTGTTCGGACGGCCCTGGCGCGGATTGATGACCAGGCAGAACTGCTCTATGAGCAGGCGCGGGCCTCCCACGGCTATATCAGCGATGGCGCGGCGGCAATCGCCCGGCAGCGGGCGGAAACCGATCAGACTGCCTCGGCCATCAATGAAATGACCGCCTCAATCCAGGAAGTGGCCGAGTCGGTGACCAGTAACGCCCGTGAAGCCGAGGAGGCCAATCGTCTTGCGGGTGTGGGCAGCGACCGGAGCGCCGAAGCGCTGGTTGCGATTGAAGAGCTGGTAACCCGCGTAAATGGTATTGGTTCGACGATCAGCAAGCTGGGTGAGTCCACCAACAGCATCGGTGAAGCCGCCAACCTGATTTCCGATATTGCCGAGCAAACCAACCTTCTGGCATTGAACGCGGCTATCGAAGCGGCGCGTGCCGGTGAGCAGGGCCGGGGTTTTGCAGTGGTAGCGGATGAGGTGCGCTCACTGGCCCGCCGGACTCGGGAATCCACCGTGCGGATCCAGAACGTGATCGATGATTTCCGTCAGCAGGTGGACTCGGCGGTCCAGGCAACCCGGGACGGTGAGGCTGTTGCCGGTCAGGGCCTTGAAAAGGTGCGGGAGGCCGAGAACTCGCTGCGCGATATCGTGACCTCGATCCAGACCATTTCCGACAGCTTTATCAGTATGTCTGCGGCCTTTGAGGAGCAGAGCCAGGTGTCCGACGAGATCAATCGCCAGATTACCAATATTGCCGAGCTGGCCGATCATAGTGATGCCCAGGCCGACTCCGCCAAGCAGAGCAGTGACCGGCTCAGCGCCATGTCCCGTGGCCTGAAAGACCTGATAGCCAGGTTTATCAGCAAAAACGGCTAGTTAGCTTTAGCTTCCTTTTCCTCCCGCCGGACCAATCCGGACCGGGAGTGCGCCAGCACTGGCATCGACGCGCCAGTGCTGGCAGAATCCCGCCCCAATTGCCCCGGCAACGCCGTGGCTATCCCTTTTTGAAGACATTCCTCAGCCAAAAGCACAGGAACACAACATGACTCAGTCCAACTCGGTTTCGGGCAACGGTTCAGGGGCCGCCCGTGGTCTCTGGTCTTCCCGGTTGGCGTTTATTCTGGCGGCAACCGGTTCGGCCGTCGGTCTCGGTAATATCTGGAAGTTCCCCTACGTTACCGGCGAAAACGGTGGTGGCGCCTTCGTGCTGGTTTATCTGCTGTGTATCGCAGTGATCGGTATCCCCATCATGATGGCGGAAGTGTTTATCGGCCGGAATGGCCGACATAACCCCATCACCAGCATGCGGCTGGTGGCAGAGCGCAACCTCAGCGCGCCGGGCTGGCGGATCTCGGCCATCATCGGGATGATCGCGGCCTTTGTGATCCTCTCTTTCTACTCGGTGATCGGCGGCTGGGCAGCGTCCTATGTGGGACATGCCGCCATGGGCGACTTTACCGGTGGCACCGCAGACTCCATCGGTGAGTTGTTCGGCGGCCTGCTGGCCAGCCCCGGGCAGCTGCTGCTCTGGCACACGATCTTCATGGCGCTGGTTATTCTGGTGGTGTCTCAGGGACTGAAAGGAGGCCTGGAACGGGCCGTTACCATCCTGATGCCGGCCCTGTTTCTGTTGCTGCTGGTGGCGGTAGGTTATGCCACCACGACAGGCCATTTTGGTGAGGCCGTCAGCTTCCTGTTTATGCCGGATTTTGGTGCCCTGACCATCAACGGGGTTCTGATCGCCCTTGGCCACGCCTTCTTTACCCTGAGCCTCGGTATGGCCATCATGATGGCCTACGGTTCCTATCTGGGTCGGGATGTGTCCATTGGTCGCACCGCTGTCAGCGTGGCCATCATGGATACCGTCGTCGCACTCCTGGCCGGTCTGGCCATTTTCCCGGTGGTGTTTGCCAACGGTCTGGAAGCCGGTGCCGGTCCCGGACTGATTTTCCAGACCCTGCCGCTGGCCTTTGGCAATATGCCCATGGGCGGCCTGTTTGGCACCCTGTTCTTTATCCTGCTGTTGTTCGCCGCCTGGACCTCCGGTATTTCCCTGCTGGAGCCGGTAGTTGAGTGGGTTGAGGAAAAAACCAGCCTGGCCCGTACAGGCAGTTCCATCCTTGTCGGTGTGCTCTGCTGGGCGCTGGGCATTGCTTCGATTCTGTCGCTGAATGTCTGGGCCGACGTCGCGCCGCTCGCCATGTTTGAGCGCTTCGAAGGCAAGACCATCTTCGACCTGCTGGACTTCTTCACAGCCAACGTGCTGCTGCCGCTCTCCGGTTTGCTGACGGCGGTATTTGTCGGCTGGTTCGTGGCCAAAGAGTCGCTGAAATCCGATCTGGCCCTTCAGGGAGGAGCCTTTACCCTCTGGTACAACCTGATCCGGTTCGTGACTCCCATCGCAGTTGCCATCGTCTTTTTCTACAACCTGATGTCCTGAGCAAAGGTATCCACATCACGGTTGAATGAAACGTGGCAAT
Source organism: Marinobacter sp. L-80 (assembly GCF_056859395.1). Lineage (NCBI taxonomy): Bacteria > Pseudomonadati > Pseudomonadota > Gammaproteobacteria > Pseudomonadales > Marinobacteraceae > Marinobacter > Marinobacter sp. L-80. Next base: position 78,549 of record NZ_JBSXOI010000067.1, read on the forward strand.
GAAAAAGCCCGGCAAGTGATCTTGCCGGGCTTTCTGTTTTCCGGTGGCTGCTTCCTACTCCTCGCCTAGCTGTCTCAGCGCCTCTACGTGGGGACGCACCGCCTCGATATCTGCCGCCGGAGCGTTGCTCGCGCTTTGCATGGCGCCCATCGCACCCTCCATCATGGCCCGCATCTGGGCTTTCTGTTCGGCCGTCATGTGAGGGCTGTTTTCCATCTCGGCGAGCGCGGCTTCCATCTCCTGCCTGGCGGCCGGCTTCTGCTCTGCCATTTCGATGGCCATCCAGGCCTGGAAAACCCGGTCTCCGGTGGCACCCCAGGATTCAAGGTTGTCGAAGCCGTGATCCTGCACCACGTCTTCGAGGCGGCCATAGGCTTCATGGCCTTTCATCTGCTCCAGGGATCCCGACACGATCCGGGAGAAATCCGGCATGGCGCTCTCGTTCTGGCTATCCATCTGACGCTCCAGCTCCTCGAATTCCGGTGCCAGTGTTTGTGCCGCCTGAACGCTTTCGATAAACGAGGCGACTCTCTGGTCGGACAGGGTGTCGGCCTGGCTTTGGGCAGGGAGTAGAGTAAGCAGGAAGAAAAATACTGTGAGGATGACGCTGTTCAATGCCAGCATCGGCTCTCGTTGCGGGTTATCCATGTCTGTTCTCCTTGTGTGGGCTTCCGGTTCCTTTGTCCGGAAGTCCCACGAGATTAGCGCTTACCCGCTTTGGCTGGCAACTTTGCGTTCAGGCCAGGTTCAGAAAAACAGATCCGGCAGCCATGTGGCAATTTCCGGGAAGATCATGATCAGGATGATGCCGATGATCTCCACAATCACGAAGGGAATGATCGACTTGTAGATATCCTTCATGGTGATCGACGGCGGCACGATGCCCTTCAGGTAGAACAGGTTGAAGCCGAAGGGTGGCGTCATGTAGCCGATTTCCATGTTGATCACGAACAGGATGCCGAACCAGATCGGATCGAAGCCCAGGGATTCCACGATCGGCATGAACACCGGCAGGGTGATCAGCATGATACCCACCGGATCCAGCACCATCGCCAGCAGGAACACGATTACCATCATGGCGATGATGATGCCCCAGGGCCCACCGGGCACCATGTTCATCAGGCCCTCGATCAGCTCCTGTGCGCCCATGCTTTGGTACGCAGCGCTGAAGGCATGGGCCGCAAACAGGATCCACATGATCATGCCGGTGAGCTTGAAGGTGCGGATCGCAGCTTCCTTCAGAATGCTCCACTTGAACTGCCGATACACGGCGGCGGAAATCAGGGCGCCGAGAACACCCATGGCAGCGGCTTCAGTCGGGGTGGTAATACCGCCGATGATGGAGCCCAGTACCATGACCACCACTCCAATCGGCAGGAGCACGGCTCGCAGAGCCCGGAATTTCTCCGGCCAGGTGCCTCGTTCTTCTCTTGGCAGCGCCGGTGCCAGCTCCGGTTGCAGGTGGCAGCGCACCAGGATGTAGATGGCCGTCAGTACCATCAGCAGGATGCCGGGCATGATGCCCGCGGCGAACATCTGGCCGACAGACACGCCGGTGATCAGGGCGTAGAGGATCATCAGGATGCTGGGCGGAATCAGGATGCCCCAGCCACCGCCGGTATTGATTACGCCCAGGGCCATGCTCTTGTCGTAGCCACGCTCGAGCATGGATGGCAGGGCTATGGTTCCCATGGCAACCACTGCAGCGCCACTGATGCCGACCATGGCGGCAAATACCGCACAGATGCCAAGGGTGCCGAGGGCAAGGCCGCCTCTCAGGCCGCCGCACCACAGGTGCATCATCCGGTACAGATCCCGGGCCACACCGGTGCGCTCCAGAATCATGGCCATGAATACGAACAGAGGGATGGCGACCAGGGTAAAGCTTTCCATGGTGCCCCAGATCTGGGAGGCCACCATGTAGAAGGAATCAAATCCCCAGGTGAAATACAGGAACACCACCGAGACGCCACCGAGAACAAACGCCAGCGGCAGGCCCAGCAGCAGGAAAAACAGCAGCGAACCGAAGAACAGGAGAGTCAGGGCTTCAATGCTCACAGCTGATCTCCTTCAGATTCGGACTCTTGAGGTGTGTAGTAATCCAGGTTGAAGGCCACGGCGATGTCTTCGAGCAGTTTGACCAACCCTTGCAGAACCAGCAGCGCGGTGCCGATGGGAATGGCCAGCTTCACTGGCCAGATAGGCGGATTCCAGGCCGAGTAGGAAGTTTCCCAACTGGACATGGATTCCTGGGCCATGTCGATCCCGAACCACAGCAGGGCGAGCGTGAAAATGAAAAAGACCACGGAGGTAACAATGTCCAGAGCCGCGCGTTTCCGTGGCTTCAGATGCGAATGCAACAGGTCCACGTTGACGTGGCCGCGATGGGCCATGATGTAGCCACCGGACATTATTGCGTAGATGCCGAAAAGCATCTGGGTCAGTTCGTTGGTCCAGACCGTGGGAGAATTGAGCAGATAGCGGAACCCCACTTCAAGAAGCAGGAACACGAACATTGCGAAAATCAGGAGGGCAACCCACCGGCCGATGAAATCGTTGAGACGGGTAACCCCTCTCATGAATGCGGCAATCATCACACTCATGGCATTCTCCCATGGGATGCTGGTTTGGTTCGGGGAAAGAAAGGCCGGAGTCGAAGACCCCGGCCCCGGTCAGAGCAATGGCTGATCAGAGATAGCCGAGGTCGGCCAGGTAACCTTTCAGCATGTCGAGCGCCTTCTTGGCATTCTCACTGCGCTTGCCTTCCTCATCCCACATGGCCTGGGCGGTGGCGACCAGCTTGTTCTGGACTTCATCCGGGAGGACATTCACTTGCACGCCCTGTTCCTCGATGGCCTTGGCCAGGGTGATACGCTCCTTGTACTGGTACTCGTTGGTGCGGATCCAGAACTGCTCGTTGAGGGCATCCTTGACGATCTTCTGCATGTCTTCCGGCAGCTTGTTCAGAGCCTTCTGGCTGACGATGATGACATCAGTGCCGGCAATGTTCAGGGCAGGCTGCACATGGTACTTGGCCACTTCATACAGGCCCATGCTGTAGGCACCCTGGGCCGCTCCCCAGTGGGCACCGTCCACGATGCCGGAATCCAGGGCTGAGTAGAGTTCACTGCCCGGAATATAAGAGGCGGCGGCCCCGGCTTCGGTCAGGAAGGTTTGCAGGGCGCCGGAGGAGCGAATCTTCAGGCTGTTGAAGTCCTCCACGCTTTCAACCGGCTCCTTGACCACCATTTCAGTCGGGTAGACTTTGTCTGTGGCCCAGTAAACGTCATGCTCTGCCGCTTCGTCCCGGAGCATCTGTTCGAACCCCAGGTTCTGGTGGAAGTAGGCGGCCTCCCAGACGTTGCGGAAGGCAAACGGCAGGCCAGAGGCAATGCCGGCGAGGGAGATCTTGTCCTGGGCATATGACGGGGAAATAGTGCCCATTTCCAGGATGCCACGGCTTACCGCGTTGAAAGTGTCCGTGGCCTTGAACAGCGAGCCAGCCTCGTAAAGCTGCAGCTTCAGACGGCCATCAGTGCGCTCTTCCAGAACCCGTTTGATCCGGCCAAGGCTGTCTGTGTATGAGCTGCTGGAACCGGGCCAGTGGGACTGGACTTTCCAGGTTACGGTGTCCTGCGCGGCGGCCGGTGTGGCAGCCAGGGCGGCTGACAGACCAAGGGTCAGTGCCGAGGCAAAGACGGTCAGTTTTTTTCGAGCGTTATTAACTAGAGTCATGGTAGGCCTCTTTCGTTGTTGTACTTGTGCATTGAATGACTGTTTAGTTATACCAATGGATCTTTCTTTGTTTCACTGTGCAGAATTGGCGACTGCATGGTGAATCGTAGTTTTCTGAATCTAACACATGTCTTGTTTTTTGCAATAGGCGGTTGATCGGTCATTGATTACAGAATTCATAAAAGGATAGTTCATCGATTGAACGTCAGCAGTACCGACGGCCGATCTGTCTCGCGCCGCCTCAGGTTCCGGGCCAGTAAGGCGCGCGAAGTTCCCGTTTGAGCACCTTGCCAATGGCAGAGCGGGGCAACGTGGCACGGAATTCAATGGCCGCCAGACGCTGGGATTTTCCCAGCTGTGTGTTGGCCCACTCCAGTATCCCGTTTTCGGTTTCATTACGATCGGGCTGGAGAACCACCAGGCCCAGGGGCGTTTCCCCCCAGTGTTCGCTGGGAATACCGATGATCGTGGCGTCGGCTACCGCCGGGTGCGACAGCAGTACTTTTTCCAGATCCACTGGATAGATGTTAAAGCCGCCGGAAATGATCATATCCTTCCGTCGATCAAGGATGTAGATGAAGCCGTCCTCGTCGATTCGTCCCATGTCACCACTGCGGTAATACACCTTACCCTCCGGGCTCGTCCAGAGCATCTCCCGGGTCAGCTCCGGGCGATTCACATAGCCGCGCATCATGGAAATGGCGCGGCCCACGATCTCGCCATTGGAGCCCCGGGGCAGCTCACGGTCATCCTCGCCGATCACCCGCACCTCAGCGCCCTGGGTGGGTACACCAACCGAGTCCCATTTGTCCGGGTGGGCAGCGCAGTCGAGACTGGTGGATATACCGCCTTCGGTAAGGCCATAGACCTCCCGGAGGTTGCCGGGCCAGCGTGCCATGGCATCGGCAATCACCGCCGACCGCAACGGGGCACTGGTGCAGAGCTTCAGCTTGAAGCTGGAGAGGTCAAACCGGTCAAAATCCGGCTGCGCCAGGATCCGCTGGTATTGCACCGGTACCAGCATGGCGTGCGTAACACGGTGGGTTTCGGCCAGTTGCAGGAACCTGTGGGCATCGAATTTCGCCATCAGCACCAGGGTGCCGCCGTGGTAGAGCGTGGGTAACACTGAAACCAGGGTGGTGTTGGAATAAAGTGGCGTTGATACAAGGTTGATAGCCTCGCCGTCCAACCCATAGCGGCTCATCCTGACCATCTGACGCTGGCGGAAGCGATAATCGTGCAGGATCCCCTTGGGCGTGCCTGTGGTGCCGGAGCTGTAAATGATATTGAACGGATCGTCGAGGGTGACCGGCTCGGGCCGGGCGGTGGCCGTAGTCTGCGCCAGCCAGTCAACCAGGGAGTAACCGGCTCCGTCCAGGGGGCCGGCCAGGCTGATGATGCGCTCGCCGGGTACCTTGGTCAGCTGTGCTCGCAGGCGGCCAAACAGCTCCCGCTGTTGGCCGGAAACGAACAGAAAGCGTGCCTGGCAATCCGCCACCATCAGTGCAAGTGCTTCGCTACTGGCCATGCCAGACAGCGGCACCATACAGCCCCCGGCCACCAGGGTGCCAAGGTACAGGGCGACATCGTCCCGGCTGTTTCCTGACAAGGCAGCCACAGACTCGCCCGGCCGCAGACCGGCCTCGCGTAACCGGTTGGCAATACGGTTTACCTGGTCGACAAGGCTTCGCCAGTCCAGGGTGCCCTGTTCGTCAATCAGGGCCGGGTGGCTGCGACGGGTCTGGGCGTGTTGCTGGATACGATTTCCGATTGCGTCCATGGACTCACTGGGATCGATTGGCGCATAGACCGGCATGTCTCGCTTGCCGCTTTCCATTTTTTGCCCCTCAAACGTTATTGTGTTTTATCTAGTGAAATTAACTTCCGATTATATTGACTCAAAACCAACAGGCGTGACAAATTAACTGGATGGAAAGACCCCAGCACCATCAACCAACAACAATGAGACAGACCGGGGAGCATCGGCATATGGGACGGTTTGATCAACGGGTAGCCATTGTCACCGGTGCCGGCAGCGGCATTGGTCGGGCGACGGCTCTGCGACTCGCTCGGGAGGGTGCGTCAGTGATCCTGGCGGATACCTCTGAGGCCGGTCTGGTGGAAACTGAAAACCAGTTGCCAGAGCGAGCCCGGCGCCTTCGACGGCTGGTGGATGTGGCCAACGAAGCCCAGGTGGATGCGTTGGTCAACGAGGCTATCGCCAGCTTCGGTCAGATCGACGTGCTGTGCAATATCGCCGGCATTGCCAGTACCGGTCAGGGCCACCCGCCGGTGACCGACAACGACCGTGCCGAGTGGGACCAGGTGCTATCGGTGAACCTGACAGGCACCATGCTTCTGATCAAGCACGTGGCGCCCCATATGCAGGCCCGCAAGCTCGGCGCTATCGTCAACACTGCGTCGGTGGCAGGTATCCGGTCCGGCGCGGGCGGCAACGCCTACAGTGCCTCCAAAGCCGGCGTCATCAATCTGACTATGACCGCCGCCTGTGACCTGGGCGGCGACAACGTACGGGTAAATGCAGTGTGCCCCGGTCTGGTGGAAACCGGCATGACCCGGGCGGTGTTCGACTACGCCCGGGCCAATGAAAAGGCCCATAAGCTCGGCGCCCGCTGTGAGCTGCGCCGGTATGGCAATCCGGAAGAAATCGCCGCGGCAATCCTGTTTCTGGCCAGCGACGATGCCAGCTACATCACCGGCCAGTCCTTGCCCGTGGACGGCGGCAATACCGCATCCCTTAACCTGCCAGGAATGAAAGTGTAATGAATGATCAAGAGCCCCTGTTTACCGACGGTAAGGACCTGCCCGGTTTTCACAGCCTGCTGGGTTATCGTCAGGTCTCCTGGGAGGAAGACGAGGCGGTGCTTGAGCTGGAACTGCAGCCACGGCACCTGAACCTGGGAGGGGTGATCCACGGGGGTGTGCTTACCTCGTTGCTGGATATTGTGCTGGCCCAGGCAGGCACCTATTGCCCCTACCCGGGGCGGATGCGTAAGGCCATCACCCTGTCCCTGACCACCACCTTCACCGGGCAGTGCTCCGGCGGAACGATCAGGATCACCGGACGTAAGCGCGCCGGGGGCACCCGGATTTTCAACAGTACGGGTGAGGTTCATGACGACAAGGGCAACCTGCTGGCCATCGCCGAAGGTACATTCCGGATCCGGTCCGGCAGCGACAAACCAGAGGGCGTTCCGATCTGACGGAACGGTTACCGACTTAATGCCAACAACACCAAGAGGAAGCGGACATGTTTGAACTGTCTGACAAAGCGAAACAGCTGCAGAATCAGCTGAATGAGTTCATGGATGCCTATATCTACCCGAACGAGCACAAGCATCATGAGCAGATCGAGCAGGCAGAAGACCGCTGGGCGCCGGTTCCGATTATTGAGGAACTGAAACAGAAGGCCAAATCCGCCGGCCTGTGGAACCTGTTCCTGCCGGAAAGCGAATTCGGCGCCGGGCTGACCAACTACGAATACGCCCACCTGTGTGAAGTGATGGGTCGCTCGGCCATGGCTCCTGAGGTGTTCAACTGTTCCGCTCCTGATACAGGCAACATGGAAACCATCGCCCGCTATGGCAATAAAGAGCAGCAGGAGCAATGGCTGAAGCCTCTGCTGGATGGCGAGATCCGTTCCTGTTTCTCAATGACCGAGCCGGATGTGGCGTCGTCAGATGCCACCAACATCGCCTGTGAAATCCGCCGCGAGGGTGACGAGTACGTAATCAACGGCAAAAAGTGGTGGTCCTCCGGTGCCATGACCACCACTTCGAAGATCGCCATCGTGATGGGCAAGACCGACCCTCAGGCCGAGAAGCACAAGCAACAGTCGATGATTCTGGTGCCGCTGGATGCGCCAGGCGTGAAAATGATTCGCCCCCTGACGGTGTTCGGCTATGACCATGCGCCCCATGGCCATGCGGAGATTCACTACGAAAACGTGCGGGTGCCGGTGAGCAATATCCTGCTGGGCGAGGGCCGGGGGTTCGAGATTGCCCAGGGCCGCCTCGGGCCTGGCCGTATCCATCACTGCATGCGCACCATCGGCGTCGCCGAGCGGGCTCTGGAGCTGATGTGCAAGCGTGCCAATGCCCGGGAGGCCTTCGGCAAGCCGCTGTCCAGTTTTGATTCCATCCGCAAGGACATTGCACGCAGTCGCATCGAGATCGAGCAGGCAAGGCTGATGACCCTGAAGGCGGCGCATATGATGGACACCGTCGGCAACAAGGTGGCCCGTCAGGAAATCGCGATGATCAAGGTGATTGCACCGAGCATGGCGCTGAAGGTGCTGGACCGGGCAATTCAGGTGCACGGCGGAGCCGGTGTTTCCCAGGACACCTTCCTGGCCGAAGCCTGGGCCAAGGTACGGACTCTGCGGTTGGCAGACGGGCCCGATGAGGTTCATCTGGATTCTGTGGCCAAGATTGAGCTTCGCCAATACCGCTAAAACGATAACCTCTGAATCAGGGGGAGAGCGGTTGGGCTGATGTCCTTCCGGGACACGCCGTGAATACGTTCATGTAGGCTTGAGCAAAACATCCCTGTTTTGCACAGTCCCTGAAGGACATCACCCCGCCCACTCCCGTGCTTCAGTGCATGAGGATCGAAGAATGAATAATCCACTGTTTGACATGACCGGCAAGGTCGCGCTGATTACCGGCTCCACCAAAGGCATCGGCCGCGCCATCGCCGAAGAAATGGCCCGCCTGGGTGCCAAAGTCGTGATCTCCAGCCGAAAGGCCGAGGCCTGTGAGCAGGTGGCCAGTGAACTGAAAGCCCAGGGCTACGAGGCCATCGCCATTCCCTGCCATGTTGGTAAAAAAGACCAGCTGCAGAACCTGGTGGATAAAACCAACGAGGCCTGGGGCACTATCGATGTGCTGGTATGCAACGCCGCCACCAACCCGGTGTACGGCACCACCGCTGAAATGACCGACGACGCCTGGGACAAGATCATGGACACCAACGTCAAGGGCACCTTCTGGCTGACGAACATGGTGCTGCCGCAGATGGCGGAAAAAGGCGAAGGTGCTGTGGTGCTGCTGTCCAGCATCGCCGGTATGCGGGGCAACACCACCATCGGAACCTACGGCGTTTCCAAGGCCGCAGAAGCTGCCCTGGCGCGGAACCTGGCAGTGGAGTGGGGCCCGAAAGGTATCCGGATTAACAGCATCGCCCCCGGCCTGATCAAAACCGACTTCGCCCGGGCGCTGTGGGAAGACCCGGTACGGGTCAAACGCGCCGAAGACAAAACGCCGCTGCGCAGAATTGGCGACCCGGTCGACATCGCCGGCCTGGCGGTGTTTCTTTCCACCAGGGCCAGCGCCTACATCACCGGCCAGGTCATCGTAGCCGACGGCGGCGAAACGATTTGCTAGGGGCCGACGCCCCAAAACTGAAGGCAAAACAAAAATGAGCATCACCCCAGAGCTGGTAGACGTCCTCCCGGCCCACAAATTCGATGAAGCCAGCCTCCTGACCTGGCTGCAGCAGACCATACCGGGCTTCGGCACAAGGCTGGATGTCCGGCAATTCCAGGGTGGCCAGTCCAACCCCACGTTTCTGCTGGACACCGACAGCAGCCAATACGTGCTGCGCAAAAAGCCGCCTGGCAAAACCCTGCCCTCCGCCCACATGGTAGAACGAGAGTACAAAGTCATGCGTGCCCTGTCCGAGCACACCAGTGTCCCGGTGCCAAACACCCGGGCTCTGTGCGAAGACAGCAATGTCATCGGCACCCCGTTCTACGTCATGGACTATCTTGAGGGCCGTATTGTCAGCCACTCGGCGCTGCGGGCGCTGGATCGCCAGGAACGGCTGCCGGCCCATCACTCGGCCATCGACACCCTGGCGCGCCTTCACTCGGTGGATGTGAAGGCGGTCGGTCTTGGTGACTTTGGCAGGCCGGAAGGTTATGTGGCCCGGCAGGTGGCTCGATGGAGCAAACAGTACCTGGCTTCCAAAACCGACGAGCTTCCGGCAATGGACAAGCTTATGGCCTGGCTTCCGGAGAACCTGCCCTCGACCGACGAATGCGCCATCGCCCATGGCGATTACCGCTTTGGCAATCTGATGCTGGCGCCGCAGCGGCCCGAGGTTATTGCCATCCTCGACTGGGAGCTGTCCACCCTCGGTCACCCGCTGGCGGACCTGGCGTATTACTGTCTGCCGTACTACCTGCCGTCGGACCTGCAGGGCATGCGAGGACTGCAGGGAGAAGACCTGGAGGCGCTGGGTATTCCGGACGAACAGGAAACCATTGCCCGATACTGTCGGCAGACCGGCCGGGACGGCATCGCCGACTGGCACGTGTTCCTGGCGTTTTCCCTGTTCCGGCTGGCGTCTATTCTTCAGGGTGTCTACAAGCGGGCTCTGGATGGCAATGCCGCCAATGCCGATGCCCTGGAGGTTGGCCGGCGGGCCAGCCTTCTGGCCGATGTCGGCTGGCGGATTGCCAGTGAGGGACCATCGTCATGAACGATCCCATGGTCAAACGCATCCTAATCACCAATGATGACGGCATCAACGCGCCAGGCCTGAAAGTGCTCGAGCAGATCGCCCGCAACCTGGCCGAGGAGGTCTGGGTGGTGGCGCCGGAGCATGATCGTAGCGGCGCCGGCCAGAGCATCTCCATTCATGATCCTTTGCGGGTGTATGAGCAGGGTGACAGGCGCTATGCAGTCTCCGGTACGCCGGCGGACTGTGTGCTCTATTCGCTGGCCCGGTGGTTCGGGGAAACCCCGCCGGATCTGGTGCTTTCCGGGGTGAACTGCGGGGCCAATATCAGCGATTCCGTGCAGTATTCCGGAACCGTCGGCGCGGTGCTGAGTGCCGAACATATGGGCATACCTGCCATGGCACTGAGCCAGGCGTTTCTGAGTCGCGAAGGCGTGGACTGGTCGCCGGTTTCCATTCATGGCGAGGCCATCATCAGGCAGCTGTGGCAGCCAGGTCTGAATCGGGCCTGGAACGTCAACTTTCCCGCCTGCGAGGCGGCCGCCATCAGCCGGGCCCGGTGGTGCCGGGAGTCCAACGGCTCCATACAGCGCGCCCGCCTGCAGGCGGGTCAGGATGCCCGCAGTCTGCCGTACTGGTGGCTGGGATTTGATCGCAGTTCGCGTCACATTGTGGCGCCCGATGAAGACGCCAGCGTGCTGCGGGACAAAGCCATCGCCATTACGCCATTACGCCACCAGGACCGCCTGCCCGGCGGCGCTGACGTTTTTGATTTGGCCGCATCAGCGGCCCACTGAACCGAAAAAGGGGATCACAACAATGCCATTTACCCGCCATCACGCCGTGTGGCCCAGGGAACTGCCCAAAAGCCTGGCCTTGCCACGAACCAGCGTGTTTACCAACCTTGAGATTTCGGCGCGGCGCTATCCGGACCGTAACGCCATCGTTTTCTACGATGCACCCATGACCTACAGCCAGCTGTTCCGGGAAGTGGAGGCCATGGCCGGCTACCTGCAGGCTCAGGGCGTCGCTAAAGGTGATCGGGTGTTGCTGTACATGCAGAACTCCCCGCAATACGTCATTGCCTATTACGCCATTCTGCGGGCGGATGCCGTGGTAATCCCTATCAACCCGATGAACCGAGCGGCGGAACTGGAGCACTTTGTTGCTGATACCGGTGCCAATGTCTGCCTCGCAGGTCAGGAACTGGCCGGCTTTATTGCCCCGTTGCTGGAGACCACCGATCTCAACCACATCGTGGTAGCTTCCTACAGCAGCTATATCGCCCCGGACACCGATCTGGCCTTGCCAGCGGAAGTCGCCGCTCCAGCCTGGTCAGAGGACCTGGCCGGCATGGTCAGCTGGGAGCAGGCGCTGGCGGAAGGCCATGCGCCCTCGGCGCACACCGCAGGCCCGGCCGATCTCTCCGTGATTCCCTACAGTTCCGGCACCACCGGCGCGCCGAAGGGCTGCATGCACACTCATCGCAGCGTGATGGCTACCGCCGTGCACCGGGCCTTCTGGAACCTGAGCACCGCCAGTACGGTGCAGCTGGCCACCTTGCCATTCTTCCACGTCACCGGCATGACCGGTTCCATGAACAGCCCCATCTACAGCGGCTCCACTACAGTGATCATGACTCGCTGGGAGCGGACCACCGCGGCGCGGCTGATCGAAAGGTATAAAGTCACCGGCTGGACCAACATTGTCACCATGGCGGTGGACTTCCTCTCCAACCCCGACATTGGCCGGTACGACCTGTCGAGTCTCACCACCATCGGCGGGGGCGGGGCTGCGATGCCAGAGGCCGTGGCCGCCAAGCTCAAGGCCATGACCGGTCTTGATTATATTGAGGGGTATGGCCTTTCAGAAACCATGGCAGCCACTCACATCAACCCCTCGAGCCGTCCGAAGCCCCAGTGCCTCGGGATCCCGGTGTTTGATGTCGACAGCCGGATCGTTGATGTCGACACCCTTCAGGAAAAAGGCCCTGGCGAGACCGGTGAGATTGTCTCCAGCGGGCCGCAGGTTACCATCGGGTACTGGAACCGGCCCGCGGAAACCGAAGCTGCGTTTGTGGAGATCGATGGCAAGCAGTTTTTCCGCACCGGCGATCTGGGTTACTACGATGAGGAGGGCTATTTCTTCATGGTCGACCGGGTCAAGCGGATGATCAACGCATCCGGTTACAAGGTCTGGCCGTCCGAGGTGGAGGGCCTGATGTACCGCCATCCCGGGATTCATGAGGTCTGCATTATTTCCTCGCCGGATCCGAAGCGCGGTGAGACCGTGAAGGCCTGCATCGTGCTGACTCCGGAGGCGGAGGGAAAAACGAGCGAAGAGGACATCATCGCCTGGTGCAAGGAGCAGATGGCTGCCTACAAGATTCCTACCCTGATCGATTTTGTCGACCAGTTGCCAAAGTCGCCAACCGGCAAGCTGATGTGGCGGGCGCTGCAGGAAGAGGAGTGGGAAGCGAAGTCCTGAGCGACTCAGCTCCGCACATACATGGCGAGATGTTCGGCGACACAGGCGGGCTTTTCCCCGCCTCGGATTTCCAGGGTGGTGCGATAGGTGGCCAGCGTCCGCTGCTCATCTACCCTGGTCACGTCCAGCAGCTCCATTTTGCTTCGGATCTGCGCGCCGGCCTTTACCGCTGCCGGGAAGCGCAGCTTGTTAAGCCCGTAATTGATACTGGCGCTCTTGCCTTGCACATTGATGACCTGTTGATTCAACAGGGGAATCAGTGATGCTGTAAGAAATCCGTGCGCCACGGTGCTCTTCCAGGGAGACTCTCGCCTGGCTCTCTCCACATCAAGATGTATCCATTGATGATCGCCAGTGGCATCGGCGAAGGCCTGTATCATTTCCTGGCTGATGGTTTTCCAGGGACTGTGGCCAATCACCGAGTTCTTGTGATGGGCCAGATCGTCCAGTTGCACTGTCAGCATAGTCGCAGTCCCCGCTGGGCGTCAGACCGCATAACCCGGATTCTTGCTGTCCAGAAGTCGAATCAGTGCCGGCCAGGTCAGTTTCGCTGCCATGCCCAATTGTTGCGACTGCTCGGCGGTGGTGCGAATGGCCTGTTCCGAGGGTAGGTGGGTGGGGCCACAGCTCTGGGCCTTGACCTGGATCTCGCAGGCTTTCATGAGGAAATACAGGTAGGTGAAGGTTTCCGGTACATCCTTGCCTGCGGTCAGCACGCCGTGGTTGCGCAGTATCATCATGGACCGGTTCCCCAGGTCCCGGATCAGCCGATCGCGTTCCTCCAGATTGAGTGCCACGCCTTCGTACTCGTGATAGCAGAGGTGGTCGAGACACAGCATCGCGGTCTGGCTCAGGGGCAGCAGGCCGTCCCGGTGGGCCGAGACCGCCACGCCATCGGGCGCGTGCAGATGCATCACTGCGCCGGCATCGTCCCGGCCCATATGCACCGCGCTGTGAATGGTGAAACCGGCGGGATTGACGCGTCCCAGGCCGGCAGCTTCCACCACTTTGCCTTCCTGGTCGACCTTGACCAGCGACGAGGCGGTAATCTCGTGAAACAGCAGCCCGTAAGGGTTTATCAGGAAGTGGTGATCCGGCCCGGGTACCCGGGCCGATAGATGGGTGAACACCAGATCATCCCAGCCGAACAGGGCCACCAGCCGATAGGCGGCGGCCAACTCGGTGCGGACCTGCCCCTCGGCTTTCCTGAGATCCTGTTCCGTTGACGGTTCATTTGTTGTCATTATTGATCTCTTCGGGCCCAAAACTTCATTTTTTGCGGACCCTTACTTCAGCAGGGCCGCAAAGCGCTCCAGATGGAAGTCGTCGTCGCCCAGTTGATGGTTGATCATCACCAGCCGCTTGGCGTAGTGGGCAAAGTTGTACTCCCAGGTCATACCGATACCGCCGTGGGACTGGATGCCCTGCTCGGAAATGAACTGGCCACTGCGGCCAATCACATTCTTGGCGGCGGCCAGGATCCGGCGGCGCTCGTCACTCTGGGGCTCGTCCGCCACGCTGGCGGCCAGTATTGCCATGGAACGGGCCTGTTCCAGCTCCGACATCATGTCCACCATTCGGTGCTGCAGCACCTGGAACTTGCCGATGGGCACGCCAAACTGCTTACGCTGTTTCAGGTACTCCAGTGTCAGCTCGCAAGCGATCTCCATGGCACCGACGGCTTCACCACACAGAGCGGCAATGGCACGTCCTGCCTGATACTCGATGACATCAGCAGCCTTGCCTTCCTGTCCGAGCAAGGCGTCCGGGCCCAGCCTGACGTTGTTCAGGAACAGGTCGCAGCCCTTGGAGCCATCAATAGTCGGGTAAGTGCGGCGTTCGACGCCCTCGGTCTCCGGTGCGACCAGGAACAGACTGATGCCGTCAGAATCGTTGCTTTCACCCGAAGTGCGGGCCGAGACCACCAGCACGTCGGCGCAGTGCCCACCAATGACTACGGCCTTGCGACCGTTCAGCACGTAGCCGTCACCGGATTTCTCAGCCCGGGTTTCGACATCGTTCAGGTTGTAAAAACTCTGGGGCTCCTGAAGTCCTGCAGCCGCGCGCATCTCGCCGCTGGCGATACCGCCGAGCCACTGCTCATGCTGTACGGCGTTGCCGGCTTGGCTGATCAGCCCGCCGCTCAAGACGACAGACTGCAAGTAGGGCTCAATGCACAGGCCGCGACCCAGTTCGGTCATCACGCTCTGCACTTCCACGCCACTGCCGCCAAAACCACCGAGTTCCTCGGGGAAGGGCACTGCAGTGAGGCCCAGTTCACCCAGCTGTTTCCAGAAGTCGGCGCTGAAGCCGAGCTCCGATTCGCTGTATTCGAGCCGCTTTTCAAAACTGTATTCACCGCGCACCAGGCGGGCCACGGTGTCCTGCAGCATCTGCTGTTCTTCGTTGAGTCGGAAATCCATGGTCGCCTCCTTAAAGCCCGAGAATCATTTTCGACACGATGTTCTTCTGGATCTCGTTGGACCCGCCGAAAATCGACAGCTTGCGGTTGTTGAAGTATTGGGCAGACAGTGGTGCGGCGTTTTCGTCGGAGAGGAAATCGCCGTCGTAATCCAGGTCCAGTTCCTCTTCCACAAATGGAATGGCGTACGGTCCAATGGCCCGACGCGCCAGGTCATTGATCGCCTGGCGGATTTCGGTGCCGCGGACTTTCAGCATCGAGCTTTCTGCGCCCGGTACGCCGCCGCCTTCCACTGAGGCAATAATGCGCAGGTTGCTGATGGTGGCGGCCATCAGGTCAATCTCGACCTGGGCGATACGCTGGCTGAACGAGGCATCTTCGATCAGCGGTCGACCATTCTTGAGGCGGCGGCTGGCCAGCTCCTTGAGGTGCTGGAGTGCCGCCTTGGAAATGCCGATGCCGGCGAGGCCGGTGCGTTCATAGGTCAGCAGGTACTTGGCATAGGTCCAACCCTTGTCTTCCTCGCCTACCAGATTTTCCACGGGGACTTTAACGTCTTCGAAAAACACCTCGTTTACTTCGTGCTCACCGTCCAGGGTGATGATCGGACGTACGGTAATGCCCGGAGTGTTCATGTCGATCAGCAGGAATGAAATGCCTTCCTGGGCCTTCACTTCTGTGTTGGTGCGCACCAGGCAGAAAATCATGTTGGCGTGTTGGCCCAGGGTGGTCCAGGTTTTCTGACCATTGACTATGTAATGATCACCCTCGCGAACGGCGCGGGTTTTCAGGGACGCCAGGTCGGAGCCGGCCCCTGGCTCTGAATAGCCCTGGCACCACCAGTCCTCACCGCTAAGGATTCGCGGCAGGTAGCGCTGTTTCTGCTCTTCGGTGCCGAATTTGATAATCACCGGCGCCACCATGTTGACACCGAAGGGCACCGAGCGCGGTGCTCCGTAACGGGCAGACTCTTCATCCCAAATGTGTTTCTGGACAGGACCCCAGTTAACGCCGCCATAAACTTCTGGCCAGTGGGTGGCGTACCAGCCCTTTTCGCTGAGAATCTTTTGCCAGCGTTGATGATCCTGTTTGGATAGGCGGCGGAACCCCTTTACCTTGGCGGCAATATCCGCGGGTAGTTTCTCATCCAGAAAGGCCCGGACTTCATCACGGAAGGCGAGTTCCTCAGCAGTGTAGTTCAAGTTCATGGGCAACCTCGTTTGCTGAAAAGCGAAAATACGTACCGCATAGCAGAATGTACCAATGATCGAAGATTGTGATGGCTTCTGTCAACAATAATGTAAAAGCCTGTACCGCTAGGCGAAATTGATTAAATTTTAGTGCTTAAACACCTGGCCCCGGAAAAAGTCAATCCATCCGGTTTGGCTCGGCATCGGGCCATTCGGCAGGGCAGCCTGCCCCCATCGCCGGTGCACATTGCGCAGTTTTAACCTTGTCGGGAGCTTGCATTGCCCTCAAAAGGCTATATGTTTGAAAGGGACGAGCCGTTCAAATAACGATAGCAGAGCCTCACTATGTCGAGTTGCTCCATCAACAGAAGCACTCTGAAGCTCAGCCTCCTGGCTGTGTTGGTTGCGGGTCTGTTTGTGGTTTTTCTCAACGGTTCGTCTCACCCGGCACTGGATCCACAGCTAGACGATCACTTAACGCCCACGCTGATATCAGTTGACGGGACAGGCGATCCCTCGTCGCCGGATGCATCCGTCTCGATCACCTCACCTCTTCTGTTCCCCGGAGGAGGATTCCGGGCTGTCTTCTCGGCCAGCCTCGATTTCATTCAGCCACCGCTCCGGCTGCTTAGCTACCCGGTGCTGCCTCAGGGCCCGCCCAGCCTCGTTTAACTCTGACCATTACGGATTTGTCCCTGTGTACACAGGGAACTCCAACCTGAATTCAGATTCACGAGGTTTACCATGAACAGTGTATTCAACGCATTGCCAGTACAGGATCTGGGACGCACCGGCGCGTTACCCACCGCCAAACCCCTGTCTCATATAGGAAGCGAGGATTCGGCAGTCCACCTGCTAACAGACTTCTCCGAGCAGCGACTGTCCGTTTTGAGTTCCGATATGTCCGTTTCGGAGGCGAGGTTGTGGATGAGACTGGCCGATACGTCTTTCAAGGTGGTGGAAAACCAGGCTGGGGATTGTCTGGGCATTCTGGCCATCGAAGATGTGAACGGCGAGAAGGCCATGAGTGTCGCCCATCGACAGGGTGTGCCCCTCAAGGACGTTCGGGTCCGCGATATCATGCGCCCGATAAGTGAGCTGCCGGCTATCCATTATCAGGATTTGCGGGCGGCAACGGTGGGCGACCTGGTCAGCACATTCCGTGAGGTTCATGAAGGGTATCTGCTTGTGCTGGATGACGACCGACATCAGCCTTCCCGTTCCTATCTCCGGGGACTGGTCTGTGCCGAAGAGCTTCTGCAGCGGCTGGACCTGGCGATCGATCTGGAGCATCGGGCAACCAAGTTCTATGAGATCGTTCACGTGGTGAAAGGCGGTTTCTAGTCTGGCAGTTGTCATCGGCGCTCCCCGGGGCGCCGATGATTCCCGTGGAACCGGGAAAGCATCGAAAAAAACGATGTTTATTGCCCAGAAAACCGTATTGAACCGATGCCGTAATCACGTGACACTCTCTACGACTTTAGTCACATCAAAGGACGCCCATGCAGGACGCCCATCAAAAATGCCGGACGCAGGTGTTAAGCCTCTTAATCATTCTGGCATTGGGCCTGGTTTCATTGCCTACCCATTCTTCGGACTCTGCGCCAGTACCCCTGTCCTGTGATGCGGCTTTCTGCCCGTTATTGTCGGATGTGACAAGCGACGGTGGTCAGGAGGGAGGGCTTTCCCATGGCAACCGCATGCGGGATTTCAGTCTTCACCCGGCCGGTATCCTTCCGGGCATCAGGGGCTATTCGGGTGTGGTGCATTGCGCCAGCTTTCCGGTCCTGCCGCAGGCGCCACCTGGCATCTGAGCTTTTGCCGACTGAAGGGCGTGTCTGCCCTTCGAACCAACCTTTCGATTTAAACGACTTCCATCACCTGGAGGATTTTCCATGGCTATTCGGAAGCTGCTGATCGCCAATCGCGGAGAGATTGCGGTCAGGATTGCCCGGGCCTGCAGCGAACTGGGCATCCGCTCGGTCGCTATTCATTCGGAGGCTGACGAGTACTCCCTGCACGTCAAAAAAGCCGACGAAGCTTATCAGATCAGCAAGGACCCCCTGTCGGGATACCTGAACCCCCACCATATTGTGAATATGGCGGTGGAAACCGGCTGTGATGCACTGCATCCCGGCTATGGTTTCCTGTCGGAGAATGCGGAACTGGCTGCGATTTGTGAGCAGCGAGGTATTACGTTCGTGGGACCGTCGGCGAATGCTATTTCATCCATGGGCGACAAAACCCAGGCCCGCCAGACGGCCCTTGCCGCGGGTGTCCCGGTAACGCCGGGTTCTGAAGGCAACCTGGCCGATGTCGAGGATGCCGTCGCCCAGGCCGCCGATATCGGCTATCCGGTGATGCTGAAGGCCACCTCCGGTGGGGGTGGGCGAGGCATTCGCCGGTGCGATAATGAAAAAGAGCTTCGCCAGAACTTCGAGCGGGTAATCTCCGAGGCCACCAAAGCCTTTGGCAGCGCCGAGGTATTCCTTGAGAAGTGCATCATCGAGCCCCGTCACATCGAGGTCCAGATTCTTGCCGATACCCATGGCAATGTTGTCCACCTCTACGAGCGGGATTGCTCGATCCAGCGCCGCAACCAGAAGCTGATTGAGCTGGCGCCGTCGCCGCAGCTTGAGGAAAGTCAGCGCGAATACATCGGCGATCTGGCCAAACGGGTGGCGAAGCAGTGTGGTTACGTAAATGCCGGCACCGTCGAGTTCCTGCTGGACCACGATGGCAGCTTTTACTTCATGGAAATGAATACCCGGGTTCAGGTTGAGCACACAATCACCGAGGAAATCACCGGGGTGGATATCATCAAGGCGCAGATACGGATCGCTGCCGGCGAACCACTGGGCCTCAAGCAGGAAGACATTTCCTACCGGGGCTTTGCTGCCCAGTTCCGCATCAACGCCGAAGATCCGAAGAACGGCTTTCTGCCAAGTTTCGGCCGCATCAGCCGCTACTATTCCGCCGGCGGTCCGGGCGTGCGCACCGATGCCAATATGTATACCGGTTACGAGATTCCCCCGTATTACGACTCCATGTGCGCCAAGCTGATTGTCTGGGCCATGGACTGGGACGAGCTGATTGCCCGCTCCCGCCGTGCTCTCGGCGATATGGGCATTTACGGCGTCCAGACCACCATCCCCTATTACAAGCAGATTCTCGAGCACCCGGATTTCCAGGCCGCTGACTTCAATACCGGCTTTGTGGAACGTAACCCCCAATTGCTTGAGTACAGCAGCAAAACCCGCCCGGAATCCATCGCCACAGCCATTGGCGCAGCCATTGCGGCGCAGGCGGGCCTGTAAAAGAACATCGGAGAGATCCCAATGACCAAGCGCAAGATTCATATTACCGACGTTATTCTCAGGGACGCCCACCAATCTCTGATCGCCACCCGGATGCGCACGGAAGACATGCTTCCGGCCTGCGAGTGGCTGGACCAGGCCGGCTACTGGTCCCTGGAGTGCTGGGGGGGTGCCACGTTTGACGCCTGTGTGCGTTTCCTGAAGGAAGATCCCTGGGAGCGCCTGCGGACCCTGAGAAAGGCCCTGCCCAATACCCGCCTGCAGATGTTGCTGCGCGGCCAGAACCTGCTGGGCTATCGCCATTATGGCGATGACGTGGTTGAGGCATTCGTGGCCAAGGCTGCCGAAAATGGCATGGATGTGTTCCGCATTTTTGATGCCCTGAACGATGTGCGCAATCTCGAAACCAGCATCAAGGCGGTCAAGAAGGCTGGCAAGCATGCACAGGGCACCATCTGCTACACCGTGAGTCCGGTACATGGCACTGATGCCTATCTGGAGCAGGCCAGGGCCATGGCTGACATGGGCGCGGACAGCATCGCGATCAAGGACATGGCAGGGCTGCTGACGCCGGCGGTAACCGCTGAGCTGGTCGGTAAGCTGAAGCAGACCCTCAATCTGCCCGTTTTCCTGCACTCCCACGCCACCTCGGGCATGGCGCCCATGTGTCAGTGGGCGGCCATGGAAGCAGGCGTTGACCATATTGATACCGCGCTGTCGGCCTTTGCCGGCGGCACCAGTCATCCGCCCACGGAATCACTGGTGGCGGCGCTGCACGATGCCGGTCTGGAGACCGGGCTGAACCTGGAGCTGCTGGACAAGGCCACGCGCCATTTCCGGGAAGTGCGCAAGAAGTATCACCAGTTCGAGAGTGCCTATAACGGTGTTGATACCTCGGTGCTCCTGTCCCAGGTGCCCGGTGGCATGATGTCCAATCTCGCCAACCAGTTGAAGGAGCAGGGCGCGCTGGATCGCATCCAGGACGTATTCGAGGAAATTCCGCGGGTTCGAAAGGATCTTGGTTACCCGCCGCTGGTAACACCCACCTCCCAGATTGTGGGTACCCAGGCGGTGATCAACGTGCTTGCCGGCAAGCGCTACGAGTCCATCACGAACGAGGTGAAGAAGTACCTCCAGGGCTGGTACGGCAAGGCGCCTGCCGCGGTCGACACGGCACTCCAGCAGCGCGCCGTCGGCAAGGAAGATCTTATTGAAGAGCGCCCGGCTAACCTGATCCCCCGGGAGCTGGACGAGCTGCGCAAACAGGTGGGCGATCTGGCCACCAGCGAAGAGGACGTGCTCACGTACGCCATGTTCCCGGATCAGGCCAAGGCGTATCTTGAGCAGCGGCGTGACGGCACGCTGCAGCCGGAGCCCCTGGAGCCGATTCCCACCGGTTCTTCTGGCGGCTCGGTCTCCAGCAAATTCAAGATCACGGTTCATGGTGAGAGCTACGATATCCACGTCACCGGCGCCAACCCCTCCGGTGAGAATGAGCGTCGTTTCTACATGACCGTCGATGGGGTGCCGGAGGAAATCCACCTGGCTTCGCTGGGCGAAGACGGCGAGGGTGCGCGGTCCAGTGGTGGCCGGGCCACCGCCACCAAGGAAGGTCATGTAACCACAAGCATGCCCGGCAACATCGTGGATGTGCTGGTGAAGGAAGGTGACGAGGTTCAGGCCGGCGATCCGGTGCTGATCATCGAGGCCATGAAGATGGAAACCGAAGTAAAGGCGACCACGGCCGGAAAGGTTTCCGGCGTGTTTATTGCCAAGGGTGATCGTGTGGTGCCCGGAGAAGTTCTGGTCGAGATCGATTAGGTTCGCCAGAGCGTGATGCAGAACGGCCCCTCATTTTGAGGGGCCGTTTTCGTTTGGGGGTTAACCGGGCGAGATCAACTGAAAGCCGGAATACCGGTCTGGCCCCGCCCCAGAATCAGGGCGTGGACATCGTGCGTACCTTCATAGGTATTTACGGCTTCGAGGTTCATCACGTGGCGGATCACGTGGTACTCGTCGGAAATGCCGTTGCCGCCGTGCATGTCCCTGGCAACCCGGGCGATGTCCAGGGCTTTGCCGCAGTTGTTGCGCTTGAGCAGCGAAATTGCATCCGGCGTTGCCGTGCCGGCATCCATCATGCGGCCCAGTTGCAGAACCGACTGAAGGCCGATGGTGATCTCGGTCTGCATATCCACCAGTTTTTTCTGGATCAGTTGGTTGGCGGCCAGGGGCTTGCCAAACTGCTTGCGCTCCAGCGTGTAGTTGCGGGCCGCGTGCCAGCA
Organism: Marinobacter sp. L-80; assembly: GCF_056859395.1. Classification (NCBI taxonomy): domain Bacteria; kingdom Pseudomonadati; phylum Pseudomonadota; class Gammaproteobacteria; order Pseudomonadales; family Marinobacteraceae; genus Marinobacter; species Marinobacter sp. L-80. The sequence continues at coordinate 100,465 of NZ_JBSXOI010000067.1, forward strand.
GAACTCAGCGGCGCCCAGCGAGCCCCAGCTGATGCCAAAACGGGCCTTGTTAAGGCAGCTGAACGGTCCTTTCAGTCCCTCCACCTCAAGGTGGTTCTCTTCCGGAACGAACACCTCGTCCATAAAGATGGAGCCGGTTTCCGATGCGCGCAGGGAAAATTTGCCCTCAATCTTTGGGGTGTCAAGGCCTTTGGCGCCTTCGCGCTCGATCACAAAACCGTTCACCTTGCCGTCCAGTTTGGCCCAGACTACGCAAACATCGGCAATCGGGGAGTTGGTGATCCAGGTTTTGGAGCCACTCAGCAGGTAGCCTCCGTCCACTTTCTTGGCCCGGGTTTCCATGCCGCCTGGATCGGAACCGTGATCAGGTTCAGTCAGGCCAAAGCAGCCGACGTATTCGCCGGAGGCCAGTTTGGGCAGGATGCGTTTTTTCATCGCTTCCTTGCCGTAGGAATAGATCGGGTACATCACCAGAGAAGACTGAACGCTCAGGGCGGAGCGGTAGGCCGAGTCAACCCTTTCCACTTCCCGGGCAATCAGGCCGTAGCAGACATGGTTTAGCCCCGGCCCACCGTATTCTTCCGGCAGGGTCGCGCCCAGCATGCCGAGTTCGCCCATCTGGTTGAAGATAGAGCGATCGAACTTTTCATGTCGATTGGCCTCGGTGATTCCGGGCATCAGTTGCTCGTCACAGAAGCTGCGGATGCTGTCTTGGACCTGGCGCTCGGTTTCGTCCAGTTGGGCGTCGAAACCCAGCAGGTCATTCCAGGGTGCGGAAGCCATTGTTTACTCTCCTGAAAGCGAATAGTTAAAGCCCAGCGCTAGGGGCGAGGGGCCAATCTGTGCTATCTTTGTGTCAACGGTGTTTCATTAAGCGAAACACAGTTTTGTAATTTGCTTACGAAAGACTAATCCGGGTGTTATGGAAATGCAAGCGGTGTTCAAGCCTGACCAGGTGCCCCCGTGTTGAGTGGCATGCTCCAGTGGTTGGTGTCCATGGCGGTGGTTGTCGAGCTGGTGGCCATTTGCCTGGAGAGCCGCGAGCTCAGTGCTGTAGCGGGGGGTATGTTTGTATCTGCCTTTTTGGCTGGGGCCGGTCGCCTGCAGGGGTACGCCCGGATACTGCTGGTAATCGCCCTGCTGGTGCTTGGCGGCTTCGCCTGGCGCGGATCTCTCGACGCCGGGCAACTGCTGAAAGCGGCGTCTGACGCGGCCTTCTATTCCGCGTTTCTGGGTAGCCTGGGCTTGATGCAGTGCCTTGTGCGCCGGTTCGAGGTACTGCGCCGGATTCACGATGTGCTGCTGGGTGGAAAGCCCATACTGCTTTATCCCAAGTACGCCCTGGTCAGTTGTGGCGTAGCCACGGTTCTGAGCTTTGGCATGATGAACCTGTTGTGCGGAAGCCTCTCTGAAACACTGCGTGAGCGCGGTATCAGCGGCGAGTCGCGCCTGCAGTGGTTACGGAGCGTTCTGATCAGTGCCCTCAGGGGCTTTGCCCTGGTGCCGCTGGTGGCGCCCACCAGTGTGGCGGTGGCGATTCTTACCCGCGAACTGCCGCAACTCAGCTGGTCACAGCTGCTGCCATTCGGTCTGGTTGCGGCGCTTCTGATGGTGCTGATTGGCTGGGTGCTGGAACAGCGGCGCTTCCGCAAGGTCAGCAGTGAGCGCATCGCCGTTGAAGGCTGGTTGCCGGGCACCGGGCGCCTGCTTGCGCTGATCCTGGTGGTATTCACGGTGATGGCGGGCCTGGTGGCGACGACCGGTTTCAAGGTGTCGGTGGCGGCTATGTTGTCGGTGCCCACCGTTACGCTGCTTTACATGCTCTGGCAGGAGCGGGCGCTCATGCCGGTTTTGAAGGAGGGTGTGGGCCAGGTATGGGCCATGCAGAACGAAATGGCCATTTTTGCCGCCTCTGCCATCCTGGGAGTGGCCCTGTCTGCTGTCATTCCAGCGGATGCGCTTGCCGGCCTTGTCGCCACTGGTGGCGGCGTGTTCCTGGTCGCCGTTGTTGGTATGCTGATGATGCCCATGTTCTCCATGATCGGGATCATTCCCATCACGGTCCTGAGTGTTCAGGCTGGTTTGCTGCCCCAGTTGGTGGCCGAAGGGATGGAGCTTTTGCCGGTCGCCGTGGCACTGGTTATCGGCTTCTCCCTCGCCATGATGCTGTCGCCTTTTGGCCCCTCGGTGATGTTGCTGGCCCGCTTCGGGCAGATCTCACGATGGGTGGTGGCGTTCCGCTGGAACGGACTGTTCGTGCTGATTGCGCTCCCGGTGCTGCTGGTGCTGACAGCGCTGGTGGCATGGCTGGCACCCGGCCTTGCCTGACGAGCGGGCGTGGCCGGTGCCGTTGTGTTCTGGTGCCAGAGCTCAGTAACCCCGGTCAGTATCTACAATGCCGGAAATGGCGCGGCCCTCGGCGTGATCCCGAATCTTGCGGGTGATCTGCTCAATGGTGGCGTCCCTCAGGGTCCGGGCCGAGATATGTGGGGTGATGGTGATTTCTTTTCGTTGCCAGAATGGGTGCTCCTCCGGTAACGGTTCCTTCCGGAACACGTCGAGCGAGGCGCGCAACAGTTTGCCCTCGTCCAGCGTCCGAAGCAGATCTTCCTCAACCAGGTGTTCACCCCGGCCAACGTTGATCAGTACGGCGCCCGGCTGGAGCTGGCTAAGTAATTCATAGTCGATGATGTTCCGGGTCTCATCAGTCAGCGGCAGGGTGTTGACCAGAACCCGGGTGGTTTTCAGAAAGTCGCCGAGCTGATCCGGACCGGCGTAGGTATTGACTCCTTCCAGGCTATGGTCCCCGCGGGCCCAGCCGCTCACCCGATAATCCAGATTGGACAGAGTGCGGGCCACACGCTTACCAATGTGGCCAAGTCCCATGACACCCACCGGCCATTCGCTGCGTTTGATCGGGCGATGGATCTTCCAGATACCCTGGCGTTGCTGCTCCCGATAGGTTTCCATCTCGCGGCTTGCCTCCAGCAACTGGTGCAGCACGTACTCTGCCATCTGCGCCGACATGCCGGCATCCTCCAGGCGCACCACCGGAAGGTCGGCCGGCAGGTTGGGCACTTTGAGCAGGCCATCAATGCCCGCCCCGAGATTGAATACCGCCTTGAGATGCTTTTCCCGTTCGAACAGCGCCTCGGGCGGTTGCCAGACAATGGCGTAATCCGCATCGATGGCTGGGCCGTTTGGGTTCCAGACATAAACCTCGGCGTCCGGTAATTGCTCCAGGATCGGTACCGTCCAGCGTTCTGGTTTGGGGTCGCCTGCCACAAATAGAATTTTCATTTTGCCTCCGGGGGTCGCCACGGGGTTCATTGGCTGCTAATTTGTTTTGCAATGCAGAATAAGGTATCCGCGAAAACGTTGAAAGTCGGTATTCGATACCGCCATGCGATTCTGATTTTGAAACATAATTGATAAGTGTTTCATATTTGGTGCGGATTTTGAAAAGACTTTCTGGTACTTGATTTCTGCAGCGATTAAAATCATGAATCCTTTGTTATTCACCATATTAATACACCGGTTACCGGAGCGGGCGACGCGGTTGGAGGACGTCCCATTATGGCAGGAAAGAAGCAGATCTCACCCGAACTGAAAGTGGCATCCACTGACGGTGAGCCCGTGAAGCCGGAAAAAGACCGCAAGTTTGTCGAGGCCCTGTCCCGCGGCCTGGACGTGCTCCGGGCCTTCAGCCAGGGTCCTGTCATCCTGGGAAACCAGGACATTGCCCGTATCACCGGATTGCCCAAGCCGACCGTGTCGCGGATGACCTATACCCTCACCAAGCTGGGATACCTCAGCTACAACACCCAACTGGAGAAATACCAGCTGAGCTCCGGGGTGCTGGCGCTTGGCTATGCCTACGTGTCCAATCTCAAGGTGCGTCAGCTGGCCAAGCCCTACATGGACGAGTTCGCCCGCCAGACCAACATGTCCGTTGGCCTCACCTGCCGGGACCGGTTGCACATGATCTACGTGGAAAACCGTCTGCCACCGGAAGCCTCCCTGTTGCGCATGGATATCGGCCTGAAACTGCCGATGGCCAGTACCTCCGCCGGCCGCGCCTACTACTGCGCCGTCAGCGACAAGGCCCGCCTGGTGATCGACGACGCCATGGCCGCGAAATATGGTGATGCCTGGCCAGAGAAGAAGCAGGGCCTCGACCAGGCCATGAAGGACTACAAGGAGCACGGCTTTTGCCTGTCCATTGGCGAATGGGACCGGAACATCAACTCTGCTGGCGTGCCCATTCACTTGCAGGATGGCACCATCATGGCCCTGACCTGCGCTGCGCCGTCCTATCTGGTGCCGGCGGAAAAGCTTCGGGGTTCCATTGCCCACCAGCTGGCCATGCTGGCAGGCGATATAGAATCTTTGGGTGTTTGATAACAGCCGTGAAGTAACGAAGGGAGGTAGCGAGTAGGCCCTACAGAAACCGTGCGGAGCCATGGATGGCGGAGCCGAGCGTACAAGGATGTATTCACAGCGTGTTTCTGTAGGGCCTACTCGCCACCTCCCGACAAACTCCAAACCAAGAAACCGCAGAAGAACCCCTGCGGTTTTTTTGTGCCTGTAGTTTAATGGGTGGTTGAAACCACCAAAGAACTTGTATTAAATCGTACGCATGTTTCGCTAGTTAAAACCATATTTCAGAAAGAATGCGAGGAGAAATCATGTCTGAGGTCGTTAGCTATAACCGGGAAGGCAACATCGGCGTTATTACCGTGAATTACCCGCCGGTAAACGCCCTCGGCCAGGCTGTTCGTTCTGGTCTGCTCGCAGCCCTGGAGCAGGGCCAGAAAGATGCCGAGGCCAAGGCGCTTCTGCTGGTTTGCGAAGGGCGCACGTTCATTGCCGGCGCCGACATTCGTGAATTCGGCAAGCCCATGCAGGAGCCCACCTTGCCGACACTGGTCAACACCTTTGAAAACAGCGACAAACCGCTGGTTGCCGCGATCCACGGAACGGCTCTGGGTGGTGGTCTGGAAACCGCTCTGAGCTGTCACTACCGGGTTGCGGTGAGCAGTGCCAAGGTGGGTCTGCCGGAAGTGAAGCTGGGCCTGCTGCCCGGCGCCGGCGGTACCCAGCGGCTTCCGCGCCTGACCGGTGCTCAGAAAGCACTGGAAATGATCACCACCGGTGAATTTGTCGGTGCCAAGGATGCTCTGGCCCTGGGCATTCTCGATGCCGTGGAAGAAGGCGACAATATCCGCGCTATCGGCATGGCCTACGCGCAGAAAGTAGTCGATGAAGGCAAGCCGGTGCGTCGTGTTCGCGATATCACCGACAAGATCGAGGCTGACAAGGGCAGCGATGTCTTCGACCAGTTCCGTGACGAGCTGAAGAAGCGGGCCCGGGGTCTTTTCTCCCCGTTCAAGTGTGTCGACGCTGTGGAAGCGGCGTTCAATCTGCCTTTCGACGAAGGCATGAAGCGCGAGCGGGAACTGTTCATGGAATGCATGGAGTCGCCCCAGCGCGCCGGTCTGATCCATTCGTTCTTTGGGGAGCGTGAAGTCTCCAAGGTCAAGGGACTGCCGAAGGATACGCCGGTTCGTGACGTGAAGAGCGTTGGCATAATTGGTGCCGGCACCATGGGTGGCGGTATTGCCATGAACTTCGTCAACGTGGGTATTCCGGTCACCATCGTCGAGGTCAAACAGGAGGCCCTCGACAAGGGCCTGGCTATCATTCGTCGCAACTATGAGAACTCCGCGAAGAAGGGCAAATTGACCCAGGAGCAGGTGGAACATCGGATGGCGCTGATCACCCCGAGCCTGACCTACGACGATTTCCGGGACGTTGATCTGGTCATCGAGGCGGTGTTCGAGAACATGGCCATCAAGAAAGAAATCTTTGCCAAGCTCGATGAGGTCTGCAAGCCGGGTGCGATTCTGGCGTCCAATACCTCAACCCTGGATATCGACGAGATTGCGTCTGCCACCAAGCGACCGGAAGACGTGGTGGGCATGCACTTCTTCAGCCCGGCCAATGTGATGAAGCTTCTGGAGAACGTGCGTGGCAGCAAGACCTCCGACGAGGTCAAAGCCACGGTGATGGCGGTTGCCAAGAAGATCAAGAAAGTGGGCGTCATGGTGGGTAACTGCTACGGCTTTGTCGGCAACCGGATGCTCCACAAGCGCGGCACCGAGGCCATGTCCCTGGTGGACGAGGGCGCCACCCCGCAGCAGGTCGACAAGGTGCTGACCGATCTCGGTTTCCCCATGGGCCAGTTCGCGATGTCCGATCTTGCCGGGATTGATGTGGGTTACCGGATTCGCGAAGAGCGCCGCAAGGCTGGCGAAGACATTCCCGCCAGCTGGATGGATAAGCTTGCCGAACAGGGCCGCCTTGGTCAGAAGACCCAGGCAGGTGTATACAAGTATGAGGAAGGCAGCCGCAAGCCGATTCCCGACCCGGAAGTGGAGCAGCTGATCGAGCAGTTCCGCAAGGAACAGGGGATTACGCCCCGGGAGATCACCGATCAGGAAATCCTCGAGCGCTGCGTGTATGTGATGATCAATGAGGGCGCGAAGATCCTGGAGGAAGGCATCGCCGATCGTCCTCTGGATATCGACATTGTCTGGATCTACGGCTATGGCTTCCCGGCCTATCGCGGTGGCCCCATGTTCTGGGCCGATCAGGAAGGTCTGGATACGATTCTTTCAGCGGTTAAGAAGTACCAGGATACCGTTGGTGGCGAGCAGTGGGAGCCGGCGGCTCTGCTCGAGAAGCTGGTTGCTGAAGGCCGTAAGTTCGCTGACCTGTAACTTGGCGGGCGGGTCGCAGGGCGGGGTGTCTTTTCCTTTGGGAAAAGCAACTCGCTTTGCTCAGACATCTTTTCCCGGCGGAAAAGACACCCCGCCCCACGACCGGCTTAGCTGAGTGTTTAGGCTAACCCGACCTACATGTTTCAAAAATTGAGGGCATTGTTATGTCTGATGCAGTAATCGTCTCCACCGCGCGCACCGGCCTTGCGAAATCCTACCGGGGCTCTTTGAACAACACACACAGCGTGGATATGGCAGGTCACGTTATCAAGCATGCTGTTGAGCGCGCAGGTATTGATCCGTCTATTGTTGAGGATGTGATCATGGGCGCGGCCTACCAGGAGGGCGCCCAGGGCCGGAATATTGCCCGTCTGGCGGCCATCCGCGCCGGTCTTCCGGTGACCACTGCCGGGTTCTCCATCAACCGGTTCTGCAGCTCGGGGTTGCAGTCCATTGCCCTGGCGGCACAGCGGGTGGTGTCCGAAAAAGTACCCGCCATGGTGGCCGGGGGCGTTGAGTCCATTTCCCTGGTGCAGAACGAGAAGATCAACAGCTTCCACGCCACCAATGAGTGGCTGATGAAGAACAAGCCCGAGCTGTACCTTTCGATGATTGAGACGGCGGATATTGTCGCCAAGCGCTACAACGTCAGCCGTGAAGCCCAGGATGAGTATTCGCTGATTTCCCAGCAGCGCACGGCGGCGGCCCAGCAGGCGGGCAAGTTTGATGATGAGATCGTGCCTTTCGATGCCACCATGCTGGTCAAGGACAAGGAAACCGGTGAGGTCAGTGAAAAGCAGGTGACCCTGAAAGGTGACGAGTGTAATCGCCCGAATACGACCCTTGAGGGCCTGGCGGGTCTGGAGCCGGTGCGTGGTCCGGAGCAGTTCATCACGGCGGGCAACGCCAGCCAGCTGTCGGACGGCGCCTCCGTGTGCACGGTGATGAACAGCACTTATGCCGAGAAGCACAACATTGAACCCATGGGTATTTTCCGTGGCTTCGCTGTGGCGGGATGTGAGCCGGATGAGATGGGCATCGGCCCGGTGTATGCGATTCCGCGCCTGCTTGAGCGCAATGGTCTGACCATGGACGACATTGATCTGTGGGAGCTGAACGAAGCCTTCGCGTCCCAGGTGATTTACTGTCGTGACCGCCTGGGCATTCCCATGGAGAAGCTGAACGTGAACGGCGGCTCAATTTCCATCGGCCACCCATTTGGTGTTACCGGTGCCCGCCAGACAGGCCACGCCCTGATCGAGGGCAAGCGCCGTGGGGCGAAATACGTGGTGATCACCATGTGCATCGGCGGTGGCCAGGGTGCTGCTGGCCTATTCGAGGTGATTTGAAGCCGGCCGGTATGAGATCGGGGTCAGAAGAATGCTTTCTTTTGACCCCTTGTTGACCAAAAGGGGAAATGCATGGACAGACAAGCAAAAGCCGTCGTCTGCCGGGAATGGGGGCAGCCTGTTCAGGTGGAAACCATCACGGTAGAAGGCCCCAAGCGGGATGAAATCACCATCAAGATCGCGGCCTGCGGCGTTTGCCACAGCGATCTGTCCGCCACCACGGGTAAGATTCCCTACCCGCCTCCCCTTGTATTGGGGCACGAAGCCGCCGGCGTGGTTGTCGAAGTCGGTGAGGGCGTCACGGCCTTCAAGGAAGGCGACCATGTGGTGAGTACCTTCATATCCATGTGCGGCAAATGCAGCCAGTGTGTTCGTGGCCGCCCGGTGCTCTGTGAGAACGCCCGCAAGGCCATGTTCAACCTGCCGGATGGCACGGTCAGAACCAAAGGCGCGGACGGCGAGCCCCTGAACGTCTTCGGCGCCTGCGGCGTGATGGCCGAGTTCGCCACCATGCACGTCGACAACTGCGTAAAAGTGGATGAAACCGTGCCGATGCAGAACGCCGCCCTGGTGGGTTGCGCTGTGATGACCGGTGTCGGCGCTGTCTTCAATACGGCAAAGCTGGAGCCCGGCTCCCGAGCCGCCGTGTTTGGCATCGGTGGCGTTGGCCTCAACGCCATCCAGGGCTGTGTGACCGCCGGCGCCGAGATGATCGTGGCGGTGGACAGCAACCCCGCCAAGCTGGCGATGGCGAAAGAGTTTGGTGCCACCCACACCGTGAATATTAACGAGGTGGAGGACGCCGCCAAGGCTGTGAAGAAAATGACCGGCGGCGTTGACTACGCCTTCGAATGCGTCGGTGCCGGGCCGGTGGTGGAACAGGCCTACAAGAGTCTGGGCCGTGGCGGTACCGCCGTGGTCGTGGGTGTGGCAGATCCGAAGGACAAGACTTCGCTGACCACCCTCACCCTGCCGGCGGACGAGCGAACCTTGAAAGGCAGCTGGCTGGGTTCGGCAAGGCCGCAGCACGATTTTCCCAGGATCCTGGGTCTTTACAAGGCTCGTAAACTCAAGCTGGATGAACTGGTTACCCGGACCTACCCCATAGAAGAAGCCGCACAGGCGTTCGATGATATGGTGGCAGGCAAGAACGCTCGAGGCGTTATCGTATTTGAATGAAGGGGGAAGCATGAACGAGCTGAACAGGAACTACATCAACGGCCAATGGGTTAGCTGGGCCGGTGACATGATCGACGTTCACGAAGCTGGCACCGGTGACGTGATTGCCCGCGTTCCCGCCGCCGGCGCGGATGAGATGGAACAGGCCATTGCCGCCGCCGATGCGGCGTTTGAAAGCTGGTCGGAAAGCACCCTGGAAGAACGGATCAAGGTGCTGGAACAGCTGCACGCGGGCCTGAAAGAGCGCGCGCCGGAAATCGCCGAGACCGTCTGCCGGGAAGTGGGCATGCCCATCAAACTGGCCACGCCGATCCAGGCTGGTATGCCGGCTGCGGTGACCAAGAGTTACCTGAAGCTGCTGCCCGACTTCCCGTTCACCGAACAGTCGGGCAACTCCGAGGTGCAATATGCGCCGGTCGGTGTGGTTGGTTGCATTACCCCCTGGAACTACCCGCTGCACCAGGTGATCCTGAAAATCGTTCCTGCGATTGCGGCCGGTTGCACCGTGGTGCTCAAGCCTTCGGAGATCGCTCCCCAGACGGCGTTTATCCTTGCCGAGATCCTCGATGGCACCGACCTGCCCAAGGGCGTGTTCAACATGGTGTGCGGCTATGGTCATACCGTGGGTGATACCCTGATCAAGCATCCGGATGTGCGCATGGTGTCCTTCACCGGCTCCACCCGCACCGGCAACCTGATTGCCCACGCCGCAGCCGATGACTTCAAACGCTTCGCCCTGGAGATGGGCGGCAAATCCGCCTCCGTGATCCTCCCGGACGCCGACCTGGCGGCTGCTGTTAAAGGTACCATCAACAACTGCCTGCTGAACTCCGGCCAGACCTGCACCGCGCTCACCCGCATGTTGGTTCCGGCCGACAAGCACGACGAGGCCTGTGAACTGGCCGCCGCTGCCGTGGCTAAAATGACCCCGGGTAACCCGCTGGAAGAAACCACACGGTTGGGCCCGCTGTCGTCTGCCCAGCAGCGTGACAAGGTGATCGACTACATCAAACTGGGTATCCAGGAAGGCGCCAAGCTCATCGCCGGTGGGCCGGAAGCGCCCGAGGGATGCGAGAAAGGTTACTTCGTCAAGGCGACCGTCTTCGGCAACGTAAAACCGGACAGCCGCATCGCCCAGGAGGAAATTTTCGGGCCGGTGCTGTGCGTGATCCCATACAACGACGAAGCCGAAGCGGTGAAAATCGCCAACGGCACCCAGTACGGGCTATCCGGTGCAGTCTGGTCCGGCGACGACGCCAAGGCCAAGAAAATTGCCAGCAAGCTGCGCACTGGTCAGGTATTCGTGAACGGTGGTGCGTTCAACCCGATGGCACCGTTTGGCGGCTTCGGCCATTCCGGTATCGGCCGCGAATTTGGCAAGTGGGGACTGGAGGAGTTTTTGGAAATCCGGTCTTTGCAGCTGTAAATGCCGATAGGCTGGGCTGCCGATCGGTGGCCCTGAGAGTTAGATCGGCCACGGGGTGGGGGTGTCTTTTCTGCCGGGAAAAAATGTCTGAGCGAAGCGAGTTGTTTTTCCCGGCAGAAAAGACACCCTCGCCTCGGGGCCAGCCCCCAAAGCCTGTAAGCCCTAGGCCTTCCCCCCAAGCAAAATCCGCACGGCCGTACAGGCATCCTCCAATTCTGCTTCCCTGGGTTCGCGTCCGGCGATGATGTCGCTGTAAAGGCAGGACTCTGCCAGTCTAATCATGAAGTAAGACAGGCTGAAGATGTTCATTGGTGGCTTGATATGCCCGGCCGCTACCTGGTCTTTCAGCATCCGCGTGTTGGTTTCGACCGTGCGAGTGTGCAGGATCGACTGGGACGAGGTGAGGATCTTCAGGGCATATTCCGGGTCCTGGTTGATGAATCGCCGCAGCGGCTCGAAGTGCAGGATCGCGGAGTTGGTGCGGCGGTACACGCCGACAATGTAGTCCACGCCAGTGCCGGGCGTTTCGGCCATGGCCTGTCGCCAAAGGGGTTCGTACAGGGACCAGAGAATCTCGCCGATCAGCAGATCCTTGTTGCCGACCCAGCGAAACAGGGTGGCGCGGCCAATTCCGAGCTCATCAGCCAGCGGCGCCAAGTGAATGCGCTCACCCTTGAGCCACATGCGACGTGCTCGCTTGAACGCCTCGGCCGGTGTTGCCCTGGTTACGGTTTTGTCTGCCACTGAAACCTCATGCCCGAATTTGGATTCATTTTAACGGCTAAACCCGGAGCCGGCTATGCGCGCGGTTCTGACGGCTTGTGATGGTTTTGTGAACTTTTCCGCCTACACTCTGCCATGAAAGCATCGAAAGCCTCCGGCAAATTCAGCGAAGCCCATCACCATGACGCGAACGGTACTGATTATTGAAGACAACCCCGGCATCGGTGAGCTGGTCCGTATGCAGGTTTCAGATCTGGGAATGAAGCCCGTGCTCGTGGACCGGGGGGACACCGGCCTGGAAAGGTTCCGTGAGGGCGGCGTCGATCTGGTTATTCTGGATCTGATGTTGCCTGGCCTGGATGGTTTGGCGGTGTGCCGCGAGATTCGTGCCTGCCCGGGCTATGTGCCGGTTCTGATGTTGACGGCAAAGAGCACAGAGCTGGATCGGGTCCTGGGCCTGGAGATGGGCGCGGACGATTACCTGACGAAGCCGTTCAGCGTGGCGGAGCTGGCAGCGCGCGTCAAAGCGCTTTTCCGACGGGTAGACGCACTCTCTCAGGCAGCGCCTGCCGGCGGTCAGGCTGATGAGATTGAGGTGGACGGGCTTCGGATTGATCCGGTTCGCCGGCGAGTGTTTGTGGATGATCGGGAAGTGGACCTGACCGCCCGCGAGTTCGACCTGCTCTGGCACTTTGCCTCCCATCGGGGCCGGGTGTTCAGCCGGGCGCAATTGCTCGATTCTGTGTGGGGTTACAACCATGAGGGCTACGAGCATACCGTGAACACCCACATCAACCGCCTGCGCAACAAGATTGAAGCCGATCCCGCCGACCCACGATACGTCCAGACGGTCTGGGGTGTTGGCTATCGGTTCATGGATTAGCGATGGCCCTGTCTGTCTTCCGCACCCTTTATGCCCGGCTGGCGATCGGTCTGTTCCTGCTGCTGCTCGTGGTGGGTGGGCTCTTTACCTTTCTGAGTCTGGCTTCGGTGAGGGAATACTCGGCTGCGGTCAACCAGCAGCTGAACCGCGACCTCGCCCGTAACCTGGTGTCTGACCGCAACCTGGTAACCGATGGCAAGCTCAACCGCGATGCCCTGAAGCAGCTCTTCGAGCTGTACATGACCATCAACCCCAGTATCGAAATCTACCTGCTGGATACCGAAGGTAATATCCTTTCCTACTCCGCCGACCCGAACAAGATCAAGCGCAACCGGGTATCCCTGGAACCGGTACGCACGCTGCTTGAAAACCCGGGCGCTTACCCACTGCCCGGCGATGATCCGCGCAGTCATGACCGGCGGAAGGTCTTCTCGGTAACGCCGGTGCCTTCGGCTGCGGATCCAACGGGTTATCTGTACGTGGTTCTGCGCGGCGAGGAGTACGACCTGGCCGAGAGCATGGTGCACAGTAACCGGCTCCTCCAGTTAGGCGCGGGCGCGCTGGCGGTGAGCCTGTTCGTCGGCTTGCTGGCCGGGCTGGTGTTCTTCCGGTTGCTGACGCGTCGGCTGTCGCGGCTGACCGAGCGGGTGGAATCCTTCGAGCGCGGCATGTCTCCGGAGCGCGCCGCCGCGGTGGCGGGCAAAGGCGATGACATTGATTACCTGGCCGCCCGGTTCGATCAGATGGCCCAGCGAATTGTTGCCCAGCTGGACCTTCTGAAACACAAGGATGCCCAGCGCCGGCAGCTGGTTGCCCAGGTCTCCCATGACCTTAGAACGCCACTGGCATCCATCCAGGGTTATATCGAAGCATTGCGCATGAAACAGGACACGCTCGCCGCCGAGGAGCGGGCACGTTTCCTGGATGTGGCCCTGACCGAAAGCCACCGGCTTGGTCGTCTTGTGGAGGAACTGTTTGAACTTGCCGCACTGGATGCCCGGGAGAAACAGCCGAAGACGGAACCGTTTGTGGTTGCCGAACTGCTGCATGACGTGGTGCAGAAGCACCAACCCGAGGCGGAGCGCGCAGGCGTTGCCCTGTCGATTGTTTCCGTCGCTCCGGTCCAGGTGCTGGCGGATATCGCCATGACCGAGCGGGTATTGGATAACCTGATCAGCAACGCCCTCAGCCATTCGCCGAAAGATACGGAGATCACACTGGGCGTTGTCGAACAGGCCGGGGGTGCGCAAATTACCGTCGCCGACGCTGGCCCCGGTATCGATGATGAGCACCTGGAGCACGTCTTCGAACCCTTTTATCAGGCCGCAGGTGCGTCCAGGACGGGCCATGCCGGTCTGGGGCTCGCGATTGCCCAGCGAATGGTGACGCTGCAGCAGGGAAAACTCTCGGTACGCAATGCCGATGGCGCCGTTTTCAGTGTCTGGCTGCCCCTGGCCCGCGACAGCTCGGTCGCGGGCGGCGAAAAATCCACAGCGTTATGAATTCGTAATACCTGGTGAACGTTTTCGTGAATCCACCGCCCTACGCTGTAGGTATGGAATCACGTGAAGGAGATATCTGATGAAACGCAAGATCATGGGTCTGTTTTCCGCAGTGGCATTTGTCTCTGCAGTTGGTCTGTTCACCACCTACGCGGTTGCCGAAAAGTCGGAGTCGCAGATGAGCAAATACGCACCGGATCAACCGGGTCTGGCCGTGGCGACCTTTGCTGGCGGTTGTTTCTGGTGTGTTGAGGCCGGGTACGAAAAGCGGGTGCCGGGCGTGGTGGAAGTAGTCTCGGGCTATTCTGGTGGGAAAGAGGCAAGCCCCTCCTACAAGCAGGTTGCCTCGGGGCAGACTGGCCATACCGAAGCGGTACAGGTCTATTACGACCCCAACGAAATGACATACGAGGGCTTGTTGCAGGCGCTCTGGCGGATGATGGACCCGACCGATAATCAGGGTCAGTTTGTGGACCGCGGCCAGCAGTATCGTCCTGCTATTTTCTACCATAACGCTGAGCAGAAGCGCCTGGCCGAGGCGGCCGTTGCAGAATTGGAGGCATCCGGAGTTTACGAGAAACCCGTGGTGATCGAAATCGTGCCGTTTGAGAAATTTTACCCGGCGGAGGAATACCACCAGGATTATTACGACAAAAACCCGGTGCGCTACAACTTCTACACCTTCAACTCTGGACGCTATCAGTTTATCGAGAAGGTGTATGGCGAAGATTACGAGCTCGATTACACCCGGTTCCAGGAGAATGCCACAGTGGACGCCAGTGACGATCTGGTGGGCGATGAAAGCGCCAGCACAGAGCCCGGCCAGATGGGCGTTGGCTTCGATCCGGCAAGCTTTGAAAAGCCGGCTCAGGATGTCCTGAAGCAGCGCCTGACGGATATGCAGTACGAGGTGACCCAGGAAGACGGCACCGAGCCGGCGTTTAACAACAAATACTGGGACAACAAGAAGCCAGGACTCTACGTGGATATTGTCTCCGGCGAGCCGCTGTTTTCTTCACGGGACAAGTACAAATCCGGTACCGGCTGGCCCAGCTTTACCCGGCCGATCACACCAGACGCGGTGGTGGAACGTGAGGACAACTCGTTCTTCATGACCCGTACGGAAATCCGCAGCAGCCACGCGGATTCCCACCTTGGCCATGTCTTCAACGATGGCCCTGCGCCAACCGGACTACGCTACTGCATGAACTCCGCGTCTATGGACTTTATCCCGCTGGAGAAGATGGAAGAGGCCGGTTATGGCAAATGGGTTGATGACGTCAGACCAGAGAGCGACGCCTGACTCACAACCACAAATCCGCCACCCGGGTGTCCCGGCTGAAATGGTGCAACACCTGGGCCTGCAGGAGTTCAGCCGTGGCAACCGCATCAATCAGGGCGTTGTGGGCGGCATAGTGAGGCAGCCCATAACGCAGCCGGCTATCAGCCAAGCGAATCGACACGGGCTTCTTCCCCAGCAGTTGTTGCCAGCGTGACGGGTTTCGGTCCGGGTGCAGGTGAGCCTCAATGGCCATGGTATCGATCAACGGAAACCGGATTCCTTCCCCCAAGCGCCATTGCAGGGCAACGTCGAAGAACGATCTCTCGATGTTGCGGTAGTGAACCACGGGGATACGCCCATTCAGGCTGGCAAACAGATCCTTCAGGATATCGTTCAAATCCGGGGCCTGGTCGATATCACTGTGGGTAATGCCGTGGATAGTAATCGAGGTCTGGTGTAGCGGGAGCTTGGGCCGCACGATCCAGTGGCGGGCTTTGCCCAGCTGGATGCCGTCGAGCGTAAACGGCACCAGACCGATACTGACAATCGAATGTTGATTGGCGTCCAACCCGGTGGTCTCGAAATCGAGCGCGACAAAGGGCACCTCGGATAAGGGCGTCTCCGGCGACACACACCCACTCTCGTAATAGGCTTTAAGAATCGGGGACTTGCTCTGCTCCGCCAGGGCCTTGAATTGCTCGGGCCATGGCAGGCGTGTAACAGAATTCTCGGCCTGCTCCTCACTAGACATTACGGGCCACCCCGGCGTGATACCGGAATTTCAGGAACTTCTGGGCACCGCTGACTACCTGGAACGCATCCTTGAGATGGCTGCGCTCAAACGGTGAAAGGTCTTCGGGCCGTACGTTGTTGTCCGGCTGCCGGTCAGCCTCGATTGCCAGGGCCTGGTGTCGGATACGAACGATGGAGATAAACTCAAGCGCATCCCTCAGGTTGCCCAGATCGTCGTCCAGCAGGAGCTTGGTGTTGCCAATGGCTTTCAGTCGTTCGAACGAGTTCTGTGCACGGGAGCCGCAGGCCAGGGCATGAACCCGGATCAGATCCGACAGGGGCGCTGTTCCGCGACGTTTCAGGTTGAAGGTCTTCTGGTGCTTGCCATCCTCTTCCAGCACGAAAGTCCGGAAAAAGCCGATCGGCGGCGTGCGGTTCAGGGCGTTGCGCGCCAGCATTGCCAGGAACCGCTGGCTGTTGCTGGCTTTGTCCGCCACCAGTGTCTTGAGCTGTTCGGCAAAGTCGGTCTCGCCGTAGATGCCATCCAGATCAAAGAAAATATTGCTGTTTAACAGAGCCTCGGCTTTCGGATTATCAATCCAGTCGGTGAAGTAGTCCTTCCAGACGCGCAGTGGCTGCCGCCATTTCTGGTTGGTGGCCATGATGTCGCCGGTGCAGTAGGTATAGCCGCACTCCGCAAGGCCATCGCTGACAAATTTCGCCAGCGCCAGGAAGTATTCGTCGTGTTCTTCCGGCACAAAGCTGTCGTCCAGGATCATGGCGCTATCCTGGTCCGTGACCACCAGCTGCTCGTCCCGCGCCATGGAGCCGAGGGCCATAAAGCAGTAGGGCACGGGTGGGGGGCCGAGTTTCTCCTCGCCCAGCGCCAGCAGACGTTGTGTAAAGCTGCGCCCGATGCCGGCCATGGCACTGCCAATCATGTGGGAGTTGGCATCTTCGTTCACCATGCGAACAAAGCTGTCCCGCACATCCAGGCTGATCTTCTTCAGCCCTTTTACATCCTGCTGATGGTAGATGTTGCTGACCAGGTATAGGCTGCTCTGACTCTCGTACTTTACGATGTCAGACAGCGCAATCACCCCGCGAACCTCATCCCGATCCATCACCGGAAGATGGTGCACATTGTTGTGCAGCATGGTGAGCATGGCCTCGAATATGAACATGTTCGAGCGGATGGTGATCAGATCCTCCGACATGATCTCGCTGATCGGAGTTTCCGAGGCCAGGGCTTCGCTAAGGGCCCGGGTGCGCAGGTCCCGGTCGGTAATGATGCCCTTGAGCAGGGGCTTTTCACCTTCCTCGTCCATCAGCAGCAGTGCGGAGACGCCGTTTTCGGTCATGATCCGCGCCGCTTCCTGCAGGCGAACGGTGTGGGGCGCTGATACCGGCTCCCGGGCAATCAACCGGGTAACCTTGGATGTCATCAGTTGGTTGGACTTTTCCCGACGGGAAACGGCAGAGCGCAGGCGACTGCGGTCTTCAATCTCGACGAAATCGGCGAAGTTGTCCTCATTTTCCCACAGGTACTGGAAGATTTCTCCCGGAATCTTGTAGACCAGTGTGTCTTCCAGGGCTTTTGCCGGAAATCGCACTTTCCGGTTCATCAGGAGGCCAAACTGGCCGAATATTTCGCCTTCGCTGATGCGGTTATACAGCTCGCCCGAACGCCGATAGATTTCTACCGCGCCACTGCGCACGTAATAAAGCCAGTTACTGGGCTCGCCGAATTCCAGGATCTGGCTGCCGGCCTTGAAGTAGACTACCTCAATACCGCCCACCACCCTGTCGAGCAGCTCCTCGGTCATCTCGTCAAACGGCGAGTATTGAGCCATGTGATTGCGGATGTCGACCAGCTCGGCCTGCATAAAACTCCCTGTTTTGGCGAAGAAAAAATGATTGTCAGTCATGGAATATAGCAGTGGCAGAGGCCTGCGACCATGTCGACCTTTGATGGATTTCATTGACCGCTTACCCCGGTGTTGCTAGCCTTGCCACACTTTTTTCAGGTGCCCGTCGCAAAGCGCGACGGGTGAAACGGGAAATCGGTGAGCCTGGTCACGCCAGTGCAAGTCCGATGCTGCCCCCGCAACGGTAAGCAGGACAACGGCAATCTGTGCGCCACTGTGTCGCCAAGACATGGGAAGGTGATTGCCCGGGAACCCAGAGTTCCGCCTGCCAGCCCGGAGACCGGCCTGGAAAAACACCCGATGTTGCGGTGGGCAACCTGGGTGGGTGATATGCCGGTTCCGCATTCCTGACACCAGTCTACCGCCTGCCCCCATTCCCTGTTCCGCAACAAAACCCAGATTCCCGTGCGGGTGCGCGCGGAGTGCGGAGCAAGTTTCATGTTCAGAATTCAAAGCCCTGTTTTACTGGCCGGCGTTGCCATGGCCGCCCTGCCTCTGGCCGTTTCGGCCCAGTCTGCCCCTGAATCCGATGCCCTGGATCCCATCGTGGTTACCGCGACACTGGGGCCGAAGACCGTTGGGGAGAGCCTGTCTTCGGTTACGGTCATCGAGAAGGAGGATATTGATCGGCAACAGCCCGCGGAATTCC
This sequence comes from Marinobacter sp. L-80, assembly GCF_056859395.1. Lineage (NCBI taxonomy): Bacteria > Pseudomonadati > Pseudomonadota > Gammaproteobacteria > Pseudomonadales > Marinobacteraceae > Marinobacter > Marinobacter sp. L-80. The sequence continues at coordinate 118,900 of NZ_JBSXOI010000067.1, forward strand.
GCGACCTGCTGCGCGCCCAGCCGGGGATCAACGTGGTGTCGGACGGCAGTTACGGCAAGACTACCAGCGTATTCCTGCGTGGCGCTGGCAGCTCAGGTACCGTGCTGCTTCTCGATGGTATCCGCCTGCGCTCGGCCTCTGCGGGTATCCCACCCTGGCAGTTTTTGCCTCCCGAATTGATGGAACGGGTTGAGCTGGTGCGAGGTGCGAAGAGTTCCCTCTACGGTGCCGATGCGGTGGGTGGTGTCATCCAGGCGTTCACCCTGGAACCGGAGGCCGGGCGCCAGGGTTGGGGCGAGCTGAAAGGCGGTTCCCATGAAACCCGTGAGGCAACGGCCGGGCTGGCTGGCCGGGAAGGCCGTTCGTCGTTCCTGGCCGGTGGCGTTTATTCGGATACCGATGGCACGAACCTGCGTGCTGGCGGCGAGGACAAAGGATTCCGGAACGCTGGTGGCCTGGCCAAACTGAGCCACAGTTTTGACCAGGGCGGCGGCGCAGGACTGACGGTTTTCCAGTCTGAAGGTAATACCGAGTTTGAAGGCGGTGATACCGATTTCCTGATTCGTGCCATGGGGCTGCATCTGGAAGCGGTTGCCAGTGACTACTGGCGTACACGTATCCAGTTCTCGGAAGCTCGCGACGAACAGGATACCTTCGGAGCCAATCCCAGCACGTTCGACACCCTGTCTCGCTCCGCGCGCTGGGAAAACACCCTGACGGCCGGTGTTCATGAGCTGGTTCTGGGTACGGAGGTCATGCTTGACGAAGTGGATGGCACCAGCAATTTCACAGAAGACAGCCGGACCAACAGCGCGGTTTTCGGTCAGGGCCGTTTGAACTTTGATGCCACCGATCTGATGCTCAGTCTGCGTCTGGATGACAACGAGGCCTATGGCAAAGAGGAGACTGGCGGTGTGGCCTTCGGTCACCAGCTGGACCGCGCCCATCGCTTTCGCCTCAGCTATGCGACATCGTTCCGGGCACCCACCTTTAATGACCTTTACCTGACGGTGCCGTTCTACACCGGTAATCCTGACCTCGATGCGGAAGAGGGGCAGATGGTCGAAGCCGGTTTCTCCGGGCGATATGACCGGTGGTACTGGGACATTGCGCTTTATCAGAACGACGTGAAAGACCTGATTACCTACGTGTCGGACCCGGTGACCTTTGAGGGCACCATGGAAAACGTCGAGACGGCCAGAATCCGTGGCGTTGAGGTTTCTTCCGGTATCGAGACGGCTGACTGGAATCTGGCGGCAGCAGTAACCTACGCGGATACCGAGAATCGCGATACCGGCGCCCGTTTACCACGCCGCGCGGAAAAAAACGTGCGTCTGGATATTGATCGCCTGTTCTCCCAGTGGTCGGTGGGCGCCAGCTTTATTGCCGAGAGTGACCGCTATAACGATGCGGCAAATACCAGTCTGCTGCCGGGCTATGGCACGGTAGACCTGAGAGCGGCCTGGAATTTCCAGCCTGGCTGGTCGGCCTCATTCAAGGTCGATAACATGCTGGATCGTCGGTATGCCACCAGCATCGGATATGACAGTGCGACCTTCGCGCCCTTTGATTATCTGGCCGCCGGACGAACCTTCATGGCCTCGGTGCGCTATGATTTCCAACAGTAAATTCATTGATCTGAGAGGCTCCCGCCCTCTATGAGGCACCTATGGCTCGCTGCACTGTGTGTACTGTCTCTGCTTGCGCCCTCGTTGGCGCAGGCCCAGGGACCCTGCGTACGCGATGCACTGAACCAGAAGGTATGCCTGGCCGAGCCAGCGCAGCGTATTGTTTCTTTGTCACCGGGTGCCACTGAGCTGTTGTTCTCCGCCGGTGCCGGCGAAAAGGTCGTTGCGGTGAGTGCCTGGAGCGACTACCCGCCAGAGGCGGAGAACTTACCGCAGGTGGGCGACAGCAATCGCCTGGACCTGGAAGCCATTGTTTCGCTGGCACCGGACCTGGTGGTGGCCTGGGTGGATGGCAATTCCCGCAGCCAATTGGAACGGCTGTCTGACCTTGGTATTTCCGTATTCTGGCTAGCCCCGCGAACGTTTGACGACATTGCCGCGGCGGTATCGGATCTGGCGTTGCTGACGGGTTCACCGGATCTCGGCAATGAGCGGGCCGAAGCGTTTCGTGCAGAAATAGTCAAACTTAAAGCTCAGTATGCCGATGCCAGACCGGTTAAGGTGTTCTACCAGATATGGGACCAGCCACTGATGACCGTGAACCGGGACGAGCTGATCAGCAAGGCCATAACCCTGTGCGGCGGAGTGAATGTGTTTGGCGGGCTGCCACGGCTGGTGCCCCGGATCAGCCGGGAGGCGGTTCTCGAAGCCAACCCTGAAGTCATTATTACCGCCGGGTCGTCGGACGACAGGCAGTGGCTGGAAGCCTGGCGCGAGTTTCCGGGCCTGGCAGCGGTAGCCGCCGGCAACCTCTTCCTCGAACCGCCGGACCTTCTGGCGCGCCCCACGCTACGTATGGCAGACGGCGCCAGGCACCTGTGCCAGACCCTGGAGCAGGCCCGTGCCTATCTCTAGCCCTTACAAACCTCTCCTCATTCTGCTGCTGGCGGGCTTTCTGGCGGCACTGCTCTCCGTCAGCATTGGCAGTACGTCCATCGGTTTTGGTGACACTCTGAGGGTGATCACCGGCAGTGGCACCGAGTTGCAGCAAACGCTGATTCTGGAGCTGCGCCTGCCTCGCACCCTGAGCGCGTTCGCAACTGGCGGATTGCTGGCCGTGGCCGGGGCACTGATGCAGGTATTGTTGCGAAATCCCCTGGCCGATCCTTATGTGTTGGGGCTTTCTGGTGGCGCGGCAGTGGGTGCGTTATTGGCCATGCTGGCCGGCGCTGCCGGTTTTCTGATATCCGGCTCCGCGTTTGCAGGTGCCATGCTGGCCACCCTGCTGGTGTTTGGTCTGGCTCACGGCAGTGGCAGCTGGACCCCATCGCGGCTGTTGCTTACCGGTGTGGTGGTCGCCGCCGGCTGGGGCGCCATGATTACCCTGATCCTCTCGATGACCCCGGCCAGCCGATTGCCGGGCATGCTGTATTGGTTGATGGGCGATCTTTCCCACGCCGCCACTCCGTGGCCGGGACTGATCATTCTTGTGCTCGTATGCCTGATGGTGTTTCCGCTCGGCCGGGCCCTGAACGTGCTGGCACGGGGCTCCCTGCAGGCGGCGGCGCTGGGCGTTTCGGTGCGGCCACTGGAATGGTCGATCTACCTGATGGCCAGCCTGCTGACCGCAGCCGCCGTCACCATGGCCGGTTCGGTTGGTTTCGTTGGCCTGGTGGTACCGCACATGTTGCGGCTGGTGCTGGGCAACGACCAGCGCCTGATTCTGCCGGCCTGCGCACTGGCGGGCGGTACGCTGCTGGTGCTGGCGGATACCCTGGCGCGGGTGGTGATTGCGCCGGAGCAGTTGCCGGTTGGGGTGATCACCGCGCTGATCGGCGTCCCGACCTTCCTGTACCTGCTGTATAGGAGCCGATGATGACACGCCTGGCAACCGAAGCGCTGATTATCGACATTCCGGGCCGCAGCTCAGGCGTTCCCCTGAATCTGGCCATCGAACCGGGACAGGTCTGGGGCGTGCTGGGCCCTAACGGTGTGGGTAAAACCACCTTGCTCCATACTCTCGCAGGATTGCGGGAGCCCAGAAGCGGAAAGCTGCTGCTTGATGGAACGCCGTTGGACGGCATCCGCCGCAAGACCGTATCGCAACGCATGGGCCTGGTATTTCAGGACCGGCAGGATGGATTCCCGGCCACGGTCCTTGAGACCGCCCTGATCGGCCGCCATCCCTGGTTATCTCCCTGGCAGATGGAGAGCGGCGAGGATCTCGCAATTGCAGAAAAAGCGCTGGAAGCGTTGGACGTTATCCACCTGAAGGATCGCCTGGTGAATACCCTCTCCGGCGGCGAACGCCAGCGGGTAGCCATTGCCACCCTGATGACCCAAAGCCCGGAAATCTGGCTGTTGGACGAGCCGACCAATCACCTGGATTTACAGCACCAGACCGCCGTTATGAAACTGCTGCGCCAACGGGCCGCTGCGGACCGCGCAATCTTCATGTGCCTCCACGACCTGAACCTGGCCGCCCGATGGTGCGACCAGATTCTTCTCCTGTACCCCGACGGCCAGGCCTGCTGGGGCCCGGCCCGCGACATACTGGTGACTTCTGCGCTCGAAAGCCTGTTTGGCCAGAGCTTGCTCTCTGCCGAACTGGATGGGTTTCCGGTGTTTGTGCCGGGTTAAAGGTCTAATCACGGACCACAAAGAGCTTGGGAATAAATGATTAGGGGGCGGGCGAAAAGTCGAAAATTGACGCCTATCCCCGGCCCGTCTACGGTTTAAGATTGGTAATTTTTCGATACACAGTGGAAATCTAGAACTGTCGAGTGGCGGAAAAGTGAAGTTGGGATAGATGTCATTTGTCGTTGAATTAGCTGTCAGAAAAAAGGAGCCGTATCAGAGATATGGAAGAGACTATCCGAACTTTGTGTGAAACCATTCGAAAAGTAAGGTCTATGCCTTCCCATTTTCGAGTGTTTGCCATTGGGGAAAATCATTTTTTCCGCGCAATTGATGGTAGGTATTCGTGGTCTGAGCACTTCAACGAGTTCGGTTATGCGGATATTAGGGTGTTCGATAGAGGCTTGATTTTGGCTGCATTTGCTAAGCTTGAACTGTTAGTAAATGAAACTATCAATCTTCACATAGTAAACGCAGACTCGTCGAAAATAGATGATCTATCTTTCATAGTTAACAAGCTCCCTTTTCAGCAAAGAATCAGAGCACTAAAACAGTTTGGTTTGATCAATTCGTCGCTGGAGAAAAAACTAAAAGATTTAGCCGCTAACCGGAACCAGCTTGCCCATGAGTGGAACGAAAACTCTGCGAAGTATCGAGATGGTTTTCTCCAAGATGATGAAAATTTTGAGCTCTTCAGCACAAATTTTAAACGAGCATTTGAGTCGTTAGTGAATCTCTATCAGAAAGTTCAGGTCGACGTTGATTATGAGGTTTATTTAAGAGGAGTCCTCGCGGAGCTTAAAAAACATAGTGATGGTGAGGTTCAAGGCTGATTCTAACTAGTTGGTTAACAGGGCGCCAAATACGCTGCCCTTTGTTTCCGCCCGTTACCAATCGCGTTAACTCGAAAATTTCAATAAAATCACTTAACCTAGAGGGGTCACAAAATGGCTGAGGCTGCTTCCATTGGAGAGCTGGTAGTAAGCGGAATCTCTCACGTTGCGTGGCCTGCAACAGTCCTGACACTCGGGCTAGTTTTCCGAGGTGGCATCAAGTCCGGATTTGAGAAACTTTTTAGTAGGTCTAGCTTGAAGGAATTCAAAGCTGGAGCGGCTGGAATATCTGCCACTTTTGAGGCAGAACGGCAGATAAGCGCGGAAACATCTGACCTTACTAATGCGGACAAGGGCCCAGCTGTATTACCTCAAGGGCAAGACTACGAAGAGTTAGTCGCCAGACAGCAAGGGCAAGAAACTCCGTATTCCCAACGACTTTACGAAAATGTTGTTGCGCATTTGAATGCATTGGGAGTAGACGATCAATCAAAGATTGACCTCCTCAGTAAAGAAGTATCTCTCCTTCAAAACTCTGTTCAATGTTTGAATGTCGCTCGAGTTTTGTTCAGATCCCAATTTGAGCTATTCAATTCACTTCGTGATGGGCCAGGTGTAGTTACTCAAGGGGAGATAGAAAATCACTTCAAACTGGTGTCATCAGAGCATCCGGATGCTCTCCAAAGTTGGGATTATCTGAAGTATCTTTCCTATCCAGTTACTGCCGGCTTGATGGTTTACGCACAAGGTAGCTATCGGCTTACAGAGTTTGGAAAATCGTTTGTCGATTTCATGAGGATGAGTCCAGCAATTATTGATGATCTGGCTAAGCTGTAAGAGTAGTTAAAAAGTGCGTCAACGAGTTTTCATATGATCGGAACCTTGGAAGACCTAAAAGATATAGTTGCTGAATACTGTGCAAATTATCGGCATCCTGACCTCGAAGACTTCACATTAGGTCCACTATACGATTTGTTTCCAGGTCAAGCAGGCGGAATGCTGCACGCTGAACTCAAATGGAATGAGACTTGGCCAAGTAACGGCCAAGCCGGTGTCTATGCATTTCTCGATGGTGCTGGCGCATTAGTCTACATCGGCAAGTCATCGATGAAGAGCTCAGTTAGTGCGAGATTGAACGCGTACGCCAGCTATGGTCCGGATAAAAGTTGCAAGTTGAAGCACGATGGTTGGATTGATCAACCTCGATATGAGTTCATAATTGGTGTCCCTCGAACAACGTCGTTTGAGGCCGCGGCCCTGGAAGAGTTCTTGATTCGCGAAATTCCAACTTCTGATAATGTGAACGGAGTTTGAGAGCTTCGTTAACGAAGCGGTCAACCGGACGCCAAAAGCGTACCACTTTTGGTTCCCCCGCTGCGCTCCGGCGCTGGTTACAATCAGCGTTAGCTGTGAATGCCTCACCCACAAAGTGATGCTGCAGTGTCACTGCCAGTTTGGATCAGGGTGAACCCATGAAAATTGAGCTTGTTACAAACCTCAAGCGCCAAGCTACAAAAATCCTGGCTGATCTGCACCGGTCTAAAGAGCCGGTACTGATAACTGAACATGGCCAGCCATCGGCTTATCTTGTTGATGTGCAGGATTACGAATTCATGCAGCGTAGAATTGAGCTGCTTGAGGGGCTCTCACGTGGAGAGAGTGCTGTAGAGGTTGAGCTCTATGAAAGCTAAAGACTTCGACAAAAAATTTGAGGAAGGTCAGGAAGACATTGTTGATGACTTGGACCTGTCTTCTGCTCGCCGCGTTAATCAGGAAGAAAAGCGAATCAACGTCGATTTCCCGGCTTGGGTTGTCGACTCGTTGGATCGTGAGGCTGCGCGCATTAGCGGAGCGTTAAAGCGAAAACCCGAGTCGTGGCACCGTATTCCCATTCGTGTCAAAATTGGACGATACGTGAACGAGGGATTTTTCCATGAATCTCCAAAAAATTGAAGACGAGGCGCTCCACCTCCCTAAAGAGGAGCGAGCCCAATTGATCCAGCGACTGGTGTTGAGTCTGGAGTCTCCGTCAGAAGAAGAGCTCAGGTCCGATTGGTTATTTGAGGCCCGGCGCAGGGGTGAAGAGCTCGACAATGGCACAGTTCAGGCTGTGTCTGGCGATGAGGTCATGAAGAAGGCTAGAGCACTGATTAAATGACCTATTCTTTTCACCCGGCAGCGGAAGCCGAGTTCCTGGAGTCAGTTGGTTATTACGAATCAAAAGTTCCGGGATTGGGTGGTGCCTTTATAGAGGAATTTGAGGCCCTGGCCAATTTAGTTGGCGAGTCACCCAAAGCCTGGCAAGTCGAGTTGCCACCAGATATTCGTAGAGCGCCCCTTCACAGATTTCCCCTGTCTATTGTTTACCGAGAGATGCCTGATGGTTTTCAGGTTCTGGCTGTTGCCCATGACCGGCGGCGTCCGCAGTACTGGCTGGGCAGGCTTTAACAATCCGCCACACGGCGACCACCAACAAGGCCATCACCATGACCATTGAACGTATCTCCACCAACAGCCGAATGAGCAAGATCGTAAAACACAACGGCACTGCTTACTTTTGCGGTCAGGTTGCCAAGGACCGTAACGCCGATATTCATACCCAGGTAACCGGGATGCTGGAGAAAGTGGACGAGCTGCTCGAGACCGCCGGCTCCAGCCGCGATCGAATCCTTTCGGCAACCATTTACCTGGCAGACATGGCCGATTTCAAAGCCCTGAACGAGGTGTGGGACAACTGGGTGCCTGAAGGTACGGCGCCGGCCCGGGCCTGCGTTCAGGCTCAGATGGCGTCGCCGGAGTTGCTGGTGGAAATCTCGGTGATTGCCGCAACGTCCTGACGGCAGCCGGGAAGGTCTGGCGATTTGTCGGCCTGAGAAGTCGGCCGTTTATTTCTGGTAGGAACAGGAGCACACCATGGCGTCCCCACTCGTAACCACCGACTGGTTGCAGGAAAACCTCGATAACGAACGGTTGGTTCTTATCGACGCGAGTATGGCCACGGTTATTGGCAAGGAGCCGATCGTTTATGATCACCCGGTGTGGATACCGGGGAGCTTCCAGATTGATCTGGAGGGAACGCTCTGCAATACGGAATCGTCCCAGCTCCATGCGTTTCCTACCGAGGAACAGTTCACTCAGGAAGTTCGCAGGCTGGGCATAACGCCTGAAAGACTGGTGGTGCTTTACGACAACCAGGGAATCTATTCCGCTCCCCGGGCCTGGTGGATTCTGCGGTCGATGGGCCTCGAACAGGTTTTCGTGCTCGATGGTGGCCTGCCACAGTGGTTGGCAGAGGGGCGTGAGACGGTGTCGGCCCCGATTAATAGTGCGGCTTCCGCCGGGAACGTGGCGGGCCGTCTGGACCGCGGACGGGTTCGGGATTCCGCCTTCGTGCTACAGCATCTGGACGACGAGCGAGTTTCGGTGATTGATGCGAGATCCCGGGCGCGGTTCCTGGCTCAGGCCCCGGAACCCCGCCCGGGAGTGCGCGGCGGCCATATTCCGAACTCACTCAGTCTTCCGTTTACCGAGGTGCTGGATGGTTACCGGTTTAAGCCGGTCAGTGAGCTGGAGGCAAAGTTCAGGCATCTCGGTACGAACCTTCAGCCCGGAGACGGGCATCAACTGGTGTTTTCCTGCGGTTCCGGCATCACCGCCTGCATCATTCTGCTGGCGGCCGAGCTGGCCGGGTATGACCAGCTCTCTCTTTACGATGGTTCCTGGGCGGACTGGGGCAGCGACGATTCGCTGCCGGTGGCTTGAGCCCGAGGGTTTTCCTGTATCTTGGGCCGTCAGGCCATGCGCTTCATGATCCGGTCTCCCAGCAGGTACTGATGCGCCAGGGCAGCTGCTACGTGTACGCCAATCATGAGCCACAACACGTTGGCCAGCACTTCATGAACCTCTTCCCCGCTGTCTTCCAGCCACTCGATTTCCGGGCCGTAGCCAAAGACTGTCCAGCCGAAAAAGGTAACAGGATCGCCTTCACCGAGGGAGGATGCGAGCCCTGACAGCGGCATCAGGATCATCAGGGCATAGAGCGCAATGTGCCCGAGCTTGGCCATGGTCGCCCATTGAGCCGGTGGTGTTATACGTGCGCGGTTAAGCCAGCGCCAGAGACCGCGAAAGATAACCAGCCCGAAAATGGTCAGGCCCAGGGTCTGGTGCCAGGCCATAAGCGACGCATCAGAGAGTGTGTGCTCCAGGGCTTCAAACCAGACTTCGCTGGCAAGCATTACCAGCAACATAACCGCCATTATCCAGTGCACAGCCCGGGAAACGGCACCATAGCGGTTGTCAGCGTCCATCAGTGTCATCGCGATTCTCCTTGATCAAAGGCTGGCGGGGCACCTCTCGGGCCCCGCGCTGGCTGTTGGTAATCAGCTCCGGTGTCCGCCGCGAACCGGGGCACCGTACTGGTTGAACTCCTGCTCCCGGATCAGATTCTGCTCGGCATCTCGCAGTTGGACCCGGTATGTGCCATCCGACGTTTCCTCAACGGACACATCCACGCCCGGGCCGAAGCGTCTTAGCGCCTGGCCGTAAGCCATGATGCGCATTTCGTCGGTGCTGTATTGCTTCAGATCGGAACCCATGGATTTGCCGTGGTGGCGATTCTCGTAACGATCGTCACAGTCACCTCGCCCGTAGTCGTCATCGGCAGACGCAAGCAGTGGCGTGGCGCCGAGTATCGCGGCGATGGAGAGAGCAGCAATGGTGGTCGTTTTCTTCATGGTCGAACTCCTTGGTTGGTTAAACCCATGACGGAATGTCATTGTTGGTCGGGAGTTATTCCATCAAGGAAACGTCGCAGAATTGTCTCGGTGACCCACCGACTTTGTCGCAACTTGTCGCAAGGCAGGGATTTGCGACGGTTTTTGACAAGATCGCGCCCAAGCGGGAAGTCGACTCCCCTATAATCAGGGCAGACGGTAATTCAACGGAGTAACGAGTGAGCGACTCTCCCACAATCCTGGTGGTCGATGACCACCGGGACATTCGAGATCTGGTCGGCCGCTATCTTCAGGAGCATGGCCTGCGCGTGCTGCTGGCGGATGGCGGCGATGCCTTGAAGCGCCAGTTGCGACAGCACTCCATCGACCTGGTTGTGCTGGACATCATGATGCCCGGGGACGATGGCCTCACGCTCTGCCGTTACCTTCGTGAGCACACCGAGTTGCCTGTTATTCTGCTTACAGCCATGAGCGAGGAAACCGATCGCATTGTCGGCCTCGAAATGGGCGCCGACGATTACCTCACCAAACCCTTTAACCCCCGGGAGTTGTTGGCCCGCATAAAAGCAGTTCTGCGCCGTACCACAGCGCTGCCACCGCAACGCAGCCCCATGGCCGGGCAGTCCCTGACGTTCGAGGGCTGGACGCTGGACGTCGACCGCCATCAACTCATCGATCCGGAAGGTGTCGAGGTGTCGTTGAGTACCGCCGAGTACAAGCTTCTGCTCGCCTTCCTTGAGCACGCCGGCCGCGTGTTGTCCCGTGATCAGCTGATGGACCTGACCCTCGGCAGAGAGGCGGATGCTTTCGATCGCAGCATTGATAATCATGTCAGCCGCCTGCGCCGAAAGATCGACCCGGATGCCCGCAGCCCCAGGCTGATCAAGACCATCTGGGGCGGTGGCTACCAGTGGATTGCTGCGGTCGAAGGGGCTGAACAATGAGACTGTGGCCACGGCGCGCCGGTGGGCAGCTGGCGCTGTTATTGATTCTGGTGCTGCTGGTGGCCCAGGTTATCACCATCGTTATTCTGGCGGGTGAGCGCCAGGGAGCGTTGCGCAGTGCCAGTCTGGAACACGTCCTCCAGCGGGTGGCCGATGGCTATACCCTGGCCGATACTACCGATCCGGAACGGCAGGAGCGCATCCTCCGGGCACTCTCCAGCCCGACCCTGCGGCTTTCCATTGATCCCGCGCCCTATCTGACCGAGGATCAGTCCTCCGACATGAGGCGCCGGCTGGCCGAGGAGCTGGGTCTGCCCGTGGCGCAGGTTCGAACGGCCATGGAGGCTGATGGAGACGACTGCCTGCGGGATCGCGATGATCATCGGGACCGTGAACGGCATGACGATGAGGATGATGAACACCACGAGTATGAAGAACACCGTGATGATGACAATCACGATGAACGGCAGGAATGCCCGCCGGTGCTGGGTGTTTCCCTGGCCCTGTCTTCCGGCCAGTGGTTCAATGCCCGGGCCCGGCCACCGGCGCCCTCCTGGCTGTGGCTAAAGGCGACGCTCACCAGTGTTGGTATTACTGCAGTGCTGCTCACGCTGACCTTGTTGCTGGCGGTTCGTCGAATCCTGCGGCCAATGAACGAGTTGAGCCAGGCGGCCCACGCGTTCGGGCGGGGGGAGAAAGTCCGGATTCCTGAAAAGGGGCCGGAGGATGTTCGTGAGGTTACCCGCGCCTTCAACCAGATGCAGGATCAGGTTGGCCGCGCCCAGGAAGACCGGGCAAGGCTGCTGGCGGCTCTCGCTCACGACCTGAGGACACCCATTACCTCCATGCGGCTGCGGGTTGAAATGCTGCCGGAAGGTGAGGACAGGGACCGTCTTCTCGATTCCCTCAGGGAAATGCAGCATCTTGCCGAAGCTACCCTCGATTTCATCCGGGGCACCACCACCGAACAGCATCGTCGCTATGATCTGGCGACCCTGCTGGACAGCCTGTGTGGCGATCTCCAGGAAATGGGGCTGGCGGTGCACTGTGATGACAGCCCGAGATCTGTACTCCAGGGGCAGCCCGAAGCCGTCAAACGTGCCCTGCGTAATTTGATTGAGAACGCGGTTAATTATGGCGAGCAGGCGGAAGTAACACTGGCAACCACAGACACAGAAGCGGTTGTCACGATTGTTGATCAGGGGCCGGGTATTCTGGAGGCGGACCGGGAACGGGTTTTTGAACCCTTCTATCGGCTGGAACACTCACGCAGCCGCGAAACCGGTGGCGCAGGCCTGGGCCTGGCTATCGCCCGCACCCTGATTCGGGGGATGGGTGGCGATATCCGGCTGGGTGCTGGCCCGGGAGGTCAGGGCCTGCAGGTTTCGGTGACCTTGCCCAAAACCAGGTAGGGCCTGTCAGAACAGCACTTCGGCACGGGCAAACCCCAGGGCGTCGAGTGCCTCGACGGTCGCATCCAGGTTTGCGTAGCTGCAGACATGATCGTCGTCTGAGATCAGGAAAAAGGTCTTTCCTTCAATATCCTTAAAAAGTATGACCCATTCGTGCGCATTCGAGGGGGATCGTACGATTTTCACGGAATCAACACGGTTTTCTTTCCGACGGGCTTTAATTTCATGCTTTTTCATCGTTTCTTCTTCTCTTAATCCCTCGCCAGCTCAATCCTGCCAACTGCCGGGCTCAGGCGTGGTAAACCGTTTGACCTTGTCTGGTGGTGCGCAGCTGGGGTTCATTTGTTCATCAGTCAATAATAGGTAGCTGTCCCGGTGGGCCGTGCCCACGGGAATGGCACCCTCTTTGGTGAAGCAGGGTAGCTCAATCTGATCGGCGACGAGGAGATAGCTGTCCTCGGTTTCGCTCATCCACAACCAGGCATTGCGATTTTCCTGTTCCCGACCGGTAAAGAAGCTGAAATGGGTGAAGTCGCGTTTGGAAAACAGCAGGAACTGCTCCCGGAAGTCGATCATGCCGAGCTGCCCGCCGGGCGGGATATGCTGTTCTGCGGCGGCCAGCACGTTGCGAGGAGTTCGAAGCGGCTCAAGAATTCGATAGCCCCAGGTGCCCAGCAGCAGCCAGGTGATCATCATGGCCAGAAACAGACGCCCCAGCGCACGGGAGCGCCAGAACCCGAACAGGGTGATCAGCCAGGCCAGTCCTATGACGAAGACGAACGTCCCCGCCTCGTGCAGTTTGGCCGGGTCGGTGCTGTAGTCAGCCACTTTTTCAACCAACCTGGGGTGGTCGTTCCAGGCCAGGACGCCAACCGCCATCAACGCGATACCGAGCAGTAACTGCACACCTGTCAGGAGCGGCGGAAACCACCCCGCCGGTTTCTGGCTGCTGAGCAGCGGGGCGAGAATCAGCGCCAGCATGGGCAATGCTGGCAACAGGTAAACACCGCGCTTGCCGGGGCTGAGGCTGAAAAACACGATGACCAGGGCAATCCAGCCCAGAAGTACAGGAATAATCGGCCGGTACCGGGCGGTTTCAGACAGGGGCCGGATCAAGGCCAGCAGCAACAGCGGAAGAGGAAACCAGAGCGAGGGAATTACGCTGGTGAGGTAATAGTACCAGGGCTGGATATGGCCCCATGAGTCGGCATAGCGCTCGCCGGTCTGCTTGAACAGGATATTATTCCGATAAGCCAGGGCCTCTTCGGTGCCGAGATTGTTAACGTAAAGCACCATGGGAATCAGCCAGGCGGCAACCACTGCCAGCATGGCCAGCGGGCCCAGTGCGCAGCGCCAGGTGAGCGTGCCACGGAACAATGCGCGATCGCGAAGCTTCATGACCACGATCGGAATGAGCATCAGCGCCGGCAGGAAGCCAACCCCTTTGGTGATGATCCCGAGCCCCATAAATGCCCAGCCAACGAAGTACCATCCCCAGGCGGGCCCGCTAAAAAAGTGTCGGATCAGGCCGTAGCAGGCAACCGCAATCCAGCAGGCGACCATGGCGTCGATCTGGGCTTTCTGGGCCTGGATCACGAACTGGGGCGCAAGCATCAGCAACATGACCGCGATGGCACCGGTTCGCTGGTTCCACAGGCGGGTGCCCAGATCAAAGACCAGTCCCAGTGTCAGCAGGCTACACAGCGCATTGGGCAGCAGGAATGCAATCTTCAGGTTGCCGGTCAGCCAGTAAAAGAAGGCAATACTCCACATGAACACCGGTGGCTTGTCCGGGTAGAACTCACCACCCCGCATGGGGATCAGCCATTGCCCGGAGGCGACCATTTCGCGGGCCACTTCCGCGAACCTCGGTTCGTCGGCAGGCCAGGGGGAACGTAGTCCGATCCCGGTAAAAATCACGACTGCGGCAAAGGCCAGCAGTAACAGCAGGAGTTGATTGCGGGAAAGGTTAAACACGGTGTCCGGCAGGTGGCGGACGAAGGGTGATGCAGGCATGGTTCGGTCTCAGAGAGAGTCGGAAACGGAATCGGCCAGCGTCCTGGCCCTCTGGTTGTGATAGAGAAAAGCACCAATCAGCGAGGCGAGAATGAAAAAGCCGATGCTCACGGCAAGCTGATAGGCATTAGCATTGCCGATACCGGCACCGGCCAGGGCAAACACCAGCATCTGGGGCAGGTAGCCAAGGGTGCTGCCGAACAGGAACGGTGAGAAACGGATCCCGGAGCAGCCTGCGACAAGGTTGGTCACCAGGTTACTGCCCACCGGCAGCAAACGCACCATGAGAACCTTCAACAGCGTCTGCTCCCGGAACAGGCGATCAAACTGCTGCATGCGATGGCTGAACCGCCGGCTCAATGGCGTTCGCAGCAGCCAGCGGGCGGTCAGGAAACAGCCGGTGGCCCCGATGGCGGCGGCCAGGGTCGACAGCAGTGTCCCGTTGAACCCGCCCAGCGCAAAACCCAGCACGAAGGCGAGCAACTGGCGTGGAGCGCCGAGGCCGGTAAACAATGCGCCGGCGAGGGTAATCACCACCAATCCGCCGACACCATGGCTGTGGAGATAGTTCGCCACTTCATTCTGGTCGGCAATGAAGTCGAGCCAGCCGTTGTGGATGGTCAGATAGCCAACCAGCACCAGGGCGGCGAAGGCCAGCCAGCGGGAACCGTTGATCATGTCAGGAGCGCTCCGCCACCGATCCCTGTGGATCGGCCTGACCGGCACTGCTGATAACAGGAACCCGGGTGCGGTGCAGCAACCAGAGTACACCGAGCAGGTCCAGGATGCCGGCCCAGGTCCGGTTCCAGGCGTTGTATTTGGAAATCCCGGCGATGCGTGGGCGGTGGTTTACCTCCACGATGGCAATGTCACCGCCGATCCCGCGTACCAGCGCCGGGATGAATCGGTGTCCGTGATCGAACCAGGGGAGTTTGAGGAAGGTTTCCCGGGGAAACAGCTTCAGGCCGCAACCGGTATCGGGCACGCCATCATGAAGCAGTGCATCCCGCACGCGATTGGCCAGGCGGGACTGGAAGCGCTTCCACGCAGTGTCCTTGCGATTCTTGCGATAGCCGGCAATACAGAAGTCCGGGTTCCGCATGGTGTTGGCTTTCTGCAGCATGGCGGGAATGTCGGCCGGATCGTTCTGGCCATCGCCATCCATGGTAACAATCAACCTGCTCCGGGCCTGTCGGATACCCGATGCCAGGGCACCGCTCTGGCCGATGCTGCGCTCGTGGCGAATGGTCAACAACCGGCCGCCGAGGGCCCGGGCTGTCCGAACGGCTGTGTCCAGCGTGCTGTCTGTGCTGCCATCATCCACCAGCACCACCTCAAAGCCGTGATAGTCACGCATTACCCCATAGGCCTCGGTCAGCAGGGTAGCGATGTTGGCTTCTTCATCCTTGGCCGGTATAACCAGCGAAAGAGTTCTTTCCTGACCCATGTAAAGACATCCTCGAAAACGGAATATCAACCGGGCCGTCTGTCGGCCCTGTTCAATTGGGCCGGAGTATCCTCCTCAAACCTTAAAACAATCTTAAACCTTCTTGAGACGAGAGGTGGCACGGGCCGGGAGCCAGATGCTGACGCACAGGCCCGAGTTGCCATCCGGCCGGTCGCCCAGGGTGAGCTGGCCACCATGAAGTTCAGCGATGCGCCTGGCGATGGCCAGCCCGAGACCCGCGCCACCACCGAGTCGCTGGTCCAGCCGGACAAAACGGCTCAAAGCCCGCTCACGTGCCTCGGCTGGGATGCCGGGGCCCTGGTCGCACACGGTTATATGGTATCCCTCACCGGCAGGCGTGAGGTGTGTTTCGATGCTTGTGTGTTCGGGGCTGTACTGGATGGCGTTCGCCAGCAGGGAGCGCATGAGCGTGTTGATCAAGGCGCTGTGGCAGGAGACCAGGGCCTGACCGGCATCGTCCTGCAGCACGGGGTCGATGTCCTTTTTCAGGGCCAGCGGTGCCACATCGGCAATGCTCTGTTCCACGATGGCAGACAGGTTGTGGTATTCCGGGGTGAAATCGGCACCAGAGTCGACGCGGTTGAGCAGCAGCATCTGCTCAACCAGGTGCACCATGCGGTCCACGGACTGGATCAGACCGCCGTATTGCTCCGGGTCGTTCTCGTAGACTTTTTCCAAATTCAGGCGCAGGGCCGTAAGCGGTGTCCTCAGTTCGTGGGCGGCATCGGCAGAAAACCGCCTCTCCCGTTCCAGGGCCTGGTTGAGGCGAAGGAGCAGACCATTCACCGCCTGCACCAGACCGGCGACTTCCTTGGGCGCCTGCCGGTCGTCCAGTGGGTGTATATTTTCCGGGGCCATGTTGCGGATTGGGCGCTCAAGCTTTAAAAGCGGCCTGAAACCGAGCTGGATGGCGGCACTGGCGGCAAGTAACAGCAGGGGCAGGGCAATCAACAACGGCAGAATGTTCCCCAGGGCCAGTTCCTCGCTAAGCTCCTCACGAATATCTTCGCGCTGTGCCGTCCGGATCCAGAAACCGGTGATTGGATCCTGGAGTGTAAACACTCGCCAGCGAAAGCCACTGGACTCTGCCCAGGAATAGCCGGGTGTCAGTCCTTCGGTATCGTCGGCTTTGAGGGTATCCAGCAATGGTTCGCGCTCCGGGGTCCAGACCTCGAATGCCAGTTTCTTCTCGTACTTGTGCCCGGTTCCACCGGGCAGGATTTCGTTATTGTCAGCTTCAAAATCCACTCCTGGCGTGTCGGGTCGGGGCAGCTCCAGGGTTTCGCTCAAAGTTCTAGGTAGCTGCTCTACAGACTGGGTGTCTGCCAGGTGCTGCACGAGACCCTGAACGATCCGCGTGCTTTGTGCCAGCTCGGCGTCAAACAGCTCCTCAAGCTCGTGGTTGCTTTCGATGTAGCTCCAGGCCGCAGCAACAAGTGCAATCAGCAGAACGGTGGAGGTAACCAGCAGGGTCAGTGTGCGGGTCAGGGACATTCGGTCACCCTGGCGGCAGCCTGGCTGTCGAGCAGATAACCGACACCGCGTAGGGTCCGAATGGTTTCCTTGCCAACCCTGCGACGCAGGTGGTGGATGTGCACCTCCAGGGCGTTGCTTTCCGCGCCGTGGTCCCAGCCGTAAAGCTGTTCTTCCAGCCGTCGTCGTGTGGCTACCTGATCCGGGTGTCGCATCAGGTAGTGAAGAATCTGGAATTCACTGCGGGGCAATGTGGTGGTTTCGCCGCCGCTGGTCAGTTGTCCGTTGTCCGGGTTGAGCACCAGTTGGCCCACCGTCAGACCGTTCTGCGGCACCGAGGAGCCCCGACGTGTGACTGCCCGGATTCTGGCCTTGAGCTCCGCCATGGCGAAGGGTTTGGTGAGGTAGTCATCGGCGCCGGCATCCAGGCCGGTCAGTTTTTCATCCAGACCGGAACGGGCAGTCAGGATGATCACCGGCGTTTGCACGCCCTGTTTCCTGGCTGCCTTCAGGATGTCCAGGCCATCAACGCGGGGCAGAGTCAGGTCCAGTATTGCCAGATCAAAGTGCTCGCTGGTGAGTGCACCCAGGGCCTGCTGGCCGTCGTCGAGCCAGTCCACCGTGTTCTGTCCGTCACGCAACATTCCCAGCATGGTGTTGGCCAGGTGATGGTCGTCTTCTACAAGCAATATCCGCATGGCAGGTCCTGTTACCGGTCTGGTGATCATTCTGGCACAGAAATCTTAAGGCCAGCTTAAGAAAACTTCCGGCTGTTCTTAAGCCTTGGTTAAGGCTGGCGCTCTAGTCTGGGAGGCGTACCTTAAGAGAGGCCTTTTATGACAGACCCGCTGATGATGTCCACATGTTGTCCCCCGGATTCCGAGGAGGTGGTTCCGGTCATCCGTTGTGCCGGTCGCTGGTTTAACGAGATCCGTCCCGAGACGGCAATGGCCGGGACGGTCGCGGATTTTATCCGTCGGCGCTTCCTGCATGCCTATGGCGCCGAGCCTTCTCTGCGCATACCGGCATTGCTTGCCCTGACAACGGCTCAGGGCAGTCTTCTTGCCGCGGTCGGTGTTCGTAATGCTGCGCTGGAAAAACTGTTCCTGGAAGATTATCTGTCGGTGCCTGTGGAGTCGGTGATGCCGGTTGCGGGCATCGAGCGACATCGGATCGCGGAGATTGCCCATCTGGCGGGCGTTGAAGCCGGCGTTAGCCGTTTTCTGTTTGCCTCGTTGTCGGTGTGGCTGGATGGGGCCGGTTATGACTGGGTGGTGTGCACCGGCACGGATCAGCTACGCAACAGTTTTCATCGCCTGGGCATTGCCACTCAGGTCCTGGCGACTGCCGATCCCGCCATGTTGCCCGATGGCGGTGCCGGCTGGGGGCGTTATTACGACCATCATCCGGTGGTGATGGCCATTCGTGTCGCCGATGGTATGTCGGCACTGCGGACCGCCGGTTTGCTCCGGTTGATTCAGCCGGTTGAGTCCGAAGCCCCCGGGGAAGAAGCGATGGCAGGAGGTTCCTATGGCCACATTGCCTGAACTTCTGCAACGCCAGGCGGCCGTCCAACCCTCACAAACGGCGCTCCAGGGGCCGGAGTCGGCCTTCACATACGCTCAGATGATGCAGGCGGCCGAGGCTCTCGCCGACCAGTTGACGCGCCTTGGTGTGCGCCGGGCCGGCCTGTGTGGCGACAACTCCGTGGCGTGGATTCTTGCCGATCTGGCCTGTTTGCTTGCCGGCGTGGTGTGTGTCCCCGTGCCGGTGTTTTTTTCACGGACCCAGACGGAACACCTGACTGAACGAGCTGGCCTTGATTGCCTGTTGTCAGGGGGCGCAAGCAATGGCGGTGAGCACATTGGCCATGGTGTCTGGCTAAGGCATTTGCCGGTAACAGCGGCAGCCGCCTGGATGCCGGAGCAGACCGCGAAGATAACCTTTACGTCTGGCAGTACAGGCAACCCAAAGGGCGTCTGCCTGTCGGTGGCCCAGATGACGGCCACCACGCTGGCCTTGCAGGAGCGTCTTGAGGGCGTCGACCTTGAGCGGCACCTGTGCATCCTGCCACTGGCCACATTGCTGGAGAACATTGCCGGGGTTTATCTGCCATTGCTTATGGGCAGTACGGTAATGGTCGCACCCTTGCAGGATCTGGGCATGACCGGAAGCAGTGGGCTGGACATCGACCGGCTGGTACAGGGCGTCAACGAACACCAGCCGCAGTCCCTGATTCTGGTGCCGGAACTGGCTATGACGCTGGTGTCTGCGGCCGAACAGAAACAGCTGGACAGTAATTCTTTCCGGTTTCTGGCGGTTGGTGGCGGACGGGTTTCGTCCGACCTGCTTGCCAGGGGCCGCGCGGTCGGCCTGCCGCTTTATGAGGGTTATGGGCTTTCCGAGTGCAGTTCCGTGGTTGCATTGAACGTGCCTGGAACCGAACGCGAAGGTGCGGTGGGTAAACCGCTCTCCCATGTTCGGGTACGGGTGGATGACCGCGGACACATTCTGGTGGCCGGGAACACCCACCTGGGTTACCTGGGGGATGAACCGGCAGGGGATGAGTGGCTGGATACCGGTGACCTGGGTGCCCGGGATGCCGGGGGTTTCCTGTCGGTGAGCGGTCGCGCGAAGAATCTTCTGATTACCAGCTTTGGTCGCAACATCAGCCCGGAATGGCTGGAGAGTGAACTCATACAGGCGATAGGTGCCCGCCAGGCGGTGGTGTTTGGTGATGGCGATCCCTGCCCTTCCGCCCTCGTTGTGGTGCAGGATGGTCGTTCACCTGAAGCGTTGCGCTCGCAGCTGGACGCTCTGAACAACAATTTGCCGGACTACGCCCGTTTGTCCGGTGTCTATATCCGCCGTCAGCCATTGAGCCAGGCTGAGGGCTACCTGACTGCAAACGGCCGGCCTGTTCGCCAACAGATTCAGGCGGATCTGCCAACGCTGCTGGCCGGCGCATTTCCGATTTTCATGAATCTTTCGATATCCAATTCTGAACTTTCAAACCCGCCAGGAGGATCTTTCATGGCATTTTTCGATCGACTGCAGTCCGAAACTGCACAAGCCCGCGCCCACGTAACCGGTGCGCCTGTTATTGAGGCCATCCGCGAGGGCCGGTTTGACCTGAATGGCTATACCTGGTTTCTCACCCAGGCGTATCACCACGTGAAACACACCGTGCCCCTGATGATGGCGTGCGGTGGCCGCTTACCCGAGCGTCTGGAATTTGTGCGAAAGGCGTTGGTGGAATACATCGAGGAGGAGTATGGCCACCATGAGTGGATCCTCAACGATCTTGCGGCCTGCGGAGAGGACAAGGAAGCCATTCGTCATGGCAGCCCGGATACCTCTATCGAGCTGATGGTCGCCTACCTCTATGACCGCATCAACCGCGGGAACCCGGCCGCCTTTTTCGGCATGGTTCAGGTGCTTGAGGGAACGTCGATCGAGCTGGCGACGCCGCTCGGTGAAGCCATCCAGAAACAGCTTGGCCTGCCCAAGGAAGCGTTCAGCTACCTCTACTCCCATGGTGCTCTGGACCAGGAGCATTTCGAGTTCTTCCGGAACCTGATGAACGAAATCACCGATCCGGATGACCAGCAGGCCATTATCGAGGCGGCCCGTATGGTCTACCGGCTATACGGCGACATGCTGCACAGCATCCCCGTGCCCGAGAATCGCAAGGAGCGGCGCCATGAGGCTGCATGATCGGGTGTTCCTGCTTCTGGGTGGCACCGGCGGTATAGGAAAGGCGCTCGTGGAGCCGTTGGTCAGGGCAGGTGCTCGGGTGATTATCGCTTCCCGGCACCCGGAAAAGCTTGAACATCGGGAAGGTGTCTCGCTCGTACATCTGGATCTTGCGGCGCCGGACCTCGACCAGCAGCTGGTTCGGCTCGGCGATGCCTATCCGGATATTGATGGCGTTATCCACTGTGCCGGCCAGAACTGCTTTGCCAGCCTGGGCAATATGACAGTCAATGAACTGGACGCCCAGATTGCCGTCAATCTCCGGTCAGCGATGATTGTCGCCAGGCATTTTGCACCAAGGTTTGAAAAAGCCGAACAGGGAGCGCTGGTGTTCGTGGGGTCCACCTTTGGCAGCATCGGTTTCCCCGGCTACACCGCATACTGCGCCAGCAAGTTTGGTCTGCGCGGTTTCAGCGAAGCCCTGCGCAGGGAACTGGCCGATACCCCGGTTCAGGTGATCTATGTGGCCCCCCGCGCCACTGCCACGGACATGAATCCGAAGGCCGTGAACGAGCTGAACCGGGCACTCGGCAACGCCATGGACGCACCTGGAGCGGTGGCGGCGCAGATTCTGGCTGCTATGGAAAATGACGATCGCCGGCGTTTTCTGGGCTGGCCCGAGAAGTTGTTCGTGGTCATCAACGGCATCCTGCCCAAAATTGTCGATAAGGCGATGCTGAAGCAACTGCCGGTGATCCGGCGGTTTCTGAATCCGGGAGTGTTGTCATGAAACGTGTTTTATTGATGGTCTTGTGTCTGGCTGCCCAGCCGCTTTGGGCAGCTGCTCTTGAGACCGAGCTGGCCGACATCCAGCATCGCTGGGCCGAGATCCAGTACCAGGTACCGGAGGACGAAAAAGAGAAAGCCTTCGAGGGCCTGGCTGGCGAGGCGGAACAGTTTGTTGCCCATTATCCGGATCGGGCAGAGCCGCTGATCTGGCAGGGTATTGTGCTGAGCACCTACGCCGGTGCCAAAGGTGGTCTGGGTGCCCTGGGCCTGGTCAAGGACGCCCGGAAATCCCTGGAAGCGGCCCTGGCTATCGATCCTGATGCGCTGGATGGCTCGGCTTACACATCCCTTGGCAGCCTTTATTACCAGGTTCCTGGCTGGCCACTGGGCTTCGGTGATGACGACAAGGCCCGTCAGTATTTGCAGAAAGCATTGGCGATCAATCCTGATGGTATGGATGCCAATTTCTTCTTTGGCGATTTTCTGCTGGACCAGGGCGAGCCTGAAAGAGCCCGGAGCTATCTGCAGAAAGTCCTCGAAGCACCCGACAGGGCGGGCCGCGACGTCGCTGATGCCGGTCGGCGGGAAGAAGCCAGGAACCGTCTGGACTCGCTCTGATTCGTCGTCTCCGGAATCGGTTTGCTTCCTGTCAGCGTGGGCTACACTCTTTTATGAGCAGGGTGATTCGTCCGTTGGGAGGACAGGGTGTCCAAGGCGTCAAGGTCCGGCAACGGGCAGCAAACCGGTTTGTCTGCCCGTTTTTTCCAGAAACTGGCCTCAGGGGTGCCTGGCGTCCTTTTCATCTATTGGCTGGGTGCAGATCGGGAGTCCCATCGATGCCCCTTCATCAGTGAACGTGTTCAGGCACTTTTTGGCATAGCCCCGTGGGATCTGAATGACAACGCGGATCCGATTTTTGCGATGATCCACCCCGACGACGTTGAGGCCGTCATGGAGAGTATCCGTGTCTCTGCGGATACCCTGAAAACCTGGTCGTACCGCGCGCGGCTCAGACTGCAGAATGGCGACTACGAGTGGTTCGAGGTCAGCTCCGAGCCGGAGCGGCAACCCGATGGCAGTACCCTCTGGTACGGTCAGTTCCATAACATCCAGCATTACAAAAACCTGGAGCAGAGCCTCCGAGATAGCGAGGCGGAGTTTTCCTTCCAGGCTGGTTTCCAGAAGCTCATTGCCCGCCTTTCCACCGAATTCATCAATCTGGGCTTTGGCACCATTGATCAGTGCATTGATGAGCTCCTGCGATCCATCGGCCTGTTTTTCAAGGTAGACCGGGCCTACCTGTACTGCTTTACCGACGATTACGCCGTAATGACCAATACCCATGAATGGTGCAGGGACGGTGTCCCTGCCCTGATTGAGACCCAGCAAGAGGTACCGATCGAGGATTTTCACTGGTGGCAGGAACAGATCGAGGGCATGGTCAGTGGCAGCCGCGTGGTGTTCATCGAAGATGTCGATCGACTGCCGCGGGAGGCCGCACCCGAGCGGGCTCTGCTTCAGGAGCAGGGCGTATCTTCCATGTTCTGTGTGCCCATCCGGGTGCGTGGACGGGTCACCGGGTTTTTCGGCGTTGACTCCCTGCGTCGACGAAGCTGGCGTCTGGATCAGGCCGATCTGTTGATCATCGTCTCCGGCCTGTTGTCGGGTGCTCTTGAGCGCAATCGCCTGGAAGAAGAGCTGCTTAACCAGTCCATTCGTGATCCGCTGACCGGTCTGCATAATCGCCGCTACCTGATGCCAAGGCTGGATGAAATGCTGGGCCGGAGTAACCGTCGGGGAGAACGTTTCGCCCTGGCGATCTTCGACATCGATCACTTCAAGACGATCAACGACTCCATCGGACACCTCGGGGGCGATTATATCCTCCAGCGCTTTGCTGACATCCTGGTGAGCCAGACCCGCTCCATGGATGTGGTTGCCCGTTTCGGTGGCGAGGAGTTCATTGTTGTTTTCAGCGCCGTGGAACACGGGGACGTGAGGCAGTTTGTGCAGCGAATTCTCGAAGCTGTGCATGAGGAAAGGTTTGTGTTCAATGACACGGACATTCCGGTGACCGTCAGTGCGGGTGTGGCGGCGATCGAAGAGTTCGTTGACCAGCCAGCGACTCCCGATGCCTTGATTGCCCGGGCAGATGATCGGCTCTATATGGCCAAGCAGGCAGGGCGGGACTGCCTTGTTGATGCATCAGGAACATTGCGCATATAAAAAAAGATCATTTCACCTCATATTACGAAATAGTATATGCTTATATTAAATTTGATATTCGGATACTCCAGAGGTGACTGCCATGAGCAACCCGATCGTTCAGCATTTTTTTGATGAACCCACCAATACCTTCAGTTATGTGGTGCGCGACCCGGACAGCCAGGCCTGTGCCATTCTCGATTCGGTCCTGGATTTTGATTACGCCGCTGGCACCACCGACGTGCGTTCTGCAGACGAGATTATCGAGTACATCCGCAGCAACGATCTGAAGGTCGAGTGGATTCTGGAGACCCACGTACACGCGGATCACTTGTCGGCCGCGCCTTACCTGCATGAGAAGTTGGGCGGCAAGACCGGCATTGGTGCGCACATCCGAGACGTACAGGAAATATTTGGCAAGGCGTTTAACGCCGGCACCGAATTCCAGCGCGACGGCAGCCAGTTCGATCAGCTGTTCAGAGAGGGCGACACATTCGCCATCGGTGGTCTTGAGGGGCGCGTATTGCATACCCCGGGGCACACCCCTGCCTGCCTGACCTATGTGGTTGGCGATGCCGCCTTCGTGGGTGACACCCTGTTTATGCCGGATTTCGGCACCGCCCGCTGTGATTTCCCGGGTGGCGATGCCCGCACCCTGTACCAGTCTATCCAGAAGGTACTGTCTCTGCCGGCAGAAACCCGTATCTTCCTGTGTCACGACTACAAGGCGCCCGGCCGTGACGAGTATCAGCATATGACCACGGTGGCCGAGCAGCGGGAAGCAAACATCCATGTCCACGAAGGTGTTTCCGAGGAAGAGTTCGTGAAGATGCGGACCGAACGGGACGCGACCCTGGATATGCCACGGCTGATTCTGCCTTCGGTCCAGGTCAACATGCGGGCAGGCCATATGCCTCCGGCTGAAGACAATGGTCAGGTTTACCTGAAAGTACCGGTTAACCTGTTCTGAGATTCCCGATGAATCTTAAACGCTATCTGCCCATTCTGGATTGGGCCCCAAAATATGGCCGGGAACAGGCCACCAGTGATCTGGTGGCCGCGATCATCGTTACCGTCATGCTCATCCCCCAGTCGCTGGCCTATGCCCTGCTGGCCGGGTTGCCTGCCCAGGTGGGTCTGTACGCCAGTATCCTGCCCCTGGTTATTTACGCTGTCTTCGGCACCAGCCGAACACTGTCGGTGGGCCCGGTTGCTGTGGCTTCCCTGATGACCGCAGCGGCCCTGGCACCCCTTGCGGAGTCCGGTACACCGGAATACGTGGCGGGTGCCGTTTTGCTGGCGGTCATGTCTGGGTTGATGCTGACCCTGATGGGTGTCCTTAGGCTGGGTTTCCTGGCCAATTTTCTCAGCCATCCGGTGATTTCGGGCTTTATCACGGCCTCCGGCATTGTGATTGCTGCCAGTCAGCTGAAGCATATCTTCGGAATCCAGGCCTCGGGTCACAACCTTCTGGAAATTGCTCACTCGCTGTTGGGATCCATCGGTGACACCAACCTGGCAACGTTGGGGGTCGGTGCCGGAGCGCTGATTTTCCTGATGCTGGCCCGCAAACGTCTGAAGCCGCTTCTGATGGCAATGGGGTTGGCCCCGAGAATGGCGGATATTCTTACCAAAACCGCGCCGATTCTGGCGGTTCTGGTCACCACCCTGGTGGCCTGGCAGTTCCAGCTTGATGGCCAGGGTGTGCGTCTGGTTGGAGATGTGCCCCGGGGACTGCCCGATTTCACCATGCCGAGCCTGGACATGGGCTTGTGGCAGCAGCTGGCGGTCAGCGCGTTGCTGATCAGTGTTGTGGGTTTCGTGGAGTCGGTGTCTGTTGGCCAGACCCTGGCCGCGAAACGTCGCCAGCGTATTGATCCGGACCAGGAGCTGATTGGCCTGGGTACTGCCAACCTGGGCGCCGGTTTTTCCGGCGGCATGCCGGTCACCGGTGGCTTCTCCCGTTCCGTGGTCAACTTTGACGCTGGGGCCGAGACTCCCGCCGCCGGCGCCTATGCGGCTGTGGGTATCGCCATGGCTACGTTATTCCTGACGCCAGCCATTGCCTATCTGCCCCAGGCGACCCTGGCAGCGACCATTATCGTCGCCGTGGCCACGCTGATCGACCTTCCGGCCCTGGGTCGCACCTGGCGCTACTCCCGCACGGACTTTGGCGCCATGCTCGCCACCATCGTGCTGACTCTGGTGCACAGTGTCGAGGCCGGCATTATCGCCGGGGTGGCGCTTTCGATAGGCCTGTTTCTGTATCGAACCAGCCGCCCCCACAGCGCGGTGGTTGGTCGGGTACCGGGAACCGAGCACTTCCGCAACGTGCTCCGCCATGACGTGGAGCTGTGTCCGAAGGTGACTTTCCTGCGGGTGGACGAGAGCCTGTACTTCGCCAACGCACGCTTCCTTGAGGAAACGGTTATGGACCTGATGATACGGGAGCCTGAGCTTAAGGACCTGGTGCTGATGTGTCCGGCCGTGAATCTGGTGGACGCCTCGGCCCTCGAAAGTCTGGAGGCGATTAACGAGCGTATGAAGGATGCAGGAGTGAGGTTGCACCTGGCGGAAGTGAAAGGCCCCGTCATGGACAAACTGAAAGGCACGGAACTGCTTTCCCACCTGGGTGGCGAGGTTTTCCTCAGCACCTTTGAAGCCTGGCAGCGCCTCACTGACCTTGGCAAGCAAGAGAGACAGGTCGCCTGATCTATCTGGGCTCGCTTGCACCGGGGGTGGGGCGAGCCGCTAAGGTGTCATACCCGACCCCGTTACTGCGGTACGTTCACTATGGGCATGACTGAAAATCTGCTATCCACCAGCCAGTGGATCATCACGCTGCTGCTTTTTCTGGTAATTCTTGTCCGGGCGGTGCGCTCCATTGACTGGCCAGCCTTCCGCAAGGACAACGCGCTCCAGCATTCGTTCTTCGGTGCGGCCGTGGTACTCGGATTCGTCTGGCAGCTGAGGGCAGGCATTTCTCCCGGCCTGGCCATCCACATTTTCGGGATCACGGTGATAACGCTGATGCTGGGGTGGGCGCTTGCGGTGCTGGCGGGATTGCTGGCGCTGGTGATCACGGTAATTACCGGACGAGAACCCCTGATCATGTTTGCGGCCAACGGGCTGATTACCGTGATGGTGCCTGCCATTGTCAGCCACGGAATCATGCTCTGGGAACGCCGGCGGGATTTCCGGAATTTCTTCGCCTATATCTTCTTCTGCGGGTTCTTCGGGGCCGGCATTTCCGTGGCAGCCGCTGGTGGTGTCATGTGCCTCATGCTATGGAGCAGTGGCGTCTACACGTTTGACCAACTGGTGCATGAGTACATCCGTTACCTGCCGTTGTTCATGATTCCCGAAGGGTTCGTGAACGGCACTTTTGTGACTGGCCTCATGGTCTTCCATCCGGACCGGTTGACCACGCTGGACCAGAGACGCTACCGGTAGAGCTTTCCGGCTCAGAGGCCCTTGCCACTGGCGACGGCGGTGCTGAGCAGGTCGCCGGCCTTGCCGGAACGGGCCCTATGCTGCCATTTCCTTGCCCAGCCCAGCACCTCGGTTGCCGGCATGGGGCGGGCGATCCCGTAGCCCTGCACGAAATTGCATCCCATCTGCCTGAGTGTCCGGGCGTGTTCCATGGTTTCAACGCCTTCGGCCAGAACCGGGTGGGCGAACCGCTGGGCCAGGAAGATCACGCTCTCAACGATGGCGCGGTCGCCGGCATCCTCAAGCATGTTGCGAACAAAACTCTGGTCGATCTTGATGATGTCCACCGGAAGCGTACGCAGGTAGGTCAGGGATGAGAAACCGGTGCCAAAATCGTCCAGCGCCACCTGAAGACCGAGACTCTGGCAGCGCGCCAGAACGTTGCTGGCCCGCTGGGTGTCCTCCAGTGCAGTCGATTCGAGAACCTCCAGCGTGATCTGGCCGGGTGCCACCTCCGGGTGGCTGTGCAGGTAACTCTCCAGGTAGTCGGCAAATGAGCGGTCCATCAGGTGCGGAGCGCTGATGTTAATGCTGATCGCCAGATTCTCTCCCGCTTCCTTCCAGGCGTTCATCTGGTGAATGGCTTCTTTCAATACCCACTGTCCCAGTGGTACTTCAAGGTGACTGTTCTCGACAATCGGCAGAAATTCGCCCGGTGAAACCAGCCCTTTCTGGGGGTGGTTCCAGCGGATCAGCGCCTCAAAACCGAAAAGTTCGCAATCCGTGACACGGATCTGGGGCTGGAAAAACAGCTCGAACTCCTCGTTTTCCAGGGCCCTGGAGATTTCCATCAACTGATTGCGCCGGTTCCGGCGATGCTCGTCCAGGCCGGGATCGAACAAGTGATACTGATTGCGGCCTTTTTCCTTGGCGGAGTACATGGCCTGATCGGCATGCCGAATCAGACCTTCGGCGTCTGATCCATCTTCCGGGTAGCGGGTAATGCCGAGGCTGGCCGTGAGTGAAACATTCTGATCGCCCACCGTTACCGGATCGCCGACGGTGGCCAGAATGCGCTGATAAACCGCTTCGTGGTTGTCATCGCCCTGCAGCAGGAGGACAAATTCGTCGCCACCGATCCGGGCAACGGTGTCGCCGCTGCGCAGCGCACGGGTCAGTCGCTCGGCCAGGGTGCGCAGGGTCTGGTCACCGGCCGACTGCCCCCATTTGTCATTGATACCCTTGAAGCCGTCGAGGTCCAGATAGCACACCGACACGCTGCGATGTTGCCGGTCGGCGTGGCTGCGGGCTGTGCGCAGTCGCTCTTCCAGCAACTGGCGGTTTGGCAGGCCGGTCAGATCGTCGTAGTTGGCCGCCCGGTCGAGTTCGCGCGCATGGTTCTTGAGTGCGGTGATGTCCGAGAAGGCCGCCACATGGTAATACTGCCCGGGTTCTTCCAGATGCACGCGGCTGATGGATAGCAGCTCCACAAACTCTTCACCGTTTTTCCGACGGTTCCAGATTTCGCCCCGCCAGTGGTCGGTTTTCTCGATGGTGCGCCACATGGACCGGTAGTATGCCCCGGAATGTCGGCCGGAGCTGAGAATCGCCGGGTTGAGGCCCAGAACCTCCTGCCGGCTATAGCCGGTAATCCGCGAAAACGCGGGATTCACATCCAGGATCCGGTTCGACTGGTCGGTGATCAGGATGGCTTCGTGGCTGCGGTCGAACACGCTGGCCGCGATCCGCAGGCCCCGCTCGCTGTTCTTCCTGTCGGAGATGTTGTTCTGAATGGCGATATAACCGGGGGCAACGCCCTGCTCTGTACCTATCGGAACGCAATAGGTATGCACCCAGTAGGGCTGTCCGGCTTTGGTGTAGTGAAGAATGTCTTCTTCAATGATTTCGGCCCGATGCAGCTTCTGGTTAATGCGCTTGATGGTTTCGGGGTCGGTGTCCGGCCCGTAAAGCACTTCCTTTGGGAGGCATCCGCGCACCTCCTCAAGCTGATACCCCGTGTGTTCCTCAAAGCTGGGGTTAACCCATTCAATGCGGCCGGCATCATCCAGCATCACCAGAAAATTGGGCGTAGCCGCCGCAACCATGGCCAGGCGCTTGGGGTCGATGTCTGAGGGTGGTGTAATCGTCGTGGGGGATCTGGGCATGAGAGTCAGTAATTTGAGTTTCCGGTCTTTAAATTAATGAACTCTCCTCCCTGTGAGACCTGTTCGAGCGGCCGCATATGCTACCGCAATACCCCTGAAAAACCATGGGTAAATGGTCTAGGTGAATTGATAAATGTCAGTTTTGCGCCAAATACCTATGGGTACCGGTCAACGCCAGCGCGAGTGCTTCTGGAGCTTTCGTTGCAGGGTACGTCGATGCATGTTCAGGGCGCGGGCGGTGGCAGAGACGTTGCCCTCGTTTTCGTTGAGAACCCGCTGGATGTGCTCCCACTCCATTTCCTCGACCGAGGGCGGCTCCGCCCGGAGATCCGGCGGTGCATCAATCGGCTCGAATCCGGCCAGCAGCTGGTTGACCGTTACCGGTTTGCACAGATAGTTCACCGCGCCGCGGCGCATGGCTTCGACCGCCGTGGCGATACTGCCGTAACCGGTCAGCACCAGGATTTCCAGATCCGGATGCATGTCCAGAATCTCTGGCAGAAGCTGCAGGCCGCTTTCGCCGGCCAGGTTCAGATCCAGTACGCACCGGTGAAAGGTTCCCTCCAGCAGGGCGGTTTTTGCTTCCTGATGCCCGTGGGCAAGCTGTGCTTCGATGCCCTGGCGTCCGAGTGAGCGCTGAAGCACCTGCAGAAAGGCGTCGTCGTCATCAATAAGCAGCCACGCCTGTTGTTTGCTCACGCCTGTTCTCCCGCTAGGCCGTTGGTCGCTGCCGTTATCGGCAGCTCTATGATGATGGTGGTACCGTCCGCACTACCCCGGGCTTTCAGTGTGCCTCCAAGACGCTGGATGGTGGCGTTGGAAAGGAAAAGGCCAACTCCGAGCCCATTCTCCGAACTGACTACCTTGTCCCCGAGCGTACCTTCCGGGGTGGATTCCAGGCCATCACCATGGTCCTCGACAACCAGTTCCAGCCGGCCATCGGCACCCTCACTGGCTGCAACGGCGACCCAAGACGGGCTGGCTGTTACTGCGTTGGCCAACACATTCAGAACGGCCTGATCAAGGGTGGCGTCCACGGCAACCGAGCAGTCCGACATAGGCTGACGCCATTCAATGGCGGCACCCGGCCAAAGCAGGGTAGCGGATTCCCGAAGACGTGCCACCCAGTCCCGGGCTGGCAGGGTTTCCAGTTGCGCGGTCTTGGCCTGCACGGCCGCCGAAGACAGCTGTTGCAGGTGGGTCGTGCACAGGCCCAGTTGACTTTCCATCAGTGCGAGGTCGTCGGCAATGGGGTCGCCGACCGGGGCAGCGGATTTCATTTCCTCCACCAGCAGCGTCATGGTGTTCAGCGGCGTCCCCAGGCGATGTGCCACTGCAGCAGCCGACAGTCCGAGGGCGATGATCTGCTCATCTCGCAGCCGGGTTTCCCGTATCTGTGCGAGCTGGGCCTGTTGCTGGCGCAGGCGACGTGCCAGGGCACCGACAACCAGCAGCAGGATGGCAGCGGTTGTGGCGAAGGTCACCCACATGCCGACCAGATGTAACTGGGCCAGGTTGGCGTTGTGATGTCCATGGGTGACCGGCGTATGCCAGATCACCAGGGAGGTGTAAACCGCAACGCCGGCGACGGTAACGGCAATGCTCTGGCCCAGTGGCACCAGCACAATGGCAACGGCGATAGGCAGCAGCAACAGGGAAACCAGGGGGTTGGTATAGCCGCCCGTCAGGTAAAGCCAGACTCCGATCAAAAGCAAATCGACAATCAGCACCAGGCTGACGGCCTGTGTCGAACGCGGTGGGCGACGGGTAAACCAGAGCCAGGCCAGGGTTGCCATAACCCCATAGGCGAGGGGCAGGATAACCGCTTCAGCCCGATGGGCCAGGGTTACCATGGTTTCCGCCACGGCGATCGAGATCAGCTGTAGCGCAACAATAGCCAGACGCATGCCCAGCAGATAGCGGGCAGTCTGTTGAAATCCGGTCTGTGAGTGGGTCAGCCATTCCATAGCGGGCATTCTAGCGTTTTTTTCCATCGGGATACGCGGTAATACCTCCGAGGGGATGCGGCATTTGGTCTCAGGCGCCGGCGCCGGCTGATGTTTATGATTGGCGCCAACTATCAGAGCTGGTCAGGATGAGGTTGTATGGCGACGGTAATTGGAACGCGTTTCATCGGATTGTGTGCTGCGGGATTGGTTTCCTTGCCCGCCGGAGTGTTGGCCCAGGAGAGTTCTCCCGACTTGCCGGTCATTCATGTTACTGAGGGGCAGAGCATAGAAGAGGCCTCGAGTACGTTGGCTTCAGAGCCCGTTGAACGTTTGTCCTCTGATCCGTCAGTGTCGCTCTCCCGAATGGGAGGTCGCGGCCTGGAACCGGTGATTCGTGGTCAAAGCCAGGAGCGGGTGGATGTGCTTCTGGACGGTATTCGCGTTGAAGGGGCCTGCCCGAATCGCATGGATCCCCCAACCAGTCGCCTGAGTTCGGCACTGGCGCCCTTGCTCGAGCTGCGCACCAGTAACCAGACCCTTCGCTGGGGCCCGATCACCGGTGGCCAGATTATTGCCACCACAGCAGCGCCTGTCTTCGATGATTCCGCCACCACAGGTCATTTGACGGTGGGCGGCGCGGACAACGGCAATGGCAAACTGGTCAATGGCAGTGCCGCAGTGGGGAGTGACAGTGCCTGGCTTCGGCTCGCAGGCGGTTACGACGAGGCGGACGATTACGAGGACGGCGATGGCAACGAAGTGCGCAGCGCCTACAAGAACTCTGAGGCCCGCCTCGATGCCGCGTGGAAGGCGGATAACGGGTTCTATATCAAAGGCCTGGTAAGCCGTCAGGAGGAGCGGGACGTGAAATACGCCGGCTCCGGCATGGATGCGCCGAAAACCGATACCGACATCATGCGACTGGAGCTGGGCTCGCCCGTGGCCAACGGCAACTGGAACCTGCTGGCCTGGCAGGCCGATGTTGATCACATCATGGATAATTTCAGTCTCCGTGAGTCCATGATGAAAATGCTGACCGATTCCGAGACCGAAACCCGGGGCCTCCGTCTGACCCTGGATCAGAGTCCGGATGCCAGAACAGACTGGGCCATTGGTGCGGATGTCGAGACCAATAACTGGCACGCCGAACGGTTTGGCGGCGCGAATCTGGATACGCTGACGTCGGTACTCTGGCCCGACGTGGATCGAGACCGTTTCGGCCTCTTCGCTGAGCGCTTCTACCGGGTAACCCCGGCGTTAAAACTGGGTGGTGGCGTGCGCTACGATCGCGTGGAAATGTCCGCTGGGGCCGCCGATCAGGTGTTTGGTAGTGGCATGATGGCCATGTCTGCCGCCGATGCCTACGAGGCGATCTACGGCACTACCAACACCGATGCGAGCGATGACAACTTCAGTGGCTTTGTAAGCAGCGATTGGCGGTTTTCCCCCATCCAGTCGCTGGTGGTTACGGCAAGCCATAGCGTCCGCAGCCCGGGCGTGACTGAACGCTACATTGCCAGCTGGAACAACATGGATCCGGCAAGACGCTGGGTAGGCAACCCTTCTCTCGACCCTGAGACGCATCGCAAGGTGGAAGTGGCGATGCCTGGCCAGAGCAACGGCTGGCACTGGCGCCCGGCCGTGTGGGTGGATCAGGTGGATGACTTCGTCCTGCGCACGCGCAATGTGGATCAGGTCAGCGTCTACCGCAATATCGATGCGCGGCTGATGGGTGTTGAGGCTCAGCTTGGGTGGAGCAACGGCACCTGGAGCACTAACAGCAGTCTGGCCTCGGTACGAGGTGAAAACCGTGACGAAAACAAACCCCTGCCGCAGATTCCGCCGGTGCAGTTTATTCAGACCCTTGGCTGGCAGCACATGGGCCATGGCGTTGAACTGGAGTGGGTGCTGGCCCGCCGACAGGACCGGGTGGACCTGGAATCCGGCCAGGATCCCGGCACCTCGCCAGGCTACGGCGTGCTGAACCTGTCCGGGAGCCACCCGCTCGCCGACTATCTGAGCATCAGCTGGGCAGTGGATAACCTGTTCGACAATACATGGGCGCCCCATGTTAGCAGGGCCAATACTGATCCATTCAACCCCGAAGCCGTAAGAGTTAATGAGCCTGGCAGGACCCTGCGTGCCGCACTGACAGCCAGGTGGTAAGACCTTGCATGGCGGTTACCCGCTTCTCATAGCCGGCGGGTGACATTCTTGCCCCGAGTGGAAACAACTCCTCCACCCGGGGCTTTTTTATGGTTGATTAAAAATTGCGCTATCTCAATTCAGGAAGCGGCGGGCTGCACTATGCTGGCCTGATGCAGATCTGAACCAGTGGCCATCAGCCGCTGAGGCTGTGTTTGGCTTCTTGAGGTTCCCGGAAGGAACCTGTCTGCACAATGCGATTCACGAAAGGAGACGCATCGTGACTGAAGACGAAAAATTGCCAGAAAACCCTGAAACCGACCTTGCTTCCCGATTCCCCACCGCCTACACCATTCTTTTCGGCCTGATTATTCTGGTGGCCGCGCTGACCTGGCTTATTCCGGCCGGGCAGTACGAGCGCGCCATGAATGAAGAGGTTGGTCGGGAAGTGGCAGTTCCGGGCACCTACCAGACCGTTGATCCGAATCCCCAGGGGTTCGTTGATGTCCTGATGGCACCCACAGCCGGGTTCTACGACCCCGACAGTTACGTTGCCAATGCCATCGATGTCGCCATGTTTATACTGTTCCTGGGTGGTTTCCTCGGTGTGATGAATGCGACCGGAGCTATTGATACCGGCATTCGCAGCGCGATGCGGCATCTGAAAGGCCATGAGATCTGGATGATTCCGATACTGATGGTGCTCTTCGCCATCGGTGGCACCACCTACGGCATGGCAGAGGAGACCCTGGCTTTTTACGCCATTCTGATTCCCGTGATACTTGCGGCCGGCTACGACGCCGTTACAGGCGTTGCCATCATCCTGATCGGAGCGGGGATCGGCGTGTTGGGTTCAACCATCAACCCGTTCGCCACGGTGATTGCAGCCAATGCTGCTGGAATACCGTTCACCGACGGCATCGTGCTGCGTTTTATTCTGCTGATCGGCGGCCTGTTGATCTGTATCGGCTACGTTATGCGATATGCCCATCGCGTAAAAACCGACCCCTCGCGCTCGGTGGTGGCAAAGCAATGGGCAGCGCACAAGAAACTGTTTCTGCAGGGAGGTGACCAGGAGATTCACAGCGCCACCCTGACAACCACCCAGATTATTGCCCTGGTTATCTTTGCCCTGACCTTTGCCGTGATGATCTGGGGTGTGTCATCCCAGGGCTGGTGGATGGCCCGGATGGGCTCTCTGTTCTTTGGTGCAGCCATTGTGATCGGCATCATTGCACGACTGGGCGAAAAGAAACTGACCGGCAGTTTTGTCGATGGCGCCCGGGATCTGCTCGGGGTTGCCCTGGTGGTCGGCCTTGCCCGCGGCATCGTGGTGATCATGGAGCAGGGCATGATTGCCGATACCATCCTCCACAGCGCCGAAACCTCGCTGGGTGGCCTGCCGGAACTGGCCTTTATCAACCTGATGTTCTGGATCGAGGTGGGCATGAGTTTCTTCGTGCCGTCGTCCTCTGGCCTGGCCGTCCTGTCCATGCCGATCCTCGCGCCGCTGGCGGATTTTGCCAACGTCGGGCGGGATCTGGTGGTAACTGCCTATCAGTCTGCCAACGGTCTGGTGAACCTGATCAACCCCACCTTCGCGGTGGTGGTTGGCGGCCTTGCCATCGGGCGCGTGTCCTACGATCGCTGGCTGGCCTTTATCTGGCCCTTGCTGCTTATTCTGACCGTGTTTATCACTGTGGTTATCAGCGTCGGCACACTTTTGTGACCCCCGCTGTAACCCTGCGACAAAAGGAGCTTTGTCATGTCTGAACACACACTTGGAGTGCACTCTGAAACCGGGAAATTGCGCCAGGTCATCATCTGCCGGCCCGGGCTGGCGCACCGACGTTTGACCCCATCCAACTGCGATGCCCTGTTGTTTGATGATGTCTTTTGGGTCAAACAGGCCCAGAAAGATCATGACGTGTTTGCCAGCGTGATGCGTGGTCGGGGCGTTGAGGTTCTGGACGTCAACGAGTTGCTGGCGGAAACGCTTGCCATTCCCGAAGGCCGTGCCTGGATTCTCGACCACCGGATCAACTGGAACCACATAGGCGTGGGCATGGTGTCGGATTTGCGGGCCTGGATGGATGAACTGCCAGAGAAGGCACTTGCTGAATTCCTGATCGGTGGTCTGGAGGTGGGGGATCTGCCGTTTGATCCGGTCGGTCTGTTCGGCAACCATCTGGGGCGCTTCGGGTTCGTATTGCCACCGCTGCCCAACTTCCTGTTCACCCGGGACAACAGCGCCTGGGTGTATGGTGGGGTGACTCTCAACCCGATGTACTGGGCTGCCCGCAAGCCGGAAACCCTGCTGATGGCTGCCATCTACCGATTCCACCCGAAATTCGCGGGCAAGGTTAAGGTGCATTGGGGCGATCCTCTGGCGGATCACGGTCTGGCCACGCTTGAGGGTGGGGATGTCATGCCGCTGGGCAACAGAACGGTGCTGGTGGGCATGGGCGAGCGAACCTCGCCTCAGGCCATCGGCCAGCTGTCAAAAGCCCTGTTTGATGGCGGCATGGTGGATCGGGTGATTGCCTGCCAGTTGCCCAAAACCCGTTCGGCCATGCATCTGGATACCGTGTTTACCTTCTGTGGCGGCAACGTGGTCACCGCCTTCAAGGAAGTGGCAGATGCCGTGATCTGCTACGACCTGCGCCCCGGCGAGGGAGCGAAAACACTGGCCTTCAATCAGGATTCCCGGCATCTGTTCGAGGTGGTCGCGGAGATTCTGGGCTACCCGGCTCTGGAGGTCGTGGCAACGGGTGGCGACACGCCCGAAGAGCGTGAGCGGGAGCAGTGGAACGACGGCAACAACGTGCTGGCCCTGAGCCCCGGTGTGGTTGTCGGCTACGATCGTAACGACGATACCAATGCGGCCCTGGCGGCTGCGGGCATCGAGGTTCTGGCAATACCCGGTGCCGAGCTGGGCCGGGGTCGGGGCGGCGGTCGGTGTATGAGTTGCCCGACCATCCGGGATGCTGTCTGATAGCCAAGGAGAAACGTTATGGCATTCAATCTTAAGAACCGGCATTTTCTGACGCTGCGGGATTTCACACCGAAGGAAATCGGTTTTCTGCTGAAGTTGTCTGCGGATCTGAAGACCGCCAAGTATGCAGGCACGGAGGTCCCCAAGCTCGAGGGTAAGGACATCGCGTTGATCTTCGAGAAAAACTCCACGCGTACCCGGGTCGGGTTTGAAGTTGCCGCCTTCGATCAGGGCGCGCGGGTCACTTACCTCGGGCCAACCGGCACTCACATCGGCCACAAGGAATCGGTGAGGGACACGGCGCGGGTACTTGGCCGGGTCTACGATGCCATCGAGTATCGGGGCTTTGGACAATCCGTTGTCGAGGAACTGGCGCAGTACGCCGGCGTGCCGGTCTATAACGGGCTTACCAACGAATTTCACCCCACCCAGATACTGGCGGACTTCCTGACCATGCAAGAGCATGTGGAAAAGCCGCTGCGTGACGTGGCGTATGTGTTCATCGGCGATGCTGCCAACAACATGGGCGACAGCCTGCTGATCGGCGGCGCCAAAATGGGCATGGACGTGCGCCTCTGCGCACCAAAAGCCTGCTGGCCTGGCCAGGCCGTTCAGGAGGAGGCCCAGGCGCTGGCGGCTGAAACCGGAGCCCGCATCACCATCACGGAGGATGTTGACGCCGCCGTTGCGGGGGTCGATTTCGTGTACACCGATGTCTGGGTGTCGATGGGTGAGCCAAAGGAAAAATGGGCGGAACGCATAAAACTGTTGATGCCTTACCAGGTCAATGCCGCCCTTATGGCAAAAACCGGCAATCCCCGGGTTCGATTCATGCATTGTCTGCCGGCCTTTCACAACACCGAAACCGTGGTGGGGAAGGAGATTCAGGAGACCTATGGCATCGACGCCATGGAGGTGACGGAAGAAGTCTTCGAAAGCCCCGCTTCGATTGTTTTCGATCAGGCCGAGAACCGCATGCACACCATCAAGGCCGTTCTCGTGGCGACCCTGGGAGGCTGACATGCTGGTTGTGGCAGCTTTGGGGGGTAATGCCCTGCTGAAACGCGGAGAACCGCTGACGGCAGAGGTCCAGCGTAAAAATGTGCAGATTGCAGCCCGATCGCTGGCTGCGGTCGTTCGGGCCGGTCACGATCTTGTGGTGACCCATGGCAATGGGCCACAGGTCGGGCTGCTGGCTCTGCAGGGCGCTTCCTACAAACCGGATGAGGCTTACCCGCTGGATGTCCTGGGCGCGGAAACCGAGGGCATGATCGGCTATATGATCGAGCAGGAACTGGAAAATGCTCTCGGCCATGACCGGCCGGTCGCGACCTTGTTGACTCAGGTCCTGGTGGATCCGAAGGACCCTGCCTTCGAAAAACCGACCAAGTTTGTCGGACCCGTCTATGACCGCGAGGAGGCTGAGCGCCGGGCAGCCGGTGCGGGCTGGAGCATTGCGCCGGACGGTGACAAATGGCGCCGGGTGGTGCCCTCGCCGAAACCGCTGGAAATACCGGACATGCGGGTACTGAAACTGTTGCTCGATCAGGGCGTGGTTGTGGTTTGCGCCGGCGGCGGTGGAATACCGGTGCTGCGTCGTGACGACGGCAGCATGGTCGGCATTGAAGCGGTTATCGACAAGGATGCTGCCAGTGCGTTGCTTGCCCGGCAACTGGGAGCGGATGCATTGCTCCTGTTAACGGATGTGGATGCTGTTCATCGCGATTTTGGTACCGACCAGTCGACGCCGCTTGCCGAGCTGACCGTGGCCGAGGCGCAGGCGCTGGAAATGCCCGCCGGCTCCATGGGCCCGAAACTGCAGGCCGCCTGCGATTTTGCCGAGGCCGGCGGAGTCAGTGGCATTGGCCGGCTGCAGGACGCCGTGGCCATCCTTGACGGCTCCGCGGGCACCCGCGTATCGGCCGGCTAGCTGTTCCTGCCGTGTTTTCCGGGTGCGATCCCTGATAATATCTGGTTATTACCTAATAGCCAGAATTTCCCGGAGGTGCCCCATGTCGCGAATGGCTGCCGCAGGATTGATCGTGACCCTGGGCCTGCTGGCCCAGACGGCGCTCGGCCAGCAGGCGTCGCCTTCCCGACCGGCGACGACAACGGTCGTCGAGCGCAACGAGCTGCACGAAACCGTGCACCTCGATGGCATCATCGAAGCCGTTCAGCAGAGCACCGTCTCAGCCCAGACCAGCGGCACCGTTCAGAGCCTGCCCTTTGATGTGGATGATTCCGTGGCTGCCGGCGACCTGATTGTCCAGCTGGAGGACAGTGAGCAGCGATCCCGTTTGCGCCAGGCACAAGCCGGGCTGGAAGAGGCCGAGGCAGCACTGGTGGACGCACGCCAGCGGTTTAACCGGATTGAGGCAGTCCACGAACGGGGGCTGGTATCCCGGCAGGAGTTCGATCAGGCCCGCAACAACCTGGCCGCTGCCCGGGCCCGGGTAGAGCGCGCCAGTGCCGCCGTTTCCGAGGCGCAGGAGCAGCTTTCCTATACCCGTGTGGTGGCGCCCTATGGCGGCATCCTGACCGAACGCCACGTTGAGGTTGGCGAAGCGGTCAATCCCGGCCAGCCGCTGCTCAGTGGCTTGTCTCTGGAACAGCTTCGGGTTGTCGTCGATCTGCCCCAGAAATACGCCGAACTGGCGCGTACGGAGCGTCAGGCCCAGGTTACCCTGGCCGACGGCCGGGTGCTGGAAACCGGTGAAATGACTTTCTATCCCTATGCGAATCCGCAAACCCATACTTTCCGCCTGCGCATGCGCCTGAGTGAGCCCAACGGTTCCCTGTTTCCCGGCATGCTGGTGAAAGTCAGCGTGCCGGTTGCCACCCGGGAGGCCCTGTGGGTGCCGGCCAGCAGCCTGATTCAACGCAGTGAACTCAGGGCGGTATTTGTGCTCGATGATCAGGATCAGCCCAGGCTGAGGCAGGTTCGCACTGGGGTGCGGGACAATGGCCGGCTGGAGATTCTTGCGGGCCTGAGCGAGGGCGAGCGGGTAGTCACAAACCCGTCTGTACTGGTGGGCAGCGAGCGCCTGAATCCGCTTGAAAGAACGGGCGAGGAGTCGAACCCGTGAGCCGTAATTTGCCGCCCGTTGGTCCATCCGGTGCCATCGCCCGGGTTTTCCAGAACAACCATCTGACACCGCTGCTGGCCATTCTGGCAATTATTCTGGGCATCCTGGCCGTGGTGGTCACGCCCAAAGAAGAAGAGCCCCAGATTGACGTCACCATGGCCGATATCATGGTGGCCTTTCCCGGCGCCAGCACCCGGGAGGTGGAAAGCGCGATTGCCACGCCCGCCGAACAGGTGATGAGTGAGATCAAAGGCGTCGAACACGTCTATTCGGTATCCCGCCAGGGCCAGGCCGTGATCACGGTGCAGTTCGAGGTGGGTATTCCACGGCAGGAAGCCCTGGTGCGGCTGTACAACCAGGTGTACTCCAACCAGGACTGGTTGCCGCCCGATCTGGGCGCGACCCAGCCGGTGATCAAGCCCAAGGGCATCGATGATGTGCCGGTGATGACCCTGACCCTCTACGATCCGGTCAACGGCCACACGGGTGAGGAGCTGACCCGTCTGGCGCACATGCTGGAAGTCGCCCTGAAACGGGTTCCCGGTACCCGGGATGTCTATACCACCGGTGGCATTCCGGATCGCGTGGATATCCGGTTCGATCCGGCGTTGCTGGCGGGGTTCAATCTCACCATCGACGATGTCCGTAACGCCCTGGCGGCGGCCAACACCAGCAGCCAGGAGGCCCGGATTACCCGGGATAACCTGTCGATACCGGTCCAGGCCGGAACGCTTCTGGAAACCGTGGAGGATGTCCGGCGCCTGGTGGTGGGTATGCACAACGGCGCAGCGGTGTACCTGGAAGATGTGGCGGATGTCAGCCGCGGTGGCACCGTGGTGGACCAGAGTGTGATGACCGGATTCGGGCCGGCCCACAAGGACGGCCAGGCCGGCCGGCCCGGTGAGGTTTACCCCGCGGTGACCCTGGCCATTGCCAAGAAGCCGGGCGAGAACGCCATCAACATCACCACGGCCATTGAAGAGCGTCTGGAGCAATTACGCAACCGGGCACTGCCGGAATCTGTGGAGGTTCTGGTGACCCGTGACTATGGTGTGACCGCCTCCCAGAAAGCCCGCAAACTGATAACCGATCTGATCTCCGCCACCCTCTGCGTTGTGTTGCTGGTGCTGGCGGCCATGGGCTGGCGCCAGGCGCTGATTGTCGGCATTGCGGTGCTGATCACTCTGCTGCTGACCCTGGTGTTTTCCTGGGCCTGGGGCTTCACCCTGAACCGCGTCTCCCTGTTTGCGCTGATCTTCTCCATCGGCATTCTGGTGGACGACGGCATCGTGATCACCGAGAACATCAACCGGCGGATCCAGAACACCCGGCGGGCGGTGAAGGACATTATTCCCGTTGCAGTGGACGAGGTGGGCACCCCCACCATTATGGCCAGCCTCACCATCATGGCGGCCCTGATTCCGATGGCCTTTGTCAGTGGCCTGATGGGCCCCTACATGAGCCCGATTCCGATCAACGCCTCGGCCGGTATGGTGCTGTCCCAGATTGTTGCCTTTGTGGTGGCGCCCTGGCTGGCGTTCCGGTTGCTCAAGCACAAGAAGGGTGAGCAGGCCGCCGAAGCCGAGGAGGCTTCCAGCTCTGCCGATGGCGTCAGCCCGGTGTCCCTGCGGATTTTCCGGACCGTGCTCGGGCCGTTCCTGGGGGATCATCCCTGGCGGCGTCGTGTGCTGGCGCTGGGTGTGGTGGGTCTGACTCTCGCTGCAACCTCGCTGCCGGTGTTCCAGGCGGTGATCCTGAAGATGCTGCCGTTCGACAACAAGTCCGAGTTGCAGGTGGTAGTGGATATGCCCGAGCGCACGCCCATGGAGCAGACCCAGCGGGTGTTGATGGAAATGGGCAGCTACCTGGAAACGGTGGATGAGGTGGCCAACTGGCAGACCTACGCCGGCACCGCGTCGCCGATCAATTTCAACGGTCTGGTCAGGCAATACTACTTGCGTGGCGACCCTTACCATGGCGATATCCAGGTCAATCTGATTCATGAGGAGGACCGGGAACGGCAGTCCCACGCCATTGCCCAATCCCTGCGGGGGCCGCTGACCGAGATCGGTAAGCAGTACGGTGCCAGCGTCAAGATTGTTGAGGTTCCGCCTGGCCCGCCAGTACTGTCACCCGTGGTGGCGGAAATCTACGCGGTGGATGAAACCCGCCGGGCGGAACTGGCCCGCCAGG
Organism: Marinobacter sp. L-80; assembly: GCF_056859395.1. NCBI lineage: Bacteria > Pseudomonadati > Pseudomonadota > Gammaproteobacteria > Pseudomonadales > Marinobacteraceae > Marinobacter > Marinobacter sp. L-80. The sequence continues at coordinate 160,699 of NZ_JBSXOI010000067.1, forward strand.
TGGCCGAGGGCATGACCGAGGTGGATGGCCTGGTGGATATCGATACCACGCTGGAAGCGCCCACACGACAATGGGAAGTGGTTGTGGATCGGGACCGCGCGGCAAGGCTTGGCGTGTCCCAGGCCCAGGTGGTCGGTGCCCTCCAGACGGCCCTGGGCGGTACCAGTGTCAGCTTCCTGCACGATGACCATGCCAAGTACCCTGTTCCAATTCGTGTGATTCTGAGCGAAGGTGACAAGGCCCAGCCCTCGGTATTGTTATCCCTGAACGTGCGAAGTCGTGATGGCAACCTCGTCCCGCTGGCGAGTATTGCCGACGTTCGCGAGGCCGACTGGATGGGCGCGATTTACCACAAGGATTTGCTGCCGGTGACCTACGTGACGGCGGATATGGCAGGAGAGGTCGATTCGCCGCTGTACGGCATGTTTGCCATGGTGGAGCGCCTGAACCAGCAGGAGGGAGCGCCAGAGCAGTATTTCATCGATCAGCCCCCGTTGCCGGAAAAAGGCACCCTGAAATGGGACGGTGAATGGCAGATTACTTACGAGACCTTCCGGGATATGGGCGCCGCCTACAGCGTGGGCGTGTTCATGATCTTCGTGTTGCTGGTGGCCCAGTTCCGCTCCTATATTCTGCCGCTGGTGATCATGGCGCCCATTCCCCTGACGATGATCGGCATCATGCCCGGCCATGCCCTTCTGGGGCGGGAATTTACCGCCACCAGCATGATCGGCATGATTGCCCTGGCCGGCATCATCGTGCGCAATTCCATCCTGTTGGTGGTGTTTATTCGGCAGCTCATTGAGGAGGGTGTCGAACTGGACGAAGCGGTGGTCCTGGCCGGCGCGGTGCGCATCAAGCCCATCGCCCTGACGGCGATTTCGGCGATGGTGGGGGCTTACTTCATCCTGAACGATCCGATTTTCAACGGCCTGGCGATATCCCTGGTGTTCGGTCTGGCCATGTCCACGTTACTGACCGTGCTGGTGGTGCCCCTGCTGTATTACACCCTGGCGCGCTGCAAGTGGGTGTGACGCGGGGTGTTTACGCCTGGCATGGCACCAGGACGCTGTCGGAACTGATGATCCGGTTCCGCCCCGCGTCCTTGGCGTTATAGAGGTACTCGTCGGCACGGCCGATCAGGCTGCGAAGGTCGGCGCCGTCCGGACCAAACTGGGCAATGCCGCCGCTGATGGTGAGCCTGATGGCCTGGTCCTGATAGGACACGGGGTTTGACTCGATCTCATTCCGGATCTTTTCGGCCACCCGATGAGCCTGGTCTGCGGTGGTGTTGGTGAGCAGAATGGCGAACTCTTCACCGCCCAGTCGTGTGGCAAGATCGGTTGCTCTCAGCGATGCCCGCAGTGTGCCGGCAACATGCCTGAGCGCCCGGTCGCCCGCCTCGTGACCATGCTGATCATTGACCTGTTTGAAGTGGTCCAGGTCCAGCACCAGCATGGACAGCGGGGTTCCGTTGCGGAGGCTGCGCTTGCGCTCCTGCTCGAAAACGTCGCTCAGGCGTGCGCGGTTGGCGAGACCTGTCAGCGCATCGGTCTGGGCCATTTTCAGCAGGCGCGATTCGGATTGCTCCCGGGTGATCTCGTAAATATGGGAGAAGGCCAGAATGGTCAGGGACATCAGCCCCATGTTGGCAATCGGAAGCGGCTGCATCAGCTCCGGCGCATCGTGGAATTTGAAGAAGAAAATCACTGCCGCCGTAACCATGAACACGGCTGATACCAGAAGACCCAGCCGCCGCCCCATCAGAAGGTGAGAAAGGATGGGAATTAACAGAACCCAGGCGAATACGGTTGTTGTCGCCCGGGGAGACGTGAGCGCGAACATCATGGTGATGCAAAAGGGCAGGATAAACGCCAGGATCCATCGTTCCAGGTGTTTGGTGTTTCCGATTGCCCAGAAAATGAAAACCGAGTAGCACGCCATGCCAATCTCGGCAAAGGCCAGGGGGTAGTTCCCTCTCTGCATGTTGAGCATAAAGAAAAGCAGGCCACTGACGGCGGTCAGTATCAGCAGCGTTTTTAACACCGCTTTGCGGTACGGACGGGCAAGGTGCTTCTGTGATTCCGTATAGCTTTCCATGGGTCTGGTCTGGGCATCCGGTGCACTGGAGTGATGTGTACAAAGTGGTTGCACATGCTGCAAGCTCCGGCCATTAGATCAGAAATCCGGCAATGTAGCCGTCTACCTTAGACTAAAGTCTAGGGTGCAGGGGGTCCTCAACGAGTCGGCCAGTAGCGCTGCATTTCCACGAACAGGAAAGAGGCGCTCCAGGTGATCAGAACCAGTCCGGCCAGCGCCTCTATGCCGGTGAGAAAGCGCAGAATACCGAAAGGTTCGATATCGCCGTAGCCAAGAGTCGTGAAGGTGGTGAAGGAAAAGTAGGCGCAGTCCAGGATGCTGCCGCTGAAATTGCCGGTTAAATGGCCCCAGCCCTCGGCGTGGTGCATGAAATAGAAGGCACTGGCAAAGATCCAGACCTGGAGGGTGTGAGCGGCAAGAATGCCGAAGACGGCAGCGATCAGTCGGAAACGGTGGCTCTGGCGCATTCTCGACAGAAGGCTGCTTAAATTCAGGAGCACTTCGTGATGGATCAGCACCACAACGGCAACGATCAGCCCGTTAATGAGCGTTGCGTTGAGAAGATTGACATGGTGTTCTGCTGCCAACAATGATGCTCTCCGTTGCCATGACTGAAAAAACACTGCGTAAAATTGACGCAGGAATTCGGCTTGTCCGATCCGAAAACGAGCCCTGATTGTATAGTAGTCTGAACCCGACAGCCCAATGGGCTTTATTTACCTTAGCTGGCCTGCAAGTAATGTCCAAAAGACTGATTCCCCTGTTGATTCTCGCCGTCGGTATCGCCGGTTTCATGATTCTCAAAATGACCCGCCCGGAGCCTGCAGAGGTCAGTGCCACCGAGCGCAGTTGGCGTGTCCAGGTTCAGGAAATTGAGCCGGGCACGCATACCCCGGTGCTGCCCCTGTATGGCGAAGTACTGGCCCCGGAGCAACTGACGGTGACAGCAACCCTGGCCGGTCGAATCGGTACGCGGCCCGTGACCGAGGGGCGGCGGGTCAAGGAGGGCGAGCTTCTGGTGGCACTGGACGATGCCGATATCCAGCCTGCGCTGGCCCAGGCCGAAGCACAGGTCAAAGACCTTGAAGCCCAGATCCGATCGGAGCAGGTCCGGTACCGGAATGATCAGACGGCGCTGGCCAGCGAACAGGCCATTCTGGAAAACGCCCGGCGGAAGCTGGAGCGTACCCGGTCGTTGGTGAATCGCAACCTGGCTTCCCGCGAGGCACTGGAAGCGGCCACGGACGCCGCGGCCAGAGCAGAGCTGACGGTAAATGCCAGGCAACGGGCAATCGAAGAGCATCCGGCGCGGCTGCAGAGCCTTCAGGCGAAACTCGCCCAGGCAGAGGCAAACCTGCTCAGCACCCGACGGGATGCCGAACGGGCCCTTATGACGGCGCCTTTTGACGGCATGGCGACCGACATCCGCGTGGCCGAAGGTGACCAGGTCAGCCGTAATGAACCTCTGTTGTCGCTCTACCCCGTTGATGGTCTGGAACTCAGGGCCAGGGTGCCGGAGATGTTCCGGGGCGAACTTCTGGATGCCCTGCAGCGGGGGGAAACACTGATTGCCACCAGTGCCGGAGATCAGCACCGGTTTCAGCTTGCCCGGTTTGCCGGAACCAGTGATCCGTCCGGAACCGAAGCCATTCTCGAACTGCAGGGGGATCCCCGTGGGATCCGTCCGGGCGGTTTAATGCCCGTCACGCTTGAACGGGCGGCACGGAGCAATACCGTGTCGATTCCGTTCAGTGCTCTTTATGGCGCCGACAGCGTTTACCTGATGTCTTCAGACGGCCGGATGCAGCGCGCCCGAATAGAACGTATTGGCGAGGCCCGGGGCAGCAATGGTGAGCGCCGTCTGCTGGTATCCGGTGAAGCCCTGGTATCTGGCGCGCAACTGATTACGACGCATCTGCCCAACGCTGTCACCGGCCTCAAGGTGGATGTGGCAGATTCCGGAGTGGCATCTCAATGAGGCGGAAAAAGGGCGTCATCGGCTTTTTCGTTCATCACCGGGTTGCTGCCAACCTGGTCATGCTGGTGATGCTGCTCGGTGGTGTGCTGGCTCTGACCCGCATGAACATCCAGTTCTTCCCCACCTTTGCCCTGGACGTGGTCAGTGTCCGGGTGGTCTGGAGTGGTGCGTCCGCCGAAGACGTGGAGCAGGGCATTACCAACCCTCTGGAGCAGCGCCTGCGCAGCGTCGATGGCCTGAAAAAAATGACCTCCACCTCGGCCCAGGGGGTTTCCTCCATAACCCTCGAATTCGAGGAAGGCACCAATCCGATCCAGGCCCTGGACGACGTACGCCAGCAGGTGGATGAATTCACCAATTTCCCGGCGGAGGCGGAGGAACCCCAGGTAACCCGCATTGAACGCTACGAGCCGGTGGCCCGGTTGCTGGTGTACGGCGATGTAGACCGCAGTGAGCTGCGGCAGATGACCTACCGTTTTGAAGATGAACTGCTCCAGCGTGGCATTGACCGGGTTTCGATCCGCGGCCTGCCGGAGCAGCAGATCAGCATTGATGTGCCGGTTGAGCGGCTGGAAGCACTGGGGCTGTCACTGGAGCAGATTGCCGAGCGCGTGGCCGCCATCTCCCGGGATCTGCCTGCCGGCATGATGGCGCAGCAGGATGCGACCCGGGAACTTCGGGCCGTGGAACAGCGCCGAAGCCCCCAGGAATTCGAGAACATTCCGGTGCTCAGTGGTGAGCGGATCCAGCTCAATCTGGGCGATGTGGCGATTATCCGGCAGGAGGCCCGCGAGAGCCAGGTGACCCTCGAGAAGGACGGCAAGCCGGCCGTTGAACTCCAGCTGCAGCGATCGGAAAACGGCAATTCGCTGGCAGCGGCCCAGGTACTGGAAACCTGGCTGGCCGATACCCGGCCGGTGCTGCCGCCGACGGTAAAGCTGGAGGTGTACGATGAGACCTGGCAGCTTCTGGATGATCGTATCTCCCTACTGGTGAACAACGGGCTGGGTGGCCTGGTTCTGGTGGTATGCCTGCTTTACCTGTTTCTCCCCGGTCGGGTTGCCATGTGGGTGGCTGTGGGTATTCCGACGGCGTTCCTGGCGGCCATGGCGGTTCTCTGGCTGATTGGGGGTTCCATCAACATGATCTCCCTGTTCGCCCTGATCATGGCGTTGGGGGTGATCGTCGACGATGCCATTGTGGTGGGCGAGGATGCCGACGCCCACTCCCGCATGGGCGAGGAATCCATCTACGCCTCGGAAGGGGCTGCCAAACGTATGGTGTGGCCCGTGCTGGCCTCGTCTCTCACGACGGTTGCGGCCTTTATGCCCCTGCTCGTGGTGGGCGGTGTCATTGGCAACATTCTGGGCGATATTCCGCTGGTGATGATCTGCGTTCTGGTCGCGTCCCTGCTTGAGTGTTTCATCGTATTGCCGGCGCACTTGCGTCATGCCTTCGTGCCCAGACGTAAGAAAAAAGCGGGAGAGGCAGAACCCGAGCCAAAAGCACCGGGTCCCGTGGAGCGCTTCCGGCGGGGGTTCGAGCAGCGTTTCGACCGTTTCCGGGAAGGCCGGTTTCGCCGGTTCTCTCGGTATAGCCTGGAACACCGGGGGGCTACCGTGGCGAGCGCGGTGGCCCTGGCAATCGTAACGGTCGGTCTGCTGGCCGGTGGCCGGCTCGGATTCAACTTTTTCCCAACACCGGAGCCTTCGGTCTTCTACGCCAATGCCAGCTTTGTGGCCGGAACGGATCGCGGCACCGTTGAGGAGTTCCTGACCCAGATGCAGCGAACGCTCAATGAGACCGAAGAGGCGCTTGGTGGTGATTTCATTTTGCATGCAGTCACTACCCGGGGCGCAACCCAGGGTGCCGAGGGCAGTTCCCGTAGCGGCGATGAACTGGGTTCGATGATGATCGAACTGGTGCCCTCCGATCGCCGTTCGGTTCGTAATCCGGAATTTATCACGGAGTGGCGCAGCCGTCTGGAGACACCGGCCGGGCTGGACAATCTGACGATTTCCGAACGTCAGGCCGGGCCGCCGGGCCGGGATGTGAATGTGCGTTTGACCGGCGACAACGCGGAGAATCTGAAGCGTGCCGCGGATGAACTGGGGCAGGCGCTCTCGACGCTGCCCGGTGTGCTGGACGTTGAGGATGACATGCCGTGGGGCAGGGAGCAGCTGCTTTACCAGGTCAGCGCCTATGGCGAGGCACTCGGATTGACCACCTCCGATCTCGGGCGCCAGCTCAGGGCTGCCTTCGACGGCCGGATCGCCCAGATCTACCAGGATGGCCGGGATGAAGTCGAAGTTCGCGTGCAACTGCCCAAGGATCAGCGGGAGCGCTTGTCGACGCTCTCCCGAATCACCGTGCGGGTGCCGGACGGTCGCTTTGTTCCCCTGACCCAGGTCATGAACCTGGACCACCGTCAGGGCTTCCAGGCCCTGCGACACGCCGAGGGCCGGTTGGCGGTTGAAGTCACCTCTGGGCTGAACACCCGGGTCAGCACCACCGACCAGATTCTGACCAGCCTTGAAGCAGACGCACTGCCGGATATCGCCAGTCGCTACAATGTGCGTTACAGCTTCGAGGGCCGTGCGGCCGACCAGAGGGAGACCCTGGGAGACATGCAAACCGGACTGGTTATCGGGTTGGCGCTGATGTACGTGGTGCTTGCGTGGGTGTTTGCCTCCTGGAGCCTGCCGCTGATCGTTATGGCCATCATCCCGTTCGCCCTGGTGGGCGCGTTGCTGGGGCACTGGCTGATGGGGCTGCAACTGACCATTCTTTCCCTCTTCGGGTTGTTTGGTCTTTCCGGGATTGTGGTCAATAACGCCATCATCCTCGTAGCTTTCTACAACCAGCAGCGGAAAAAGGGCCTGGGAATCACCGATGCGCTTAACGAGGCCGCGGTACAGCGGGTTCGTGCGGTTATGTTGACTTCCCTGACCACCATCGGCGGGCTATTGCCGCTGATGTTCGAAACGTCCCTGCAGGCCCAGTTCCTGATCCCCATGGCCACCTCAATTGCCTTTGGCCTCGGGCTATCGACTTTGCTGGTCCTGTTGGTCATACCGGCGTTGCTGTCCTGGCTGGAGCAGTTCCGCGAGTGGCGTGCGCGCCGGCACGGAACCTATGCTGATCCTATCGGGGCGGCGGATTGACCACCTGGTTCTGATTGACCCGGGCAAAGCCGTCGCCTCAACTCGTCAGACAGGGAAACTATGGTGGACTCTCTGCTTTCGGCCCGTGGCCTGAACAAGCAATTCCGCAGCGGTAATGAACCGGTGCCCGTGCTCAGGGGGCTCTCCCTGGGTCTGGAGCGGGGCCAGTCACTGGCGCTGACCGGTCGATCCGGATCCGGCAAGAGTACCTTGCTGAACATTTTCTGTGGTCTGGAGAAACCGGATTCAGGGGTGGTTCAGGTGCTCGGCGAGACATTTGATGCCCGGTCAACGGAGGCCGAGAGCAAGTCTGAACGTCGCTGGGGGACGCTTCGCCGACAACAGATCGGGGTAGTCTTTCAGGAAGCCAACCTGATGCCGGCCCTGTCTTTGCTGGACAACGTCCGTTTTCGTGCCCGGCTTGCCGGCCAATCCGAGGATGGATGTCAGGACTGGCTCGAGCGCCTGGGGATCGGCGAGCTTGCCGACCGATACCCGGATCAGGTGTCCGGGGGACAACGCCAGCGCGCGGCACTGGCCATGGTGTTTGCCATGAAGCCGGCCCTGGTTCTTGCTGACGAACCCACAGGCAGCCTGGACCGGCACACGGCAGAGGCCGTGATCGGGCAGCTTTTCGAATTGCAGGCCCGCCATGGCTGCGGACTGATCCTCGCCACCCACGATCCGGAACTGGCCGCCCGCTGCAGCCAGCATCTGGATCTTGGCCACGTGCCGGAAACCTGAGCCCGACATGACCCTGTTGGCCGCCCTGTTCAGTCATTACCGCCGCCATCCGCTTCAGCTGCTGGCATTGGCTGCCATGATTGTGCTCGCCACCATGCTCTGGACGGGCGTGCACCATCTCACCAGCCAGGCCCGGGCCAGTCTTGATCAGAGCGAATCGGCGGTGGCCGAACGCCAGCAGATAGTCCGCCAGGACGGTAAGCCCCTGACTGTGGATGATTTTGTCGAGCTGCGCCGAGCAGGGCTCTGCGTGATGCCCTGGTGGGAAGTGCCTTCGCCGCAAGGCGGTCGTGTGGTGGGTATCGCCCCTTTGGCGGCCGGATGCTTTGAGAGTCCTGACAGCGAAGAGGCGCCCTGGCAGGGTGAACTGGATGGTCGTCCCTTTGTTGATATCAGTGAAGCGGCTGAACTTGCCGGAAAGAACGAAGGTGGGTTGTCGTTGCTGATCTCCGATGCCCACACTGACGGGTCACTTCCTGACGGGTATCGATTGGCGCCGTTTCGGGTTGGCCCGGATACCGGAGAGCTGGGCGACAGTTTTCTGCTGAATCTTGACGCGCTGGGCGTGCTGGTTTTGCTGATTACCGCCTTGCTGGTTCGCAGCGTGTATCTGCTGGGGATGGCGCAACGTCGAGACAGCTTCGCTTTGCTGCACCGGTTTGGTGTCCCCCAAGCCCGACTCAACCGGCTGCTGGTCGTGGAGATTCTCTTGTTGGCCCTGCTGTGTATCGTACCTGGTATATGGCTGGGTCGCTGGCTGGCGACCGGGCTGGGTAGCGGATTCGGGCGCGCCCTCGAGGGGCTGTTCGATCAGCCGTTGTACGCGGGCCAGGGTGGCAACTGGCTGGTTCCGCTTGCAACCATGCTGACGGTGGTTCTGGTGGCTTGCCTGGCCGATTTTCTCCGTCCATGGGCCCGAGCGTTTGCGGGAAGTAGCCGCCGGTCCGGCGGTTTGGTGGTGTTGGTGCTTATCGCTGGCCTGGCCTTGTCAGCCTGGGTTACGGATCTGCTCTGGCTTTTTGTCGCCGTGGCCCTCGTGTTTGTGGCTGCCGGGATCCTTGCACCGAGATTGATTGCCTGGCTTGCGGATTGGCGGTCCGGGCACGACCGGAATCTGCAGGCCCGCTGGCGCCATCGGGAGCTATCAGTGCTGGCGCGGCGTCTGGCACTGCCATTGGTCGCTCTGCAGTTCGCCATGGCCATGGTTCTGGCGGTTCAGGCTCTGGTGACGACCTTTGAAAGTACATTTGATCGATGGCTCGCGCAGAGACTGGAGGCGGATTATTACATTGAAGTTCCTGAGTCAGCGGATGCGACCCTCGCGGTGGACTGGCTCGCTGAGCAACCGGAACTCGCAGCGTCTGGCCTGTGGCACCGGGTGATTCGCGGCCGTGCAACTTTGCCGGGCAACGGGGATGAGGCAGGCACAGAGGTGGACGTCTTTGCCATCGGCCCTGTAGGCCCACTGGTGACCGATTGGCAGTTGCTTGAGTCAGCGTCACGGCCCTGGCAGCGACTGCAGCAGGGCCAGGGAGTGATGGTGAATGAACAGCTGGCGCGCAGGCAGAATGTACAGGTCGGCCAGTCCCTGGAGGTAACCCTCGGAAGCGGTTCGTTCGAGTTTCCCGTGCTGGCCACCTACCCGGACTACGGTCGCCCCGCTGGCGAAATCCTGATTCATCCTTCGGTGCTTCCTGAAGACTTCGCAACCGGTTTCCAGAGCCTGTCGGTATCGCCCGGAAATCTCGACATCGAGGAAGTGACCGGTGGATTAAAGCGGGTATGGCAGGTGGATGAGCTGACGGTCCGGGACAACCGGGCTATTGAAGAACTCGCCACGGCCATCTTTGACCAGACCTTCCTGCTGACCCGGGCCATGACTACCCTGACCCTGATACTGGCGGCCATTGCACTGTTGATGATGGGCTGGGTCTTCTTCTCCACCCGGGCCTGGTATTTCCGGCTTTTGGTCGTCTGGGGACTATCCGTGCGACAAGCATCGGCCCAACTGATCCGGCTGTCAGTGTCGTTGACCGCTGCAATTACCCTGCTGGCCCTGCCGCTTGGCATCTGGCTGACCTTGGTTCTGGTGCATCGCATCAACCCCATCGCGTTCGGCTGGTCCCTGCCCATGGCGGTCTATCCCCGGTTCTGGCTGGAGCTTGGGGTGCTGAGTCTGCTGATTGGCCTCAGCATCGGCCTGCTGATGATGCGCCAGTTGAAATCACCAACGGTTGCCCCTGTGAACGCCAACGCGCTGGCGGGAGGTGAGCGATGAGACGCTGGATACTGATGTTGTCCATCGTGGTTCTGGCCGGTTGTTCGGAGTCACAACAAGAAGCAGGGTTCGCCGGACTGGCGGGTGTCGCAGAAAACGACGCCGAAGTGCCCTTCCTTCAGCCCGGGCCGGGCGACCGCCTGATATTTCCCGATGATTTCGGCCCGCACCCGCAACACCGGATCGAATGGTGGTATCTGACCGCCAATTTGAGGACTGAAGAAGGTGAGCCGTTGGGCCTGCAATGGACCCAGTTCCGCCAAGCCATTACGCCCAGACCGGCAGATGCTGAACCTCCTGAGGCAGCCGACTGGCCCCTGGAAGCGGCCTGGATGGCCCATGCCGCGGTGAGCTTTGATGCCCGGCACTACTTTGCAGAGAAACTGGCCCGGGGCGATGTCGGCCATGCCGGCGCACAGGCGCAGCCACTGGCCGTCTGGCTGGACGACTGGCAGCTTGAGGCAACATCCGAAAGCGAGTCATGGCGGTTGCAGCTGGCGGCGGATGGCTGGTCCTACGACTTGTCCCTCTCGATCAATGGCAAGCCTGTTGCGCACGGTGATAACGGCTTCAGTGCCAAATCCGCCGATGGTGAGGGTTCGATGTATTTCAGTCTGGTGGACCTGCACATCGAGGGTACTGTCACGCTGGGTAATGAGACACTTGAGGTTGCGGGCAAGGGCTGGTTCGACCGGGAGTGGAGTAGTCAGTTTCTCAAATCGGGCCAGCAGGGCTGGGACTGGTTTGCGCTGCACCTGGAGTCGGGTGACAAATTGATGGCTTTCCAGCTCCGCGAGGAGGACGGCGGTTTTCGTTCCGGAACCTGGATTCCGGAGGATGGCGAGCCCGTAGCGCTTCAGCCCAGTCAGCTTCGCATTCGCCCGGAGGAACCAGACGCCCGGGGCTTTCCCCGCCTTTGGCGTCTGGAGGTTCCGGATTATGGGGTGAGCCTTGAAATTTCGGCTCCCCCTGGAAACTACCTGAATGACGGGCTTTACCCTTATTGGGAAAGCCCTGTCACCGTCGCCGGCAGCCACTCTGGCGAGGGCTACATGGAATTGACCGGCTACGGCGACTGAACACTCAGTGCTTATTCGACCGCGGTTGCCCCGATCCGGTGGATGCTCAGGTCCGCCCCGTTGAACTCTTCTTCTTCGGTCAGACGCAGTCCGGAAATGGCGTTGATAACCCCATAGACAATCAGACCGCCCACAAAGGCCACCACCACGCCGGCCACCGAGCCGATGATCTGGGACATCAGGCTGACGCCGCCGAGACCACCGAGTGCCTCCTGGCCAAAGATGCCGCAGGCAATCGCGCCCCAGACACCACAGACACCGTGCAGGGGCCAGACACCCAGGACATCGTCCAGGCGCTCGATCTTGGCCTGGGCCCACTCGAACAAATACACGAAGATGGCGCCGGCGACGCCGCCCGTTACCAGGGCACCCACCGGGTGCATCAGATCAGAGCCGGCACATACCGCCACCAGCCCTGCTAGCGGACCGTTGTGGATAAAGCCCGGGTCCTTGCGGCCCAGCAGCATGGACACCAGGATGCCGCCGACCATGGCCATCAGGCTGTTTACGGCCACCAGGCCGCTGATGCCGTCCAGGGTCTGGGCGGACATGACGTTGAAGCCGAACCAGCCGACGGTCAGGATCCAGGCGCCCAGGGCCAGGAAGGGAATGTTGGAGGGGGCAAAAGCCACCACCTTGCCGTTACGGTAGCGCCCATTTCGTGCACCGAGGACCAGAACGGCCGCCAGGGCTATCCAGCCGCCCACTGCATGCACTACAACGGAGCCGGCGAAGTCGTGAAAGGGCGCACCAAACTGGTTCTCCAGCCAGCCCTGGAAGCCATAGTTGCCGTTCCAGATCAGCCCCTCAAAGAAGGGATAGATAAAGGCAACAATCAGGCCAGAGGCAATCAGCATCGGATAGAACTTTGCCCGTTCAGCGATACCACCGGAGACAATCGCGGGAATGGCTGCGGCGAAGGTCATCAGGAAGAAAAACTTCACCAGATCATAGCCGTTGGCGGCGGTGAGCTCGGCGGCACCGCTCATGAAATGGCTGCCGTAGGCAATGTAGTAGCCGATGAAGAAATAGGCCACGGCAGAGATGCCAAAGTCGGTCATGATCTTCACCAGGGCGTTGACCTGGTTCTTGTGGCGAACGGTGCCTACTTCCAGAAAAGCAAAGCCGGCATGCATGGCCAGCACCATAATGGCGCCGATGAGGATGAACAGCGTGTTGGCGCTTTCAGTCAGGGTGTGTACTGCACTCGTGATGTCCACGGGTTTTCGCTCCTGATGTTGTGTGTCCGGCCTCTAGCGGGCCGCTTTACGTTGAAATGTGCATTGATGAGGTGCAGCTAAAGCAAGAGCTGTTCCAAAATAATGCATTTCAAGCGCGGAAGGGCAGTTGGGTGGTTCTGGACAGATGTGGGAGACGTGTTTTAGAGCCAAAGTGCACTAGCATTGTGCGTTTTGGTGTCGGGCGCACCAAAATAGAGTGCGCTTACCAGCTGATTTCGTTTGATGTCGAGCTGTCGGATTCGATCCCGAGTGCCGACTGGTCATCGTCCGATTCGGACTGGATCAGTTCCCGGAGGCGAACCTCCTGTTCCTGCATCGGGCCGGAGAGATCAATGATGATTTCCACGCGCCGGTTCTTGGCCCGGTTTTCTGCTGAGCTATTCGGAACTCTGGGTTCGGTATCCGCCAGTCCGGTGACGGAAAGTCGCGTGGGTTCAACCTGGTCCCGGGCGACCAGCACGTTGGCCACCGCGGCGGCCCGGGCAGCCGACAGATCCCAGTTGCTGTAGAAGCGGTCGGTACGGATAGGCACGTTGTCGGTGTGGCCCTCAATGGTCAGGTCGCCGGGGATGCCCTCAATAACCTCGGCCATGTCCAGCAACAGGCCCTCAAATTCCCAGGTCAGCTGAGCCGAACCTGAGGGAAACGAACCTTTTTCTTCCACCCGGATCACGATCCGCCGCTGATCCTCGCTTACATTGATGCGCCCATCGGCGATCGCCGGCTCCAGCACCTTGAGGATTTCGTCCATGGTTTCCTGCAGCTGCTCTTCCATGGCAGCCTCCACGGCCATGTCGGTGGGGCTTTTCAGGGTCTGCAGCTCGGGGGCTTCCTCTGTGGTGGTCTGTTTGACCTCGTTGACCACGGTAGGCTCGGGCGGTGCGGGAGAAAACTTGTCGAAAATGGGGCTGGTACCCTTGGGTATTTCCAGGGCCGGCACGTCCCGCTGAACGCCGAAGGCTTTGGAGAGTTCACCGGCGATCTGCTTGAACTTCTGGGCATCAATCTCCGAGAAGGACAGCAGCAACACGAAGAAGCACATCAGCAGGGACATGAGATCGGCGAAGGTAACTACCCACGCCGGAATCCCCGGTTTTTCCTCTTCAGGCAATTCATCCATGGTCAGGCGCCTTCAGCTGCAGCCGCTTTCTCGCGTTCCTTGGGGGGCAGGTAGCTCGACAGCATCTGCTCGATGATCCGGGGATTGGTGCCTTCCTGAATGGCCACCAGGGCATCAATGTACAGCGACTGCATGCGCGCTTCCTCGGTCATCCGCAGGGAGAGCTTGTCGGCAATCGGAGTCGCGATCATGGTGGCAATCATGGCGCCATACAGTGTGGTCAACAGTGCGACCGCCATGGCCGGGCCGATGGACTTCGGGTCTTCCATGTTCGACAGCATCTGAACCAGACCAATCAGCGTGCCGATCATGCCCATGGCCGGCGCCACATCGGCCATGGCCGTGAATACCTTGGCGCCAGAACGGTTGTGGTCGAGGGTCATCAGGCGCTCCTTGTTCAAGAGCTCCTTGATGGTCTTGCCGTCCTGACCGTCCACCAGCATCTGTATACCCTGGGCCAGGAACGGGCTGCTGATCTCTCTATCCTCCAGCCCAAGAACGCCCTCTTTGCGGGCCACGTTGGCGATATCCACCAACTCTTCAATGCTGGCCTGGGTTTCCGGCAGCTTGAACTTGAAGGCCCGGGCGGCCGCTTTGAAGGCGCCAAGAAACTGGGCGACGCTGAACTTGGCCAACACCACGAACATGGTGCCACCCACGACAATCAGCAACGAGGCAGGGTTGATAAATACAGAAGGTGAAACACCAAGAATAACGGCGGATGCAATCAGCAGAATAGCGCCGGCAAGACCGATGAGAGTGGCTAAATCCACGACAACTCCAGATTTGATTCAGGTGTTCCTACAGCAGGGGCGGGAGAATACCGTCAGTTCAGAAATTAATCAATTCGCACTGACCCGGTTTTCAGATTCTTCCTGATGTTCCTTCCACGCAGCGTAGCGGAGCAGATCGGATTCTACCAGTTTCAGACACAGGGCCACGACGCCGGCATCGTCGATAAATCCGAAGCCGAACAAAAGGTCGGGAATGACATCCAGCGGGTTCAGCACGTACAGGAGTGCCCCTGCCACTGCCGCGATTGTCTTCCAGGGTACGCTCCGGTAATTGCCGTACCAGTAGTCGCGGATCATGGAAAACATCAGCTTGATGTCGCCGCTGAAGCGTGCCAGCTTGCCGCTACCCTTCACCTTTTCTTCAATCGCGCGCTGTCTTTCAAGCAGAGTCTCAAGGTCGGACCGGTGTACCTTGCTGGCCTCGGCATCGAGTTGCTCCCGGGCATCTTTCTGGTTGAACACTGCCATTGCGTTGGTTCCTTGCTTGTTACCTGAGTGTTCATGATCGCGCAGCCATGCCGGCAATGCCAATGGTGCGACGCTTACCGATGCTTGTACTGGGTCGGGCAATAGCCCCGACTCACCCCTTCGGGCCGCAACTGGCGGTGTTTGGTGCTGCGTCCGGTTACCCGCTTGCGCCAGAGCCGGAAGCTTGAAGTCTTCAGCTCACGTCGCATCAGGCGGATGACGTCTTTCTCCTGAAGGCCATAGAGGGCTTCGATGGCCTCGAAGGGTGTGTGATCTTCCCAGGCCATCTCGATAATGCGGGAGAGGTCTGCAGAGTCGAATTGCGCGGACATGGGGTGCTCTCGGTTTTGTTCAGGTTTCCGGAGATTACGTCCGCATCGGCCGCTCGTCTCACCCGCATCGGTTTATTGATAATGCTTGTGCAGCCGGGCCGGGATCTGGGCGAGCTGTTTGTCCACCAGTGAGCGCACGGCTCTGGAAATGGGCCGGGTATCCAGGCCCGGCTCGACCACGTTCAGCAGATAGGCAACCGCCTCTGCTGTGGCCAGGTGTTGCTTGCCCGGGGCCTTTCGGATGGCGTAGGCAGACGCCGGAGGTTCCGCCAAATGGAAGCGGGGCAGCGCCGCCAGGGCAGGATTCTGATGCAGGATCTTTGCGGCCTTACGCCAGGTTCCGTCCAGAATGATCCAGTGATGGATGTCATGGAGGTTTGCGCATTCGAGCGTGTCGCTGCCGGGACCGGGGAACAGCAGCGCGGAATGTCCGGCTTCTGTGTGTGGATTGAAGCCGGCCTGGTCAAAATCGTCTGGCGTCTCGCCCTGGAAAACGTCGACTCTGGCGAGGCATTGGGCCAGTATGCGCACGGTACCCTTGGGGTGACCCACCTCGGTTGGGTGTTGAAGGACCGAAACCCGGGTACTGTTCGGCACCGGGGCACAGGCTTCACAGACACAGATATTCAGGTGCATGCCGCAATCGGCACAGATCGGCCTGGGCAACGCCTGTTACCCCACAAAAATACGTTTTGCCAACCCGGCGCCGCGCCAGCCCTGGATGGCCAGGGTGCTGACCAGCCCACCAATCATCGCGCCCACCACGCCGCAGGTAAGGATGTCCTGGCCGGTGAGATAGAGCCCGGGAATGTCGGTTTTCGGTTTCAGCCAGTCCTGTTCGAAGCGCTCAGGGTTGTGGTCCAGACCGTAGAGCTCGCCCCGACCATAGCGGCAGAACCAGGCGGTAGACAGCGGCGTGGAGGTCTCCACGTAATCCACTTTGCCCCGAAGCTGCGGGAGTTTCTCGTACATCACTTCCAGCAATTGGTCGGTAATTTTCTGCTTAAGGACCTCATAGTCTTCCCCGCGCTTGCCCCAGGTAGTGTCCTGCCAGGGCTCGAACATCTCCCAGGTGGTTGGTGCGACAATCTCTATGGTGGAGGTGCCAGGCCAGCGGTTCTGGTAGTCCGGGTCCTTGGCTGCCGGGAAGGAAATATACACCACCGGAAACTCGGTGTTTTCCGGATCATCCAGGAACTGTTGCACGTTGCTGTCGTGATCGGCGCTCGGGTAGATCCAGAAATTGGTGCGCGGCAGCCCGAGCGCTTCCGGAGTTCCTTTCAGGCCGATGTAGAGCCCGATATGGGGCATGGAGGGAATAATGTGCCGGCGTTTGCGCTTGTAGCCGATTTTTTCTGCGGCCTCAGCCGGCAGCAATTTTTCAAAGGTGTTGATCACCCCGGCGTTGCTGATGACCATTGGTGCCCGGATTTCCTCACCGTCGGCCATGCGCACGCCGGTTGCCTTGCCCTTCTCGACCAGGATGTCAGTCACATCGGCGTAGGTGAATACCTCACCACCGGGCTGCTGAATGACGGGTATGATGGTTTTTGCGATCTCCGACGCACCGCCAACCGGATAGAAGCCACCGTAAAGGTAGTGCTTGGCAATCAGCGCATGAACCATAAAGCTGGATTGCTTCGGTGTGACGCCGCAATCGCCCCACTGGCCGGTGATCGCACCGATCAGTTCCTGGTTGTCGGTCAGTTCGCTCAAAACGTCCCAGGTGGTCTTGTTGAAGTAATCCGGTAAGGCCATATCCAGGCCTTTATGAACGAGCGGGCTCAGAAGTCCGGGCGTGAGCTTGGAAAGCGTATACCACTGCATGCCGTCGGCTACCTTCCCCAGCAGTTTTACATACTGGTCGATGGCTCCCTGTTCATCCGGGAAGGCATCCAGCAAGGAGAGCCGAAGGCCCTCCTTGCCGGCACGCAGATTGACGACCTTGTCTCCCAGAAAGAAACGGTCGTAATTCTCATCCATGGGTGCCCATTCCAGTTTGCCGTCGGTAATGTAATCGAACAGTCGCCGGCCCAGGGTATGGGGTGAGCCCATATCGCCGATATAGTGAACACCCACGTCCCATTCGTAACCGTTGCGGGCGTAGCTGTGGGTGTAGCCGCCGGCGGTGTAATGTTGTTCGAGTACCAGTACCTTCTTGCCGGCCTTGGCCAGGCAAGCGGCCGTTGTCAGGCCGCCAATGCCGGAGCCGATTACAATGGCGTCGTAAGGGCCTTTCAGTCGGTTGGCCCGGTACCGGGTGCCGATCCGGATCGTACTGGGTTTGAGTTTTCGGGAAGACGGACTGCTCACTTCTGCGCTTTCTACCACCATGCTTTGCCCCACATTTCCGGATTGGCCCAGTTCTCTGGATTGTTCCAGGCCCGCTTGTGGTTGTAAGTATCCAGATTGTAGGTGTACAGCGTCAGTGCACCGTTATCATTTTCCAGTTCGGCATGGCGACGGAAGCCAAGGCCGATGAAGTCCGTAAACGCCCAGTCGGGAGCCTCTCCCACAAGAACCGCAATCTGATGGGTGCCATAGTTCCTGAGTTGTCCCAGCAGAAGGGCGCCTTCGTCATGGGGCAGGTGTTCGAGGGTTTCGGTAACGAGGGCCAGGTCTGCCACCCGGTCCAGGAACAGGTGGGCATTGGGGTCGATGGTGTCCAGTGTGTGAACGTCAACGCCCTTCTGATGTTTCTGCCAGATCCGTGAGACTTCGGTCGCGAGGTTGCCGCAACTCAGCAAGGTAGAGGGAGAGCTGGTATCGATGATGCGAGCCAGGGTCTCACGTGCCGTATTGCCGTTATCCTTCCTATCCGTCATGGCGGTTCGCCTTATTGCTACAAGGGCCAGTCTGCCGCATCCACTGTGTGTAGACCTACGGGCTGTTCCGCGTGTCCGCCCCAGCGGTCAATGAAGGTGCCGGTGGGATCGTACTGCTGCGTCTGTTTTTCCAGATTGAATTGCCGCAGGCCTCTCGGGTCCGCCCCCACGCCAGCCAGGTACTGCCAGTTGCCGTAGTTGCTCCCTACATCATAGTCGATCAACTGCTCTTCAAACCATGCCGCTCCGTATCGCCAGTCGAGGCCCAGTTCGTTGATGAAACAGCTTGCCACCAGTTGCCGGGCCCGGTTGCTCATGTAACCGGTTTCACGCAGCTGATTCATGGCCGCGTTTACGATTGGGTATTCGGTGTTGCCCTGGCACCAGGCCTTGAAACGGTGGCCGTAGAAGGTGCCGTGTCGACGCTTGCGCTGGACGCCATCACGGCGGAACAGGTTGGCGCCGTGTTTCAGGGCGTACCAGTAAAAGTATTCCCGCCAGAGCAGTTCGAACCAGAGCCAATAGGTGGATTCGTTTTTGGTCTCACTGGCTTCGTACTCTGTGATGGTTTCCGCCACTTCGCGAACCGAGAGACTGCCGTTGGCCAGCCAGGGCGAGAATTTTGAGGAGGCGTCCCAGGAGTCCAGGGCGTTGCGGGTCTCCTTGTAGCGGTCAATGCTGTGGTTGCCGTACAGGAATTCCCGAAGCCGCTCCACGCCAGCTGTTTCACCCCCCATAAACTGCAATGGATGCATCGGCTCTGGTATCGGCGGGCAGTCGCCGCGATTGTCCTCCGGGAACCCTGGTGGCGGAGGCAGGGCTGTCAGAGTGCGGATACGCAAACGCTCGGTACAGCGTTCTCCGGTTTTCTCAACCTGCTTGCGGAACTGGGAAAAGGTGTCCGGCAGATCCTGCAGGGTCATGGGCAGGGAGCCCTCGGTAAACAGGCTCAGGGTTTCGAATTGCTGGAACAGGGTCTGTGGCAGTTTGTCCTTGATCGCGCGCCACTGGCCAGCTTCCCGGGTGCCCGGCAACCGCGACCGGACAACCCGGGCAATACAGTGGGCATGCACCAGCTCGGGGACCACGGCTTCCGGCTCGCCATAGGCAATATGCAGGCGCTGGCCAAGCGTCCGCAGGGTTCGCTCCAGCGCCATCAGGCTCTGCCAGAGGAAGCGCCAGCGATGATCGCCCATGGCTTTGCTTTGCAGTGGCCCCGGTGCGAACCAGCGGGGATCAACAACGTAGACACATAAAAGCACGTCGGACTTCGAGGCCGCCAGCAACGCGGCGTTGTCGTGCAGGCGAAGATCCCGGGTAAACCAGTAAAGCGTATGCAAGGTTGATGCTCCTTGGCCTTTTGATTCAACCCTTCAGATACGTACCAGATTCGGAAAAGTTTTTGGGGGCGCAACAAAGATATGTGATGTGCGTGGGAACTTCGCAGGTAGGTGGTGATCTTTCGAGGATTTTGATGAGACTGGCCGTGGATCTCTTGCACCAACGCTGCCCTTGCGGGGCAGCATGGTGCAGGGTTCGAGGATCGAGAGAAGTTCTACAGCTCCTGAGCCGTCGGCCGCAGGATGATTTCATTGATATCGACATCCGCCGGCTGCTCGATGGCATAGACAACTGCCCGGGCCACGGCATCGGAATCAATGGCGACTTCGTAGAGCTCATCCGCCGCCTTTTTCGCGTCGGGATCAGTGATGGTGCTGGTGAGCTCGGTGGCGACGGCACCCGGCGAGATGTTGGTGCTGCGGATCTCGTCGCCGCCTTCCATACGAACGCCTTCGGACAGCGCCTTCACCGCATATTTGGTGGCGCAGTAGACGGCGGCACCGGGGAAGACCTTGTGCCCGGCGACCGACGACAGGTTGAGGATGTGCCCGCTGTGCTGTTCCCGCATGGTCGGCAGTACAGCGGCGATACCATACATCACGCCCTTGATGTTGACGTCTACCATCTGTTCCCACTCATCAACCTTGAGGGCGTCCAGCGGTGCCAGGGGCATCAGCCCGGCGTTGTTGACCAGCACATCGATCCTGCCAAACGCCTCTTTTGCCGCGGCGGCCAGAGACTCAACCTGATTGCGGTCGGTCACGTCGGTGACCTGCCAGATGGCTTCGGCGCCCCGGGACTTGAGATCTTCCGTCAGGTCTTTCAGGCGGTCCTCCCGGCGTGCTGCGAGTACCAGCTTGGCGCCCCGGTCTGCCAGGCGGCGGGCCGTGGCTTCACCGAGACCACTGCTGGCGCCGGTAATAATCACTACTTTGCTGTTGATCGGGTCATTGGTGTTGCTCATGGTTTGTCTCCTTTGGGAATAAAAGCGCTGTTCAGGCGCTTTTTTCGAGTTCTATCAGTGTCGGGTAGTCGGTGTAACCGTGTTCATCACCGCCATAGAAGGTGCTGTCGTCCCAGTCGTTCAGGGGCGCGTTCTGGCGGAAGCGCTCCGGCAGATCCGGGTTGGCGATAAACGGGCGGCCGAAGGTGACCAGATCGCACCGGCCTTCGTCGATACGCTTTCGGGCCTCGTCGGCGGTGTAGGCGCCATTGGCAATGTAGGTGCCCTTGAAGCCGGCGCGGATCGCGTCGATGACTTCTTCCGGGCGGCCGTTCGCGTGATTGCCCTGGAAGGAGTCTTCCACCACTTCGATGTAGGCAATGCCCAGGTCGTTCAGGTGCCGGGCGAAGGTACCGAAGGTTTCGGCCGGGTTGTCGTCGTCCATGGCATTGAAACTACCCGTGGGGCTGACGCGGACGCCGACCTTGTCCTTGCCCCAGACGTCGATAACCGCTTCGACGACCATCAATGGCAGGCGCAGACGGTTTTCCACCGAGCCACCGTATTCGTCAGTGCGATGGTTACTGCCGCTCTTGATGAACTGGTCCAGCAGATAGCCGTTGGCCGCATGGACTTCAACGCCGTCAAAGCCGGCTTCTTTTGCGTTCAGCGCACCCTGGCGGTACTGCTCGACAATGTCGGTCATTTCCGCGGTTTCCAGGGCCCGGGGCTCCGGGATATCCACCATGCCGGAGTTGGCACTGATGAAGGTCTTGGCACCTTCGGGCTTGATGGCAGAAGGCGCAACGGGCTTTTCACCGTTCGGTTGCAGGTCCGGATGGGAAATCCGGCCCACGTGCCACAGTTGCATGTGAATTCGGCCGCCGGCCATGTGCACCGCCCCGGTTACCTTCTTCCAGCCTTCAATCTGTTCCTGCGAATGAATGCCGGGGGTAAAGGCATAGCCCTTGCCTTGCGGCGAAACCTGGGTGGCTTCACTGAGAATCAGGCCAGCGCTGGCCCGCTGCTGATAGTAGCGGGCGTTCATGTCGTTGGGGATATCCCCGGGCTGGCTTGAGCGGGAACGTGTCAGTGGTGACATCAGAATCCGGTTGGGCAGGGCCAGTTCGCCCAGATGGTGCGGCTGAAAAAGTGGATCGTTCTGGTTGCTCATCGGGCATCCTCCTTCAGGATCAAATGATATTAATTAGACCAGTCTACTAGTCGGCAATCGAAAAAAATTTCAGCCGATGTTCAGGCAGTGTTTGAAAAAGACTCGCACGAACCTCTCCATGGGTTCGGTGGACTTGAGGACCTTCGAACGCAGGATGGCGCCTTCCCAGCCGGACAGAAAAAAACTGGCGGCGTCTGCCGCGTCGATGTCGGCGCTGATGTCTCCGGCCTGCTGGGCAGCACGGATGCAATGCTCAAAGCGTCTTTCCCAGCTGGCGAAGACCGAGTCCAGCCTCTGCCGGAAGGCTTCGTTCTGTCCCGCCAGTTCCTGGCCCAGGTTGCCGATCAGACAGCCCCGGGTGTACTCGCAGCTGGTCATGGTTTCAAAGCCGGTGTCGAAGTAGGCGCGCAGCCGGTCGACGCAGGAGCGGCTGGTGTCATTGAGAATCCGATCCAGTTTGGCGTCGTATTCCTCCGCGAAGGTATCAATGACCGCCAGGCCGAAATCATTCTTGCTGCTAAAGTAGTGGTAGAACGACCCCTTGGGTACGCCAGCTGCGGTCAGCACGGCGTTGATGCCTGTCGCACCAAAGCCTTTATGGCCGATCAGGTCGGCGCCGGTGTGAATAATGTGAGTGCGGGTGTCGGTTGACGTCATATCTGCTATAGTAGACCAGTCGTCTAGGAATCGTCAAACCGTCAATCTGTCAATTCATCATACAAAGGGAATCAGCAATGCCCGAGATTCCTGACAGAACCAGAGGAGCATGCCAGTGATCAAATCCCGTGCCGCGGTGGCCTTTGAAGCCAACAAGCCGCTGGAAATCGTTGAAGTGGATGTCGCCCCGCCGCAAAAAGGTGAAGTGCTGGTGCGCATCGTTGCCACCGGCGTCTGCCATACTGATGCCTACACCCTGTCGGGCGCCGACCCGGAAGGCCTGTTTCCGACCATCCTCGGCCACGAAGGCGGTGGTATTGTGGAGGCCGTGGGCCCGGGCGTGAAAAACCTGGAAGTGGGTGACCACGTGATTCCGCTTTACACCGCCGAGTGTGGCGAGTGCAAGTTCTGCACCTCCGGCAAGACCAACCTGTGCGGCGCCGTTCGGGCCACCCAGGGCAAGGGCGTGATGCCGGACGGCACCTCCCGCTTCTCCTACCAGGGCAAGCCGCTGTACCACTACATGGGTTGCTCCACCTTCTCCGAGTACACCGTGTTGCCCGAGATCTCTCTGGCCAAGATTCCCAAGGAAGCGCCCCTTGAGAAGGTGTGTCTGCTCGGTTGCGGCGTGACCACCGGCATCGGTGCGGTGATGAACACGGCCAAGGTGGAAGAAGGGGCAACGGTAGCCATCTTCGGCCTGGGTGGTATCGGCCTGGCGGCTATCATCGGTGCCACCATGGCCAAGGCCAGTCGCATCATTGCCATCGACATCAACCCGGGAAAGTTCGACATCGCCAAACAGCTGGGTGCGACCGATGTGGTCAATCCCAACGACTACGACAAGCCGATCCAGGAAGTGATCGTTGAAATGACCGACGGCGGCGTGGACTATTCCTTCGAGTGTATCGGTAACGTCAAGGTGATGCGCGCCGCCCTGGAGTGTTGCCACAAGGGGTGGGGCGAATCCGTCATCATCGGCGTCGCCGGCGCCGGCGAGGAAATCAGCACCCGTCCGTTCCAGCTGGTCACCGGCCGGGTCTGGAAAGGCTCAGCGTTTGGCGGCGTGAAAGGCCGTACCGAACTGCCTGGCTACGTGGAGAAAGCCGAAAAAGGTGAGATTCCTCTGGACGTGTTTATTACCCATGAAATGCCGCTTGAAGACATCAACAAGGCGTTTGATTTGATGCATGAGGGTAAGAGCATTCGGACGGTTATTCATTTCTGACCGCAATACTTCTTGAGGGTGGCAGGGCGACTGCCTCCCTCCTATCAGCGATCCGTCAGCTTGAGCTCGATCCTCCGGTTTCTCTGAAGCGCTTCCGGTGAGGTGCCCTCCGCCACCGGGAAGAACTCGCCAAAGCCGGCAGCCGCCATGCGCCGTTCCGGTACACCCTGCGCTGCAAGGTAGCGCACGACTGCAACCGCCCGCGCGGTGGACAGCTCCCAGTTGGAAGGGAATCTCGGGGTATTGATAGGTATGACATCGGTATGACCGTCAATTCTCAGAATCCAGTCAACGTCATCAGGAATCCTGGCTGAAACATCAAGCAGCAAATCCGCAAGCTTGTCCAACTCCTGCCGGCCTTCCTCTCCAAGTTCCGCCGAGGCGGAGGCAAACAGCAGTTCCGAAGGTAGCAGAAAACGGTCGCCGACAATCCGCACGTTCTCGTTACCGGCCAGAATATCCCGAAGCCGGGCAAAGAATTCCGACTGGTACTGTTCCAGCTGGCTGACCCGCTCGGCGAGCAGGGTGTTCAGCCGTCGGCTCACCTGTTCCAGCTCCTGCTCTTTTTCCGCAGTCATCTGTTCCTGCAGCTCCAGGGCCGAGGCAATCTGTCTGAGCTGTTCCCTCAGTGAGGCGATCTGATTGGATAGCCGCAGGATCATGGCCTGCTGGCTGGCGGACATCTCGTCTTTTTCGTCAATGGATTCTTCCATACCGGCCAGTCGCTCCGATTGCGCATCGGCGACGGCGGTCTGCTGCATCAGCCGTTCACGGGTGGATTCCAGCTGGTCAACCAGACTGTTGTTGCGGTCCTGAACGCTGGTCAATTGAGCTTCCAGCGCCTCGCTCCGGCTTTCTTCCAGGCCAAGCAGCTCCGAGAGTTCGTTCAACTGGGCATTCAGGCGGGCCAGCTGGGTATCCCGGTCAGACAGCGTCTGGGACAGATAGAGCTGGCTGACCACATATACCAGTAGCATGAAGATCACCAGCATCAGCAGTGCCGACAGGGCATCCACATACCCCGGCCAGACGTTGGTGGTGCTTCGGCTTCGGCGCCTGGATCCGATCATGACAGGTCTTTCTCGCTGTCTACGCGGTCTACAAGATTGGTCACGCCGGTCAGCCACTCCTCAAGGCCGTCATAGAAGCGGTTTTGGGCATGGCCGGCCTGGATATCCAGGAAGCCCAGTATCAGTGAGCCGCCCAATCCCAGCAGAGAGGAGCTGAACGCGGTGCCCATGCCCTCAAGCGGCGTAAGCAGGCCTTCCTGAAGCTCCGCAAACACCTTGCCGAAGTCTTCCTGGCTCATATCCAGTCCGGTGATGACCTGGCCGACCGAGTTGATGGTGCCGAGCAGGCCCCAGAAGGTACCCAGCAGGCCGAGGAAAACCAGAAGACTGATGAAGTAACGGGTGATCTCCCGCTGCTCATCCATGCGGGAGTGAATGCCATCGAGCACGGTTCGCAGGGAGAGAGTCGACAGCGTGAATCGATCCTTGGTTGCATCCTCTCCGAGCTGTCTTGCCAGTGGCTTCAGCAGTTTAGGCTCCTGGACCACCGACAGTCCGGCATGCCCGGTCCGGAACTGTGCAATCCACTTCAATTCCGGAAAGAGGACAAATACCTGCCGGTAAGTGAGGGCGATACCGACGATCAATACGCCGAGAATCAGCAGGTTGAAAACCCAGTTGGCCATGAAGGCCGAGATCAGAGGTTTGTGGATCAGGGCGCCGACGATGACGACCACGCCGAGGAACAGCGTCATCCAGAAAAGGGTGTGCTTCGGGTTGCTCATAGCGGTGGCCAGCTTTTTTGAGATATTCCTCAAAACGTTAGCACAGATATGAGAAGCTGTTGGCGACAGTAACTGAACTTTAATCGGAGCGCTTCATGGCTGGTGATCTGCCTTTCCGCTTTCGCTTCCGGGTTCGCTATGGCGAATGCGATGCCCAGGGTGTGGTGTTCAACGCCCGCTATGCGGATTTCGTTGATATTGCAGTGAATGAGTATATTCGCACGCTGTTTGGCGATTACCAGCATCTGCTGGATCAGGATCTGGATATTCAGGTTGTGAGCCTCACCGTGAACTGGAAAGCCCCGGCAAAGTTCGATGATGTGCTGGAGGCGCGTATTCGGGCGGGGCGAATCGGCAACACTTCATTCACGTTGCATCTTGAATTCTTCAGGTATGGGGATGGGGCGTTTATCGCCGATGCCGATGTGACCTACGTGGTGATTCAGCCTTCAGTGATGGGAAAAGTGACGATACCGGATCATATTCGTGAACTGCTGGAGCAGGGCGCTCCTGGCGAGTTGATCAGTCACGCGGGGGAATGAACTCGAAGCGTAAGAAAAAGGCCAGATGAGAATCTCACCTGGCCTTGGGTTCATCTTCCGGTCTTTACCGGATCAGGCCTCCTGCAAAGCCTGCACGACGGCTTTCGCCGCGCCCTCGGAGGATGCCGGGTTCTGCCCGGTGATCAGCTTGCCGTCCACCACGATGTGCGGAGCCCAGTCGTCACCGCGGGTGTAGGTGGCGGTATTTTCCTTTAGCATGTCCTCGAGCAGGAAAGGCACCACACCGCTGAGGCCTACTGCTTCTTCCTCGCTGTTGCTGAAGCCGGTGACTTCCCGGCCGCCAACGATGTTCTGGCCCGGTTTGACTTCCACGTTCTTGAATACGGCTGGCGCATGACAGACGGCTCCAATAACCTTGTCCTGCTCGTAAGCCGTTTTGATCAGGGCAATGGACTTTTCGTCATTGACCAGGTCCCACAGCGGGCCGTGGCCGCCCGGATAGAAAATTGCGTCGTACTCGTTCATGTCCACATCGCTCAGCTTCTTGGTGCTGGCAAGGGATTCCTTGGCGTGGGCATCCTGCTGGAAACGACGGGTGGTTTCCGTGAGCGCCTCTTCCGTCTCGCTGTTGGGATCTACGGGAGGCTGGCCGCCTTTCGGCGAGGCGATGGTGATGTCGGCACCGGCATCCCGGAACACATAGTAGGGCGCGGTGAACTCTTCGAGCCAGAAGCCGGTCTTATGGCCGGTGTCGCCCATCTGGTCATGTGAGGTAAGAACCATCAGAATTTTCATGGTGTCCGTCCTTTCTGTTGACGAATGTATGGCACTTTCGACAGCTATCGGTAAATAACGTGCAGCCGGTTTAGTGAATCATTTCTTTACTGATCTGGTAACCGACCTTGTGCCACGGGTGGTTGATTTCAACCGTGATTACGTAAATCCGACGTTCCCGGATCTTGAACCGTCTATACTGGACACAGATGACCAGACTGCATAAGAACCTGAAAGGCTCACAGGCAAGGACGACAGGAATGCGAGTGCTAACAGCCGCCCTTCTGATGGTGTTGGTGTTTCCCGCTTGGGCCCAGCAGGGCACAGAAACTGTGGAACCTCTTACCATCACCGTAGGTGCCAATCATGCCCCCCCATACCGGATTCTCCAGGGTGGTGAGCGAACCGGCCTCTACGTGGAGATCTTCGAGGAAATTGCCCAGCGGCTGGGCTGGGAAGTGCATTACCGGGAAGCCCCGTTCAGGCGCGTGTTGAGAATGGTCCAGCAGGGTGAGGTTGATGTCATGCTTGGTCCTCTGGAAACCGAGGAGCGATCCGAATTGATGGAGTTCGTGGCACCGGCGTTTCCGCCAGAACGACGATTGTTCTTTTATCTGAACAAAGAGCACCGCATTGACCGCTATGCCGATCTGTACGGCAGGGCCATTGGCGTGCTGGAAGGCGCGTCGTATTTCCCGAGATTTGATAATGATGAGGACCTGCTCAAAGAACCAGCGCCTCGATATGAAAACCTGATGCTGATGCTTCAGAAGGGCCGGGTGGATGTGGTGATTGCGCCAGAACTGGTGGGTTTGTACACGGTTGAGAAACTGGGGCTGGATGTTGAGGTCTCACCGTTCTTTGTGCCCGGAGAGCGCTCTTACATCGCCGTTGCGAAAAACTCGCCGGTGATTCAGTACGCCGACGATATCCGGGCGGCTCTGAAACTGATTGAAATGGAAGGCATACACGAGGATCTGGTATTGAAGTATATGGACCGAGTCGCCGAATGATTCCTGCGCAGTCTGATCTCTGGTTTCTGCCCCTGGGGGGTACCGGCGAAATCGGCATGAACCTCAACCTCTATGGCCACGACGGAGCCTGGTTGATGGTGGATTGCGGCGTCACCTTTCCAAAGCCCGGCCGAATTGCCGCTGACGGAACCGTGCACCACCGGGGGGAACCCCCGGTGCAAATGGCGGACCCCGCTTTCATCGCTGACCGCCGTGACCACCTGGCGGGTCTGGTGATAACCCATGCCCATGAGGATCACGTTGGAGCCGTACCCTATCTCTGGCCGCTTTTGCAGTGTCCGATCTACACCAGTCGGTTCACTGCGGAAATTCTGCGACGAAAACTTGCGGAGTTCGATCTGCTGCACCGGGTTCCGATCATTGAGGTGGAGACGGGCCAGAGCAAACAGATCGGGCCTTTCAGCGTGCAATGGCTGGCGCTGACGCATTCCATCCCGGACCCCAACGCCCTGATGATTAGAACCGCCGCAGGTAACATCTTTCACAGCGGAGACTGGAAGCTGGATGAGCAGCCGCTGGTCGGCCATGGCTATTCGCCACAGACCTTTACCGATCTGGCGAAAGAGGGCGTGAACGCCATGGTATGCGACTCCACCAACGCAACGGTCTCAGGTCACTCGGTCTCCGAGGGAGCCTTGCATGCCGGATTGTTGCAGGCTATACGATCCGCTGAGGGGCGCGTTGTAGTGACCTGTTTCGGCAGCAATATTGCCCGCCTGCATACGCTCTCTTCGATTGCGCGAGAAACAGGGCGCTATATGGGGCTGTTGGGCCGTTCGCTGATCAATATGAGTGGTGCCGCCAAGGCCGCCGGGCTGTGGGATTCGGCTGACCAGTTGATCAATCCCGCTCATCTTGGCTATCTGCCCCGGGATGAAGTCATGGCCGTGGCCACCGGCAGTCAGGGTGAACCCAGAACGGCCCTGCGCAGACTGGCTGCTGGTACGCATCCGGATTTCGAGTTGGAAACCGGCGATACAGTCATCTTCAGCGCCCGTGCTATTCCCGGCAATGAAGAAGCCATAGAAGCACTGGTGGCGAGACTCAAAGAGTTGGGTGTCCGGGTAATCACCGCCGAAGATGCGGATTTGCCAATTCATGCCTCAGGTCATCCTGCGCAGGAAGAGCTGGAGTTAATGTACAAGTGGGTCAGGCCTGCCATTGCCATTCCGGTGCATGGTGAGGCTGAACACATGGAAACGCACGCTGACATAGCCAAAGCAACTGGTGTACCCCGAGCCATGGTGGGCAGAAACGGCGATCTTTTCATGATCCGGCCAGTGCCGGGGATACGTCGCCAGGTTGTCGAAACCGGCCGTCTGGGCTGGCACAAAGAAGGTCTTGTCAGAGTTGAATAAGCTATTGTCTTCTGTTGTTGGTAAGTCACTTATCTTTTTTGCAGCCGCGATGATTCTTTCGCCGACTAATGCCACGGCAGTAACCCCGTGCGACACACTCACCGTGAGTGGTAATCCGGAGTATCCGCCCCTGCTCTGGCGAGACGAGCAAAATCCTGGTTTCCTGAATGGCGCCGTACCTGCTTTGCTCCGGGAAATTACCCAACCCCTCGGCGTAACCGTGGAAGTGAAAGATATCGGTTCCTGGGCCCGGGTCCAACGGATGGCGCGCGAGGGGGAGATTGATATGGTAGCCGGGGCGTTCATCACGTCGGAACGCATTCGCTACATGGATTATCTGCTTCCTCCGGTCACGCACTTGCCAACAGCGGTCTGGGTGCCCATCGGGCGGGAGTTCGTCTATCGCCACTGGCCAGACCTGAAGGGCAAGCGCGGCAGTACCCTGATCAACAACAGCTTTGGCCAGAACTTCGACCGGTATGCAGAGCAGAATCTGCGCATTGAAGGTGTCCGGTCCATTGAGCAATCCTTCCAGATGGCGTTGGTTGATCGTGTTGATTATGTGCTCTATGAAGTCCTTCAGGGAGAGGTGAAACTTGAATACATGGGCATTGCTGACGATTTCGTTCCGCTGGAAACGCCGGTTAGCCGTGAGGGCCTGTTTCTGACTTTTTCCAAGGCTTCGCCGTGTAATTCCTTTGAACTAAGAGAGCGCATTGCGGACCGGCTTTATGAGCTTGTGAACTCTGGCAGGGTCGATGAGCTGATCCTGCAGTATAAAGCTCGTTATACAAAAGCGAGTTGAGAGGCTACCGTTAGTGCTAGCACATGAACTTTTGAGGCGCACCCGTCGTAACTCAGTACAGGTACTCCCGGTATAAAATAAAATTCATGGGCAGTATTGCTGGGAAGGAGTCCGTAGCAATGGCAAAGGCAGTTACCTCGGGCCACAGGGATTTCGTGTACAGGTTGTCGCTCAACCTTGCCCGCTCGAAGATTGACGAACTGGATGGTTGCATCCACGGGGTTATTGCTGAGCTTGGCGATTGGCTTGGATCTGATCGCGCCTACCTGATCAATTTCGAAGAAGCCACCCAGACAATTTCAATCTCCCATGAAACCTGCAGAGACGGCGTCACACCCCAACGGGATGCCATTCAAAATGTTCCGAAGGACCGATATCCCTGGCTTATGGAGCAGCTTCAGATCCTTCCGGTTCTGGTGATCCCCGAAGTCGAACAACTTCCCCCGGATGCAAAAGAAGAGAAACTGGAATTCCTTCTTGAAAGTATCCGGAGTCTGGTTCTCGTTGGTTTGAAGCTGGAGGGACAAGTCAGCGGTATTCTGGGGTTCGATTTTCTTGACCATTCCTGTGCACTGGATCCGGGTACAGAGGAATTTCTGCTCCAGGTAGGCGAAGTTCTGGGGGCTTCGGTGCACCGACAGATATTGGCCAGTCGCAATGTGCGATTCGAAAACAGCCTCTATCGGTATTCCGACCAGTTTCCGGGGGTTATTTTCCAGTTCAGGATGTACCCCGACGGGCAAACCACGTTTCCCTTCATCAGTG
Organism: Marinobacter sp. L-80; assembly: GCF_056859395.1. NCBI lineage: Bacteria > Pseudomonadati > Pseudomonadota > Gammaproteobacteria > Pseudomonadales > Marinobacteraceae > Marinobacter > Marinobacter sp. L-80. Next base: position 191,199 of record NZ_JBSXOI010000067.1, read on the forward strand.
AAAAAGTGAAGGAGCTGTTCGGACTCCCGGCCGATGCACTCAGCCTGGATGCGAAGCCCCTTTTAGACCTCATTGATCCAGAAGACAAGAAATCCTTCGACGAAGATGTAGATGAATCAAGGCGGCAAATGACGCCGTTTGAAACAAACTTCCGGGCCAGGAAACAGGACGGAACAACGGCTTGGATGGAAGCGCGGTCGGTTCCTGCCCGGTTGGCCGATGACAGCATGATCTGGCACGGGTACTTCTACGATGTGAGTGACCGCAAGCAATCGGAATCAGAGATAGAGAAACTGGCGTTCTACGACGCGTTGACGGGCCTTCCAAACCGGCGCCTGTTGCGGGATCGCCTGGCCCAGGCGTTAACTGGAAGCACCCGGGATCATAGCCACGGCGCCCTGGTCTTTATCGATCTGGATCACTTCAAGAACATCAATGACTCGGCGGGCCATATGACAGGAGATGAGCTGTTGATTCAGGTCGGCAAAAGGCTCAAGCAGACAGTCAGGGAGTGGGATACCGTCGCAAGGCTTGGTGGCGATGAGTTTGTTCTCATTCTGAAGGGGTTTCCGGCCGATGCTTCCAGCGCTGCCGCCCGCGTGGAAAAGGTCTGTGAGAAAGTCCGGGAAGCACTGAACGAACCCTATGAACTGAATGGCTTTGAGTACACCGGTACGCCAAGTATTGGTGTCACCCTGTTTTTTGATCACGATGATTCCCTCGAAGAGCTCCTTGGTCAGGCCGACATGGCCATGTTTCGTGCCAAGGAAGACGGTCGCAACTGCATCCGTTTCTACGATGCCATGATGCAGAAAAAGGTGTCCGAACGCCTGGCCATGGAATCCGACCTTCGACTGGCCATTCGGAAGAACCAGTTGGCAGTGCACTACCAGGTTCTTGTTGACGAGAAAGGTAAGCCGATAGGTGCCGAGGCGTTGCTTCGATGGCGTTGTCCGGGCCGTGGCATGGTGTCTCCCGCCGAGTTCATTCCGCTGGCAGAGGAAACGGGCCTCATTGAATCGGTTGGCTACTGGGTACTCGAAGAGGTCATGTCCACGATAGCCAGTTGGAAAAAACGGGGCGGTGTTCTGGCACGGCTCCAGGTGTCGGTAAACGTGAGTGCGAGGCAGTTCCATCTGCCGTCTTTTTGCTCAACTGTGATGGCATTGCTCAGAAAAACGGGGGCATCCCCCAGAAACCTGAAAGTGGAAATCACCGAGAGTGCACTGGCTTACGATCTTGAGTTGGTGGAAGAAACACTGCGAACCCTGAGAAGCATGGGCATACGAATTTCCCTGGACGATTTCGGCACGGGCTATTCATCCCTTGGTTACCTGAAACGGCTCTCGCTGGATGAGCTTAAAATTGACCAGGGATTTGTGCGAGACATCCTCGATGATCCCAATGATGCTGCCATCGCAGAGACCATTCTGGCCCTCGCTTCGTCACTGAAACTATCGGCGGTGGCGGAAGGCGTGGAAACGAAAGGGCAGCTGGAACGCCTTGTTATGATGGGGTGCAACCGGTTTCAGGGCTATTATTTCAGCAGGCCGGTGCCTGTGCGGGAGTTTGAGGGATTGATCGAAAAGGCAGGCGTGGGACACAGAAGAAGGGCTTGGTAGTTCGCATCCTATCTGTATACACTAGCCTTTCCGAGATTTCTTTTCAAACAACATCGAGAGTAATTCCCCCATGGCAATCTGGTCCCGTACCCCGAACCTCGAACAACTTGTCCAGTCCAGTCAGAACACGGCCGTTAGTCACATGGGTATCGAATACCTGGAAATTGGCGATGATTATGTGAAGGGCCGTATGCCCGTGGATGAACGCACAGTCCAGCCGTTTGGCATTCTCCATGGAGGAGCGTCGGTGTTGCTGGCGGAAACCCTGGGAAGCATGGCGGCCAATTGCTGTCTGAAGGATTCGGAAACCGTTGCGGTTGGGTTGGATATCAACGCCAACCACATCCGTCCGGTTACCAAAGGCTGGGTGTATGGCACGGCCAGGGCCATCCATATTGGTAGCGCCACTCAGGTATGGGAAATTCTGCTTGAGAACGAAGAAGGTAAAACCACCTGTATTTCCCGGCTGACCATGGCGGTTACCAGGCGTCCCGGTTGAATTGCCCGGGTGCGTTCAGGGCTTGATTCGCACCCTTCCCCTGCCAAACGCTTTGGATTCGTACATTGCGTTATCGGCCCTGGCCAGAAGATTCTTCAGGTCTGGCTCCTCGGGGTGTAGTTCTGAAATGCCGAAACTGGCCGCTGGCAGGAGACGGACATCACGATACTGGACTGGCATTCCCTGCATGAGCCCCAGCAGTCGTTCTGCCATTTCTGAGGCCTCAGCTGCATGAGCATCGGCGAGAAGGATTGCGAACTCCTCTCCGCCAATGCGCGCGGCAATGTCGGCCTCCCGGACGTTGCGACGGACCAGATTCCCGATGGCCCGCAACACTTCATCCCCGGCCTCGTGGCCATGGTTGTCGTTGATCTGCTTGAAGTGGTCCAGGTCAAACATGATGATGCCCAGAGGCGAGTTGTTGCGGCGGGACTGTTTCAAAAGCTGGTTTCCCAGTTCGAAAAAGGCTCTTCTGTTTCGAAGTCCGGTAAGGTCGTCCTCCAAGGCAGCAGCCCGGGCTTTCTCATGGGCTTCCTTGAGTGCCAGCTCCATTTCTTTTCGTTCGGTGATGTCGGTAGCGATCTCCAGGCGGACCAGCCGGCCATCTATCCAGGGAATCGCCTGGTCCCGGCACTGGTACCAGCGTTGGTCCAGTCGGTTCTGGAATTCCCAGATGTGCGGGGGGGAAGGACTGCCTGCTGAGTCAATCAGCAGGTGGTTGGTGCAGAAGTCGCAGGGGCTGGCGCTATCCTGCAGGACTTCCCAGCACTTTCTGCCATCTATGGAACCCCAGATTTTCCGGCCATAAGCATTCATGTACAGAAGATCATGGGTTTCAAGGTCTGATACGTAAACCAGGGCGTCCAGGTTGTCGAGCACGGCCCTGAGGCCCTCGGCGGGAGTAACCTCCGAAATGCCACCAGCTTCTGGTGCGGCAGGAAGATTGAGGGAGGGGATGCCGGATTTCATGTCTTGTTGTGCCGGAATTTATTTGCAACGCAGTATAGCAGGGCATTTCGGGTTAGAAAGTAACAGGCTGTCCCTTTTATGTGGCGTCAGTGCCCGGATTTGGCTTGGTTACAATCAGACCCTGGTCAACAAACTCCTGTAGCACGATGTCGTAGGTGCCGTCAGGGACTTCCCGGGCGATGCGATAGGTTTCACCCGCGGCGTCTTCAGGACTGACTTTCAGGTCGACTGTCCGGTAGGGGGTCATCAGGCTTTTATCGGCCTCTCTGACCAGAAGAACGCAGGGCTTCAGCTTGTGCTCTGGCCTGCTCTCCACAACGATGCCAACCTCGCCGTTCACCATTTCCACGATGGAGCCCGGCGGATACACACCAATCATCTGGATAAAGGCATCTGCCAGTTCTTCATCGAACTGTGTGCCGCGGTGCTTGTGGATGATTTCTAGTGCCTGCATGGAGGCTCGACCCTTGTCGTAGACCCGGTTGCTGGTAATGGCATCGTAGGTGTCCACCAACCCGATGATCTTGGCAAAGTAGGGGATCTGCTGGGCATGAAGTCCGCGAGGGTAGCCAGAACCATCCATCCGCTCATGGTGGCTGAATGCCACATCCACGGCGGTATTCAGGGAGTTGCTGGTACCCATCAGGATAGTGCGGCCGTGGGTGGTGTGGTGACGCATCACGTCGAACTCTTTCGGCGTCAGTGCTCCCGGCTTGTTCAGGATCTCATCGGGAATCCGGGTCTTACCGACATCATGGAGCAGGCCACACAGGGCCAGATTGCGGATTTCTCCTTCAAGCAATCCCAGATGCTTGCCAAAGGCCGCCGCCAGAATGGACACGTTGATGCAATGCTCGGCGGTGTATTCATCCTGGTGCTTGATTTTTGTGAGTAACAACAGCGCGTTTTCATTGCGGAGGACGCTTTCCACGCAGTGGTTTACCACTGTCCGGGCATTGTTAAGGTCGAGTGTGCGGCCCACCCTCAGGCCCGACATGATCGACTTGGCCGTCTTCTGAGCCTCCTCGAAGCGTATGATCGCCGTTTCCATCTCCCGGCCAGGGTCGATCTTGTTGATGTATCTGACACGCTTTCGGGGTGGTACAGATTTAGGGTGATTTTGCACCGGTTCGGACGTCTGTTTCCTGCGGAAGAGTCCCATCAGGCCTGAAGGCTGTCGCCCGTTGCCGTTGCCGTGTTGTGGCAGCGGTGCCCCATCGATACGTCCTTCAATGAAGACAAAGTTGCACTGTGCCCGCAGCGCATCAATCTCCGTCTGGTCACGAATAACAAACCCCTGAATCAGGAAGTCCGTATCTTCCCAGGGGCGGTCCAGGCGTGTGACGTGCATGCCGATGGCGAGTTCTGACACGTCGATCTGGCTTTCAACAATTTCCTGATGGGGTGCACTCATACTCTAATCCTGAATCCCTGGAGCACTATTTTGAGGCAAAATCGCTCTAACAGGATGGACCGGATTGCAAAATCTGGTCAAATAATGTTCATTCAATGCATTGGCGAACAAGTTCGCCGGTGTTGCGTTGCCGGGCAAGGAGTCGGTCAGAGGGATTTTTCCAATGAATGACCATCGTTCCTTTCATCTGTGGTGGCTGGCTCTGGCAGCGGCTCTTATTCCGCTGTTGACCATACACACCACGTTTACCGTATCGGTGCTGGAAGGGTATGTGGAGCTGTGCAACCCCTACTGGGATAGCTGTACCAGCATCAGTCGTACCGGCCGTCACGGAACATCTTACTTCATTTTCAAAGGTACCATGCTGCCGGCGGCCTTGCTCGGGATTCTGTTCTGGTGGCTCAACGGCCGGTGGTTGCGCCAGCTCGGCGTACATTCGTCCGGGGTTGCCTGGATCCCGTGGCTGGGTATGGTGGCCAGTGTGTCGCTTGCCGCCTATACCCTGGCGCTGGGCCATGCCGGCGACGGCTTCAATCTGGTCCGCCGTGTTGGTGTGGTTCTGTATTTTTCGCTCACCTTCATCTGTGAGTTGCTGGTTAGCGCCGGCTTGCGCAGCCATCCACTTTGGAAACACACGGGCATGAGGCTGTTGAATCTCTGCCAACTGACCCTCGCTGTGGGGATTCTTTCAGTGATCCTGAATGGCGTGGCCCCGGAGTTCTATAGCCGCAAGGACGATGCTTTCGAGTGGATCCTGGCTTTCCTGATCAACGCCAATGCCATCTGGCTGGCGCTGCTCTGGCGCAAGAATCGGTTCCGTGTCCGGCTCTGGGCCGATTCCTAGAGCGGGAGCAGGCCGCGAATGAGGGCTGCGGTTCCGGCGATGGCCGCGATGCCGAGAATGACCGGGCGAAGGCCTTCAAAGGGCATGCGGTTGACGAGTTTGCCGGAAAGCCAGAAGCCCAGGAATACGCCCGGGAAGGTCACTGCGAACAGGAACAGCTCCCGCGTTCCCAGGTAGCCGGAAGCGAGCAGGCCTGACAGGCTCAGGACGCTGGCCGCCAGAAAGAACGCGGACATATTGGCCCTGACCAGAGGCCCCTTTTCATTCTGGTAGATCAAGGCGATCGGTGGCCCACCCACTGCGGTAATCGTGCCCATATAGGTCGAGGCGGCTCCGGCCATCACACTGTTTCGGGCATTCAGCGCTGGCTTGAGCCCACCAATGCTGAGCGCTACCCCGGCGAGAATCAGCACACCAAAAATCAGCTCGAAGCCCGCCGTCGAGATCACCAGCAATGTCAGAGCCGCCAGAATTGCGCCGACAACTCCGCCCACAATGGCAAAGCGCACTTCCCGGACCTGCAATGCGCCTCGATTGCGTATCAGCATGAAGACAGTAAGCAGAGTGGCATTCAGTATCAGGGGGCCGGGGACCAACACCGGGCTGATAAGAAAAAGCAATGGCGCAGCCAGTGTACCAATGCCATAGCCGGCCACGCCCTGCAGGCAGGCCCCGGCGAGAATGGCAAGGTTGGCCAGAAGAATCTGTAACAGCGATACATCCGTCAAAGGAAATCACCAGGAAGTCGTTGGAAAAGGCCGGAGCAGTACCGGTCAGATATTGATACACTGCGGGGCCAGGAGCAAAGTCGAAAAGAATGATCCCCGATGACCCAGCAGCCTGAACACCAAAGTTGCCCCTGTGGCAGCGGCAAATCCTACCCCGAATGCTGCCAGCCGTTCCATCAGGATAAACCGGCTCCGTCGCCGGAGGCATTGATGCGGTCCCGTTACGCAGCGTTCGTTCTCGATCTTCCGGATTACCTGCGAGCCACCTGGCACCAGAGCACACGACCACAGACGCTCACTCTGGCAGACTCGCCGGAATGGACCGGTTTGCAGATCCTGGACACCAGTGAGTCGGGCAATCGCGGCAGGGTTCATTTCCGAGCGCTCTACCGCCTGGGCAAGGGCTGGGGCTTTCTCGAAGAAAAATCCGATTTCGTTCAGGAGCAGGGCCGCTGGTATTACCTTCGGGGAGACACCAGCGAGGGCCAGTTGAAGCCCGGTCGGAACGACGCCTGCCCCTGTGGCAGTGGCCGGAAGTACAAGACCTGCTGCCTGTAGGTATCCATTACTCGAACGAGGGCAGTTCCGGCTTGGCGACCGGTTTGCCTGCTTCCTGCCAGGCATCGAATCCACCGGCGATGGACTGCACATGCATGTAGCCCATTTCCTTCAGGGCCTTGGCGCTCAGGGCGGCTCGCCCGGATGTTTTGCAGTAGCAGACAATGTTCATGTCGCGGCTCTCAAACGCCGGATCGTTGGTAAACTTGAACTCCAGCAAGCCGCGGGAAATGTTCACCGCGCCCGGTATATGGCCAGCCCGGTATTCATCCGCATCCCGCACATCCAGCAGAAGATCGGCATTCCTGATGGCATCGTCCGCCTGATCCAGGGGCACTTCCTGGATTTCTTTCCTGGCGGCTTCTACAAGGTCATGGGCAGTTTTCATGGCTGAGCTCCTCAAACTGATGGAATAAGGTTATGCCTCAGGATAAGGGTTCGACCGCCGAGCGTCACTCCGCATATGTACGATTAAGCCGCCTCGTTGTTACCGAAGGCGCAGGCGTACTTACGTTCAAAGCGCTTATCTGCCCATCTCCCGTAGATACGCGAGGCAATCTGGAAAATGCCGGGCCACAGCAGGGGCTTGAACAGAAAGCCATAGGGCGTGTGGGACCAGGCCCGAACGTTTGCAGGCAAGCCGATGACCCATTCCCCGGTCCAGGTCATCAGGTGCAGGCGTCGCAGCAGGGTTTCATGGCTCGGCAAATTGCCGCTGCCATCACGCTGTTCGTGAATGTCTGCAAAAATCAGGTTGCCCCGTTGGAGTTTGCGCAAAGTGCGAATCTCCTTGGCACACAGTGGGCATTGTCCGTCGTAAAACAGGGTGTCATAACGGGGCTCCATCAAGTCCTCCAAGGGTCAGAATCTGTTTCCGGGCGTCCGCTTTACACTCTTCCAGGGTTTCCAGGATCCCGTCGAGGGCAGCGGGTAAGACCTCCGGGGCCGCCTTGCGGAACTGGTCAAGCAGCTCGATCTGAACATGGAGATCCTGGAAGCGGCCGTACAGCTTTTGGCGTGCTTTCATCGTTTTCAGCTCGGGCTTCCAGATTTTCGAGTCCAGCTCCATCAGGTAACGGATTCGCTTGAGTTGCTTGCGAAGCCGATGAATATCCTCATCCGGGGAGGTATGCATCAGCTCAGCGGTCAATCTGTTGAACCCTTTTATACGGCTCTCCACCGCCTTTCGGATGTCTTTTGCCCTCAGCGTCTCCGCCAACTTCTGGAACTTTCGGGACTCAATGAGGTTCAGCCAGTGCTCCATGCTGTCGTGATAGCGCTTGCTCTGCAGGCGCTTGACCAGTTTTTTGTGGCGGTTGGCGGTTTCCTGTTCGAACCAGATCTGCAGGGCTGCCCGGATTTCCGAATTGTCGCCACACAATTCAGGCAAGTCCTGGAGAAAAACATGCAGATCGCGTAACGGTCCCGTCGCACGGGCATGACGTTTCAGGGTTTTAACCGCTTTTGCCAGCGTCTTGTCACCGGTCACTTCCTGCACCGATTCGGCAATGGCCCGGCTGCGCCGAATCGCAATCCGGTATTGGTGCAGGAATTCGTCGTCCAGGCCCAGGATAACACCACGCTCCAGTTGCCTTAGCCGATCATGTTGGTGGTGAAGGGCCTTGGGGATGTCCCTTGCCGGGTCGTCTCCCTCGGTTCTGGCTTTCTTTTTAAGTTTCCGTTCGAAGTGGGCATAGCTGTAATCCTGTGGCGTCATCAGAGCCACCAGCTTGCCCTTGCCCCGGTCTAGCTGGTGCCAATGTTTGATCGGGAGGCGGATGTGAATGAAGCTGGCGGTAGGTAGCTGTTCGGGAGGATGTTTCAGCAGCCACTGGGCCAGTTCCAGCAAGGCAGGATTGTGACCTACAAGCGTGATTCCGGAATCAGCGTCGCGATGTTCTAGCCAGGCGAGCAGACGCCGGTAGTCAAAGGTGTACAGCTCGGCAAGATGCTGGCAGCGCTCGCGAGCAGCCATCTCAGGCGCTGCCCCCTCAAGTGTGGCGATGGCGCGGGTGGCATCACTGCTGAAGATCTCGCCCTGGAGCGCGCCCGATGCTTCCAGAGCCCTGCCCAGAGGTACCAGTTGACTCTCGCCCCGGGCGTTCAGTGGCCGCTCCCGGTCACAGAGCGTTTCATCGGCCCAGCTGGATTTGGCATGGCGTACCAGAAACAGGTGCTTCATTGGTCTACCTTCGTAGTGGTCCTTTAGTCTGACGCTTGCTCAAGACATTTACGTTACTGCCGTTACTCTACTTGTCTGAAAACATTGGCGGAAGGTCCGTTTATCCGTAGCGCTGAACACGCGCAGAGAGAGTCAGTGAAATCTCTTTTAACAAACTGGAACAGATCGTCTGAGTTGGTCTGTGGATAATCCGCATCAATAGCAAGTTCCCGGGAGTTTGAAAGCATGAATGTTCTGAGTCGGTTAAAAATCCGAAGCCGCTTACTTATCGCTGTACTTGTGCCTGTACTTATAACGGCGGCAACCCTCGCTTGGATCACCGCCAATCAGATTCAGGCAAATGGCGAAGCCGAACTCAAACGCCTGGAGACCAGTCTTCTCGATGCACGTAAGACCGGGCTGCAGAACCTGATTGATGCTGCTGAGGCAGTGGTGTTGGAGGCCAAGAACGACCCTTCAATGACAGAAGCGGAGGCGAAGGAGGCGGCTGCCGCGCGTCTGCGTTCTATCCGTTTTGACGAAACCAATTATGTATTCGCCTACACCCGGGATGTTTTCAACCTGGCGTATGCTCCAGATCCTTCGAAAGAAGGCCCCACGTCAAACCCGGTTGTCAGGAAACTGGTTGGCAATCTTTTCGACGCGGCCCGCGGTGAGGGCTTCTATGGCTATGACTGGATGAACCCGGCCTCTGGCAATGAAGAACCCAAGATGTCCTACTCCACGATCATCCCGGACTGGGACTGGATGATCGGTGCTGGCGTCTACATTACCGACATTGATCGCCAGGTAGCAGCAGCTCGCGAAAAAATTGAAGCCGGTATGGCCGAAACCCTGGGCTTTATCCTGCTGGTGACAGTGCTGGTGGTCGTGATTGCCCTGGTAATCGGCATCTTCGTGGGTCGTAGTGTGACCCGGCCACTGAAGAGCGTCAGCAACATGATGCAGGAAATCGCCGACGGTGAGGGTGACCTGCGCCAGCGCCTGCCAGACGAAGGCAATGACGAACTGGCCGAGCTGGGCCGGCGTTTTAACGCCTTCGTGGTCAAGATCCAGGACACCATGCGTGAGGTGGGCGCGACAACAGACCAGGTGGCTTCTGCAGCGGAAGAACTGAGCCGGGTTGCAAACGAGACCCGGGCTTCGGTTCAGGAGCAGGGGTCCGAGACGGATCAGATTGCCTCAGCCATCAACGAAATGGCCGCCACCATCCAGCAGATTTCCGGTAATGCCAATGAAGTTGAAAGTTCGGCCTCAGACGCCGATCGCATGGCCCGGGAAGGTGGCGAAACCATCAGCAGTGCTCAGGGCGCCGTGAACAAACTGTCCGAAGAGATTGAAGATACCGCCCGAAGCATCAATGCCCTGGCGGAAAAGTCCGATGAGATCCAGCAGGTGCTGGATGTCATTCATGCTGTGACTGAGCAGACCAATCTGCTGGCCCTTAATGCCGCCATCGAGGCTGCACGGGCTGGTGAGCATGGGCGTGGTTTCTCAGTGGTTGCGGATGAGGTTCGCCAGCTGGCGAAACGCAGCGCCGAGTCTGCTGATCAGATTCGCACCATGATTGACGGCTTTGTTACCGAATCCAAGGCATCGGTTGAGCGGATGAACAAATCACGCAACCGCTCGACGGAAACCGTCGAAAGAATCAATCATGCAACCAGCGCGTTGCGAACCATCGAGACATCGGTCGGCAAGATTCATGATCAGGTGACTCAGATCGCCACAGCCTCAGAGCAGCAGAGCCAGGTCGCCGAAGAGATTAACCAGAACGTGGTCCGTATTGTCGATGCTGCCCAACGCAGTGATACCGGCGTAAACCAGACCAACGAAGCCAGCCACGAACTGGCGCGCCTGGGGGAGAGCCTTCGGGAGCTAGTTGGTCAGTTCAAGGTCTGATCAGCGGCTGTCGGTCGCATTGATGAGCTCGCGCAACCTTCGGGAGCGTTTGGCACGGGCGCGGACCGTGGCGGTCAGGTAGTCGGTGTCGAACGGCTTCAGGACGTAGTCGTCGCCTCCGAGGGCAACACTCAAGGTTTTCTCATCCTGATGAGACTGTGACGTCAGGAAGACGATGGGAGTGGCATCGAATTCACGGTCCTCCCTGAGGATGGCAGCGAGTTCCGTCCCGGAGACGTTGGGCATCACAATATCCAGAATGATGACATCTGGCCTGATCGCCCGCGCAACTGTCAATGCCTGCAGAGGTTCCTCGCAGGCATGTACCTCAAGCCCAACATATTCCAGCTGTATTTTTGCGGCCTGCAGGGCGGTTTGATCGTCATCTACCAGCAGAACGCGGTAGGTTGTCGTGTGCTTGCGCTCGGCGAATTCATGGGCGAGGTCCATAAGGCGGTCTTTGGTGACCGGTTTGACCAGATAGCGCGAGGCACCCGCCCGGAGCGCTGCAAGCCTGGCGGGCATTTCGTCATGGATGGAAAGAAAGATAACCGCCGGCATTCTCCCCAGCCGGTTGCGAAGCTGTCGAATGATGTCCGGCCCCGCGCTCATGTCCTCGCCAAAGGCGACGTCCATAATAATCATGTCTGGCCGGGCAAGCGTTTCAAATATATCCAGATAAACCGACGAAGACAGGAAAACTTCCGCATCAAATCCGGCCTCAATAAGCCAGGTAAGCATTTCCTGAGCCACCAACTCGTCATCGTCCACAATGTGGATTTTCCGAGAGCCGCGTTTACTGGGTCCAGGGCTTTCCTCAACCGGCTTCAGGTCGCAATTTCGCATGGTCTCGACCAGCGTATCCATCGTTTCTCTTTTCGAAAGAGCGTCGAGAGGATGCGTGTGCCAGTTCTCGGCAAGAGACAGCAACTGCCTTGCTGCTGTAGAAACATACTCAAGACCGAGAGAACCGGAAGTGCCAGCGAGCTTGTGGGCCTCCTGGTATAGCAGTCCGAGTGAGGCGTTCAGGTTGTCGAGCCCGAATGCATCACTCGGGTCGGTCGGTATCGCGTCGATGAGCGCTTCGAGACGTTCAAACGTCTCGGGCAACTTTTCCACGTAGGCGGCCCGGAGGGCCTCTAACTGTGCCCGATGTCTGGAAAGCTCGTTGTCTGGCATGGACTGTATCCCGGATCCCTGGAATTACTGCAATCAGTGGTATTCAACATAGCCAATAAACGCCCGGATGAACAGATTTTGGCCTTTTTTAAACTCTCAGGTTACTATCTCCGAGGCATCAAAAATCACAACATAACAATGAAATAGAGGTTCAACGACAATGACCCACCTGCTGAAAGCAACGGTAGCGTCGGCGCTGCTTCTCGCAAGCAGCATCGGCCTCGCCGAGGAAAACTATACTCTGCGCCTTGCGCAAACCTGGGGGCCAAACTCTCCGGTACTGGGGGAGACTGTTCAGCATATGGCGGACATGGCAGAGACCATGTCGGATGGCCGTCTGCTGATTCGCATAGATCCATCCAACAAGCACAAGGCCCCCTTCGGAATCTTCGATCTCGTTCGCAACGGCCAGTACGACATGGGCCATACCGCGTCCTATTACTACAAGGGCTCAATCCCGAACGCTATGTACTTCACCACCATTCCGTTCGGGCTGATCGCGCCCGAGATGTACGCCTGGTTCTACCACGGTGAGGGCATGGAGCTGATGCAGAAGGTGTATGAACCCTATGGCATGCTGTCCTTCCCGGGTGGTAATACCGGTAACCAGATGGGTGGCTGGTTCCGCGAGGAGATCAATTCACTTGAGGATCTTCAGGGCCTGAAGATGCGCACCCCGGGGTTCGCTGGCGAGGTTATGTCGGAATTGGGTGTTGCCGTGACCAACCTGCCGCCGGGTGAGCTGTACACCGCACTCGAGCGTGGCACCGTGGATGCCGTTGAATGGGTCGGTCCTGCCCTGGATTTCCAGATGGGTTTCCACCAGATCGCCAAGTACTACTATTCGGGCTGGCAGGAGCCGGGCGCGGAAGTTCAGTTCCTGATCAACAAGAAGACCTGGGAAGAGCTGCCAAAGGATCTTCAGGAGATCCTGCGGGTTGCCATGCGCACCGCTGCCTATGACATGTACATCCAGAGCACCCACCAGAGTGGCGTGGCCTGGGATCGCATGAAAGAAGACTACCCGGATGTAACTCACAAGGTATTCCCGCCGGAAGTCATTGATGCCCTGCGCAGCACCACTAACCGTTTGCTGGCCGAAGCCGCTGAGAAGGATCCGCTTGCGAAAGAAATTATCGATTCACAGCGTGACTACCTCAAGCAGGTTCGTCAGTGGACCAACATTTCCGACAAGGCCTATCTGAACAGTGTGGCTGAAGACTGAAGCCTGACAATACCTGAGAGCCCGTCGAAGGCTTGAGGGCTTTGTCAGTCAAAGGGGCGCCGGGGCTGTAATACCCCGGCGCCCCTTTTTGTTTGCGTCGGTTTCTGGAAAAATAGGCCGCTCATTCTTTGGGCAGCGCCGATGAAACAGACACTGCTATCCCTGAGCAATCTTTCCAAGCAATTCGGTGGCAAAACGGTGCTCGACGGTCTGGATCTTGAGATCTACGACGGCGAGTTCATTACCCTGTTGGGGCCTTCCGGCTGCGGTAAGACTACGCTGCTGCGCCTGATGGCGGGCTTTGAGCATCCTGACGAGGGCACCATTACCCTGGCGGGAGAAAATCTCACTCACACCGCCCCGGAAAACCGGCCGCTGAATACCGTTTTCCAGCACTACGCGCTGTTCCCCCACATGTCAGTGTTCGACAACGTGGCCTACGGCCTGAAGATGGAAAAACGTCCCAAGGACGAGATTCGCCAGCGTGTCGATGAAGCCCTGGCCATGGTGCAGTTGCAGGATTTTGCCCGGCGCAAGCCCCATCAGTTGTCCGGCGGACAGCAGCAGAGGGTCGCCATTGCCCGCGCGGTGGTCAAACGCCCACGCCTGCTGCTGCTGGATGAACCCCTTTCGGCCCTCGATTACAAACTGCGTCGCACCATGCAGGTGGAGCTGAAGCGCCTGCAGCGGGAGCTCGGCATCACCTTTGTCTTTGTGACCCACGATCAGGAAGAGGCGCTGTCGATGTCGGATCGGGTGGTGGTGCTCAAGGATGGCCTCGTTCAGCAATTGGGAACGCCCCGGGAAGTCTATGAGCGACCGGCGAATCTCTTCACCGCGCGGTTTGTGGGTGAGACGAACTTTTTTCCGGGCACCGTTGAGTCGGTTCAGAACGGTTCCATTACCGTGGATGTCTTCGGCCTCAAACGAACCCTGCGCCGTCCGGATTTCCCGGTTCGCGAAAGCCAGCGCCTGCACGTTTTGCTTCGACCGGAAGATATCCGGGTTCTCGACCCTGACGACGAGAACGGCGTCGCAGGCAAGATTGTCGAGCGCAATTACAAGGGCAGCACGCTGGATTCGGTCATCCATCTCGCCGATGGCACCGAAGTTCTGGCCAGTGAATTCTTTGATGAAGATGACCCGGCGTTTGATTACCGGCTTGGAGAGCCCGTAAAAGTCAGCTGGGTTGATGGTTGGGAATGGCTGCTTCCAGAAGAAGCCAGCCAGAGGAGCGAAGAGGAACTGCCGGCCGATGCATAGCATTATGCAGCAGCCGTTCAAAAACGCTGTCCTGATTCTGGTCTGGGGCTGGCTCCTGTTCCTGGTACTGGCGCCGAATCTGCTGGTGGTAGGCGCCAGTGTCATGACCCGTGACCCGGTCTCGTTCCTGTCTCTGCCCCTGAATCTGGATGCCTATCGCCAGCTGTTTGATCCCCTGTATCTGGACGTCTTCCTGCATTCCCTGTACATGGCGGCGATGACCACGCTGGTGTGTTTGCTGATTGGCTATCCGTTTGCCTGGGCCCTGTCCAAAGTGGGCAAGCAACGTCAGCTGGTCCTGATCTTCCTTCTGATCGTGCCGTTCTGGACCAACTCTCTGGTGCGCACCTACGCACTGAAGCTGATCCTCGCCACCAATGGGCTGCTGAACAGCGCCTTGATGTCGGTCGGGCTTATCGATGAGCCGCTGCAGCTGCTTTACACCGAGGGCGCAGTGATCATTGGCCTGGTGTATCTGCTGTTGCCGTTCATGATCCTGCCACTGTATTCGGTGTTTGAGGATCTGAAGCAGGAGCTGCTACTGGCTTCTCATGATCTGGGCGCGGGTCGGCTTTCCACCTTTGTGCACGTAATAGTTCCGCTCACATTGCCCGGAGTGCTGGCCGGCGTGATGCTGGTCTTGCTGCCGGCCATGGGCCTGTTCTTCGTTCCGGATATTCTGGGCGGTTCAAGAAACCTGCTGGTAGGCAACGTGATCAAGAACCAGTTCCTCGATGCCCGCAACTGGCCTTTCGGGGCCGCCGCCAGCATCGTGCTGACCGTGACCATGGCGTTTCTCATGTTTGCCCACCGGTTGAGCAAGCGGCGTATCGGTGAGGAGGGCGCGTGATGACAAAGTGGCTGCCCCGAACCTATCTCACACTGGTCTACCTCCTGCTTTATGTTCCCATCGTGGTGCTGGTGGTGTTCTCGTTCAACGAGTCCCGCACCGGCTATGCCTGGGGTGGCCTCAGCCTGCGCTGGTACGAGTCGCTGTTTAACAACCGGGCCATGGTCACCGCCATGTGGAATTCCCTCTGGCTGGCGCTGTCTGCCGCCACGGTGTCCACGGTTATCGGTGCCCTGACGGCCCTGGCCCTGCACCGGTACCGATTCCGGGGCAAGAAGCTGCTCAACGGCATGCTGTTTGTGGTGATGATGTCGCCGGAGATTGTCCTGGCTATTTCGTTGCTGGCCCTGTTCCTGTTGGTGGGATTGCAGCTCGGCTATGTATCGCTGCTGCTGGCCCACGTCACCTTCTGCCTCCCGTTTGTGGTGATCACGGTCATGGCCCGGTTGAGTGGTTTCGACGAGAGCCTGCCCGAGGCCGCCCGGGATCTGGGCGCTTCTGATTTTACGATGACCCGCACCGTGCTGATCCCGGTGATCATGCCGGCGTTACTGGCAGGCTGGCTGCTAGGGTTTACACTGTCTCTCGATGATGTGGTGGTCAGTACGTTTGTCAGTGGCCCGAGCTATGAAATTCTGCCCCTGCGCATCTATTCCATGGTGCGTGTGGGCCTGAAACCCGAGGTGAATGCCCTGGGCACACTGTTGCTGGTGTTTTCACTGGTTATGCTGATGTTGTCTCAATGGATTCTGGTAAGGAGCAAACGATGAAGAAACTGGCACTGGCCGGCTTGCTGGCAGTGGGATTGACGGGGTGCAGTTCCGAGGAGCCCCAGGTTCTCAACCTCTATAACTGGTCCGAATACATGCCTCAGGAAGTCCTCGACCGTTTTACCGAGGAAACGGGCATTCAGGTGGTCTACACGACCTACGACAGTAACGAGGCCATGTATGCCCGTCTGAAGCTGCTGGATGACAGCGCAGCCTATGACCTGGCGGTGCCGTCTACCTACTACGTCAGCAAGATGCGCCAGGAAGACCTGCTGATGCCGATCGATCGCAGCAAGATCGAAGGGTTTGATAATCTGGATCCCGAGCTGGTGAACCTGGATATCGATCCGGCGAACAAATTCTCCGTGCCCTACCTCTGGGGTACCACAGGGCTGGCCGTGGACACCGCAGACATCGAAGGCGGGCCTGTTACTGCCTGGGGAGACCTGTGGGAAGATCGCTTCGATGGCCGGGTGATGCTCACCAACGACATGCGGGAAGTTTTCCACGTTGGCCTGCGGGTGCTGGGCTATTCCGGCAACAGCACCAATCCGGACGAGATCGAGGCAGCCTATGAAAAGCTTGCCGAGCTGATGCCTTCGGTTCGCACCTTCAACTCCGATGCGCCCCGCATGCCCTACCTGGAAGGCGAGACCGATGTTGGCATGATCTGGAACGGCGAGGCCGTGATGGGCAAGGACACCATGGAGTCGCTCGAATATGTCTATCCGGAAGAGGGTATCATTGCCTGGCTGGACAGCTTCGTTATTCCGAAAAACGCCAAGAATCCGGAAGCGGCCCATCAGTTCATCAGTTTCGTGCTGCAACCTGAAATCTCTGCGCTTATCAGTGAGGAAATCGGTTACGCCACACCAAACCTGGCGGCGCGGGATCTGTTGCCGGACGAGGTTGCGAATAACCGTGCGAGCTATCCGAACGCCACCGATATGATCAATGCCGAGTTCCAGACCGATATCGGCGACGATGCCCTGCAGGTGTATGCCAAGTACTGGGAAATGTTGAAGTCCGGTCGCTAAGGGCGCGGATACCGCATCGCGCTACGGAAAACGGAGGCTTCGGCCTCCGTTTTTTGCATCGGGTTTCACAAAACTGCAATACATGGTCTATAACTTCCTGATAACAAATGGTTAGCAAACTCTTGAACTTGCCATCAGTAAGGACACGTTATGATCATGCCCTCTCGCTCGACACGGAACCGTGCTTTTTTGCTGTCTGCAGCCCTGGCCTCTTCCAGCTTCTCTGCCAACACCCTGGCTGAAGAGCTGCGCCTGATTACCTGGGGTGGCTATGCCCCCGACGATGTGGTCGCCCAGTTTGAGGAGGAGACCGGCATCGATGTGAAGGTAACCCTCTCCAATAACGAGGACATGATCTCCAAGCTCCGAGCCACTGGCGGAGCGGGTTTTGATCTTGCCCAGCCTAGCCAGGACCGCATTGTTGGCGTGCAGCGCCAGTTCAACATCTATAAGCCTATTGATTTCAGCCGCGTTAACACCGATCAGTTGCAGCCGTCCATGGTCAAGGCGACCCAGGACTCCACTGAACTGGATGGCAAGTTTTATGGGGTGCCTTCGGTGTGGGGAACCAGTGGTCTGATCGTCCACAGTTCGGTGGCCGATACCGTGACTGATTATATCGATCTCTGTGATACCGCTGTTGAAGGCCAGGTCAGCTACCGACTCAAGCGGCCGACCCTGATCGGTTTTGCCTTTGCCATGGGGATGGACCCGTTTGCGGCCTATGACAATCGCGACGAGTACGAGACCATCATGACAAAGGTTGAGGACAAGCTGATTGACTGCAAGAGCAATGTGAAAACCTACTGGACCGGCGGCGATCAACTGCTGGCCCTGCTGCGCACCGGTGAAGTCAAAGCGGCCATGGCCTGGGATGCCGGCGGCTGGAAGCTCAACGCCGAAAACCCGGACATCCGGTTTGTGGCTCCCGAATCCGGTGCCCTGGGCTGGATTGATACCTTTGCGATTCCACGTCGCAGCGAGAACGAAGAAGCCGCCTACAAGTGGATCAATTTTGTGATGCAGCCGGAGATTGCGGCCCGTATCACCAATGCATCGGGCAACTTCACCGCCTCGAAAGGTGCCGATGAGTTTGTCAAAGCCGATCTCCGGGACGCTTACCGCGAAAGCTTTAATGACGCCGCCATCAACAATATCAAGTGGTATCCGCCGGTTCCGCCGGGGCTGGAAACCATGGAAGGTCAGGTGCTGGATCGCGTCCAGGCCGCGAACTGATTCTCATGGGAATGGATTCGGACCTGTTCTGTGAGGGACTGGTCCGCCGGTTCGGCAGCAATGCCGCGGTGGATCATGTGTCCCTGGACGTGCCTGCGGGCACGTTTTTCTCGATTCTGGGACCCTCCGGTTGCGGCAAGACCACGTTGTTGCGACTCCTCGCCGGGTTCGATAAACCCGATCAGGGAGACATCCACATCCGTGGCCAGCGTATGAACGATGTGCCCCCCAATCGTCGACCGGTGAACATGGTGTTCCAGCATCTGGCCCTGTTTCCCACCATGACGGTCGGTGACAACATCGCCTATGGGCTGAAGCGCCGGAAAATGCCTCTGGCAGAGCGGCGAAAGCGCATTGCCCGGGTGCTGGAGCAGGTCGGCCTGCCAGATCTTGAGCACCGCAACCCCCAGGAGCTTTCCGGCGGACAGCGACAGCGGGTGGCCCTGGCGCGCTGCCTGGTACTGGAGCCCACGCTCCTGCTGCTGGACGAACCCCTCGGCGCGCTCGACCTGAAACTCCGTGAGCAGATGAAGGTGGAGCTTAAACACCTCCAGAAACAGTTCGGAACCACCTTCGTGTACATCACCCACGACCAGTCGGAAGCCATGGTGATGTCGGATCAGGTGGCGGTTATGCGGGACGGCCGATTTGATCAGGTAGCGCCGCCGGAAGAGCTTTATCGGGAACCGGCCACTCCGTTCGTCGCCGGGTTCGTCGGCGATAACAATCGCCTGTCCGGAGAGCTGGTGTCCGTGCGGGATGATCTGGCCGAAATTCGTCTGGATGATGGTGTGCTGGTTCAGGGCAGAGTGGCATCGGACAACCTTCGAACCGGCCATCGGGCCGAACTGTATATCCGGCCTGAATCCCTGGTGCTGTCTGGGGATGCGCTCAGTGCGGGCTTCTCATCGCTGCAGGCGAAAGTGCGCACCACTCTGTTCGATGGCGCCAACAGCCGCGTCGAGGCAGAGAACTGTGGGCAACCGGTATACGCCCGCCTGCCTCAGGATGGCTCGGCACCCAGGCTGTCTGCCGACAGTTCAATCCGTCTGGCCTGGAATCCGGCCCTGGCCAGGGTCTTTGGAGCCGACAGTCTGTGAGGTCGTCGGTCAGTCGCCTATCCCTCTGGTTGCTGCTCACTCCGTTCCTGCTATGGATCGTATTGCTGGTGCTCCTGCCCCATCTTCAGATGCTCCGGGTCTCGTTCCAGGTCCGGGAAAGCTGGGACACCATTGCCTGGGGCATTGAGCAGTACCAGAATTTCTTTACCGAGGCCTATTATTGGCGGACGTTTGTACGCACCGGGGTGATGTCGCTGTTCACCACCTTTCTGACGCTGATCATCGCTTTCCCCATTGCCTGGTATATTGCACGACTAGCCCGGGGCCGCTCCAAGGGCTTCCTGTTTCTGGCCTGCCTGATCCCGTTCTGGGCGAGTGAGTTGGTACGTACTTACGGTTGGATGATTCTGCTGCGCGAAAGTGGGCTGTTCAGTTCCTGGCTTCAGGCGCTGGGCTGGGCGGATGGCCCGGTGGAGATGCTCTACAACGATGTGGCGGTCATCATCGGGCTTGTCTACAACGGCCTTCTGTTCATGGTTGTCCCATTGGTGACAACCCTTGATGGCATGGATGAAAACCTGGTGGAAGCCGGTTACGACCTGGGTGGCGGTCACGGCACTGTGTTGCGCGAAATCGTTGTGCCCTGGGCCATGCCCGGTATCGTTTCCGGCTGCATCGTGGTGTTCATGCTCACTCTTGGCAGCTATCTGACGCCGGTGCTCATGGGCGGGAAGGACAGTGCCTGGTTTACCGAGCAGATCTTCACCCAGTTCATTACCCGTTTTAACTGGGAGCAGGGCGCGGCACTCGGTGTTCTGCTGCTGGTACTGTCGTCGGTCATCGTCTGGCTCGGGCTGAAAATCTCTGGTCAGTCGTTGCGCAAGGTGATGGGGTGAAGGTGAGGGTGAAGCCATGATCCGTTCCGTACCCCGGTCCCGTCTGTTCGACAGCCTCTATCTGGCCTACCTGGTGGCATTTTTCGTTTACCTGGCCTTGCCGCTGCTGGTCACGGCCGTGTTTGCTTTCAACGACGCGCCTTTCCCGTCACTGCCATGGAAAGGCTTCACCCTGGACTGGTATTTCGCAGATGGCAGTGAGGGCCGTACCGGACTATTCCACGACGATGGGCTGCTTACGGCGCTCTGGGTCAGTGCCAAAATTGCTTTCTGGGTGACTCTGGTGAGCGTTGCCCTGGGGTGTGTTAATGCCGTGTTGTTTGAACGGGTGCAGTTCCGGGGCAAGGAATTCCTGTACCTGCTCATGCTGCTGCCATTGGTGATTCCCGGTGTCATTCTGGGGGTGTCCATACTGGTGTTCTACAGCGGCATGGCCAATGATATGTCGGCAGCCTGGGGAATCGAGCTGGATCTGTTCCGGCCCGGAATGACTCTGGTGGTGATGGGGCAGGTGACCTTCATCGCGACTCTGAGCACTCTGGTGATCGCGGCCCGCCTGCGCAAGTTTGATCCCCAGCTGGAAGAAGCCGCCCTGAACCTGGGCGCCACGCCCCTGCTGGCATGGTTTACCGTGACCCTGCCCTGGCTATTGCCGTCTATTTTCGGGGCCGCCGCCATGGCTTTCCTGATGTCATTTGAAAACTTCAATACCACCGTTATGCTGACAGGTAGTGATACACCGCTGACGGTGGCACTGTTCAATCGCCTCCGGGAAGGGTCGACGCCTGTGCTCAATGCGGTGGCACTGTTGCTGATGGTGGGCTCTGCGCTACTGGCGTTGCTGGTGATGGGCCGCTCCTCACGTTAACGGTGTTCGCCGCAATCACGGGATGCGCGACCGGATTGAACTGGCAGTCGCCGGGAGGTCTCATGAAGTTTATTTTCGAAGTGCATATCCGGGAAGGCCATACTGCCGAGGAATACGCGGATGCCTGGGTGAGAGCGAGCGAAATTATACAGCAGGCGCCCGGGGCCCGGGGTACTGAACTGCACCGCAAGATTGGCGACCCCAACACCCTGATTGCCATCGCCTCCTGGGAGAGCAAGGAACAGCGGGATGCCATGGAAGGGCAGCATAACCCCGAGGTGGCCGCGATCATCCGCAGCGCTGCGCCTTTCGTGGATATCAAGCCCATCGGTGAGTTTGAAGACCCGGAATGGGTAGTGGAGCCGCCTCGATCATCGCATGGTCACGAATCGCCTTGAGCGCACCGGTCGTATGCCCCGAAAGAGTGCTCCGAATTTGCGGGGACTGGACTATAATCAGATCTGATCGCCCCACAACTCAGGTTTGCGTTCCTGATGCCACAGATTAGCCTGCTACGTCTGGTTACCGCGTTGGTTCTGGCCTTGATACTGCCTGCACTTACCTATGGAGCGTCTCAGCCGGTAGCCGAAGGTTGGGAGTATCGCTGGGGTGACTCTCCCTTTACCGAGGACGGTGTTCCGGAGTGGGTGGTGCAGGATGCACCCGAAAAATGGCAAAGCATTGGTTTTCCCTCCAATCCACCCGGCCGTGAAGGGCGTGAGAATGTCTGGTTCCGGGTCACCCTGCCAACCGGCGAGTGGCAGGAGCCCGTCCTTTACATCTTCAGTGTCGATCTGATCGTCCAGGTCTGGATTGAGGGTGAAAAAATCTACCAGTATGGCGAGTTTGATGACCAGGGCCGGGGCCGGTTTGAGGGCTGGCCGTGGCATGAAATCGTGCTGCCCGAGGGCTATGAAGGCAAGCCGGTGTATTTCCGGATTTTCTCCAATTACACGGATATCGGGCTGTGGGGCGAAGTCTCCATCATGGATCATCCGGATCTGGTTCTCTACATTCTCAAGAATTCCCTCGAAGCACTGGTCATTGCGGGTTTCGCCACCTTGATTGCGTTGTTGGCGATCATCTTTGCGCTGTTGCAGGCGGAAAAGAAAACCTTTGCGACTATCTCTCTATTCACTCTCTCATCTGCCCTGATGCTGGTTTCTGAGAGCCAGGCCAGTCTACTGATTGCTTACCAGCCGTTGATGTGGGATTACCTGGCTGCCGGCTCCTATTACATGCTGCCGGTGGCACTGGCACTGCTGCTGGAGCAATGGCTGACCAATCATCGCCCCTGGGTGATAAATCTGATCTGGAAAGTTCATCTTGTTTACCTGGTGGGTGCATTGCTGGGCGCGCTAGCGGGCGTGTTTGATCTCTCGTCTACGTTCCCGCCATTTGATGCCATGTTTCTCGTTTCTCTGGTTATTATTTTTGCCGTCGTGCTTCGTCGTATCGGTAAAATGTTGCGCGAGCAACAGGTACTGCTTTTAGCCTTCGGCTTTTTCTGCGCGTTGCTGATTGTGGATATGGCAGTGGCCCATGGTGTGCTTCCCTGGGGCCGAGTCCCGGTCAGTTGGGGAATGCTCCTCTTCTCTCTGGCGGTGGTGATTATTTCACTGTGGCATTACGCAGGCACCCAGGAGGCGTTGAAGCGGCTGAACGTGTCACTGGAAGAAAAGGTTGCCGAACGTACCGCCAAGGCGGAGGCTCTGGCCCGGCGCGAGCAGGCGCGGGTCCGGATGCTGACCTTTGAAAATGAGAAAAACCGGATTCTGGGCGACGTGATTACCGAGCTGCAGGACTGTCTGGGCCTGAAGCAGGCGTTCGGGTTGCTTGTCCGGGCGCTCCCGGATATTTGCAGCCCGCTTAAAGGCGCCTTTTATCAGCGGGGCTCGGGAGAGCGGTATGATCGGGTTGCCGTCTGGGGATTCAGTCGCCCGGTTCCGCTTCCGGTGATTCTGGATGCCCGCAAAGGCCTCCCGGAGCCCTCCAGGCTGCCGCAACTGAAACAGTGGCAGGGCGCCGATGGGGAGGGGAGAGAGGCCGAGAGCGATACCTTGTGTTTCTGGGTAAATGTGGAGTCGGCCAGTGCCGGCAATGTGACTGAAGGTGTGCTTCTGCTCGAGGGCGATGGCGTTTTCGGAAAGGCAGAGAGCGAGTATGGTTCGGCACGTCTGCTTACGGCGCTGGATCAGGCCATCCAGAGAATCGGTATCACCCTCTCAAGCATTGCCCTGCGGGAAGAGTTGCAGAAGTTTTCCTACGAGGATGCACTCACCGGTCTGAAAAACCGCCGCTACTTTGATCAGCTTTTCGAACATGAAAGCGCCGTCGCGCAGCGTAACGATTTGTCGCTATCCCTGTTGATTGTCGACATCGATCACTTCAAACGGTTCAACGATACCCACGGCCACGAAGCGGGAGACGATGCCCTGAAGATCGTCGCTGGCATTCTTCAAAAGCAGTTCCGGGAGAGTGACATTGTTTGCCGGTACGGTGGTGAAGAGTTTGTGGTGGTCATGCCGGGAGCAACCTCCGACGCCGCCAGGGACAAAGCGAACCAGCTGTGTGAAGCTGTTCGCAAAGTAGCTATTATCCATCGGGAGCAGGATCTTGGGGCACTGACGGTTTCGGTGGGTGTTGCCAACTGGCCCGACGATGCTGAAAAGCCATTTCAAATTCTGACCCTGGCCGACAAGGCGCTGTATCGCGCCAAGGAAGCCGGCCGCAACCGGGTCGAAATCTCGGTTTAGACGGTTACACCACCAGAACCGGGCATTTGGCGTGGGATGCAACCCGGTGGGAAACGCTGCCAAGGAACATGCCATCCTTGTCGCTGTGCGTTCCTTTGGTGCCCACGACGATCAGGTCTGCGCCCTTGTCTTTGGCAAAATCGATGATAACTTTTGACGGCCTGCCCGCCTTCACAAAGCCCCGAACGTGGGTGGCGCCACGCTCCTTGGCAAGTTCCTTTGCGTGATTGACGACTTCCTTGGCGTATTCCGACAGCACCTTGTCCGGAATATCCATGTCGTCCGGGCGTCCTATCGACAACGACGCCTCAAATAGGCTGTGGTGTTTGTAGACGCAAAGAAGAAAAATCTCTGCGTCGGTCAGCTTTTGCAGCTCGATGGCCTTGTTCAGAGCATCGAAGGAGGTCATCGAGCCATCGACTGCCACCAGAATCCGTTTGAACATCTTGCTCTCCTTTGTATTCACCCTTCAGGGCGATCAGATCACCTGAAGGCCAGGTCGCGCAGGAACAAAGCAATTTGCGGGAACGCAATCAATAACCCGGCAGCGGCTATCAGCATGATTACGAACGGCGGCGTGCCGCGAATAACCTCCAGATAGGGGCGCTTGAATATCGCGATGGCGGTAAAGATGTCACAGCCGAACGGCGGCGTTGCCGAGCCGATGGCTACCTGCAGGGTAATGAGCACGCCGACCAGTACCGGGTCGATGCCAGAGGCCTCGATGGCCGGTGCAAAGATTGGCGTCAAAACCAGGATCACCACAATCGGGTCAACGAACATGCAGGCAATAAAGAAGGCGATACAGATGGTAATCATCACGCCAATCGGGCCCATGTCACTGATTCCGACCGCGTCCAGAATAGCCTGGGGGATTTGGGCAAAGGAAATAATCCAGGAGAAGCCGGTGCCCACGGCTACCAGAATAAATACGACAGCGGTGATCAAGCCTGTGGACTTCGCGATTCGATAGATGTCAGCAAGCTTGAGTGATCGGAACACCACGAACTCAAGCAGGAAGGCGTAGAGTACGCAAACTGCTGCAGCCTCTGTCGGACTGAAGATACCTCCGTAAATGCCGCCTACGATAATGACCGGGAAGAACAGCGGCCACAAAGCCTCGCGCATGGCTACGGCTCTCTGGCTCCAGGTGGACTTCTCCTCGGTCGGAAGGTTGTTGACGCGAGCATAGATCAGGCAGTAGATCGAAAACATTATCAGAATCATCAAGCCTGGCCCGATACCGGCAATGAACAGCTCGGCAATGGAGGTCTCGGAAATAACCCCGTAGATAATGAAGCCGATGCTCGGGGGTATCAGAAACGCAATGTCACTGGAGTTGATAATCAGCGCGAGCGAGAACGGATCCGAATAGCCGGCCTTGAGCAGCTTGGGCCGCAATGGCGAGCCAACCGCCACAACCGTTGCCTGGGTAGAACCTGATACGGCACCGAAAAGGGTGCAGGAGGTGGCGGTACTGATTGCCAGCCCACCCTTAACGTGGCCAATGAAGGCCATAACCATATTGATCAGGCGGTCGGCAGACTGCCCGCGCGTCATGATGTCCGCCGCCAGGATAAACATCGGAACAGCAATCAGTGAGGCTGGCCGGATACCCCCCATCATCTGCTGGACGAAGGTGCCCATCTGGCCGAAGCCATCAAACATCATTACAAAGCCGACCACAGCGCCGGTGATCAGGGGAATCATCATCGGGAAGCCCAGCAGCAATAGCCCGATCATGATCAACATCATTATAGTTGCCATGATTTCTTATCCTTCCTTTATGTCAGCTGCAGGGTTCATACTTCTGATTCGGTATCCGCGTAACCGTCTACCACCCCGGTAGAGAGGTACACGTCCTTGCTGGTGAAGTTCTTGATGGCCGTGAGGAGGTACTGAATTCCCGTAATGGCAAAACCGATGGGCACCCAGATATAGATCCACCAGATTTCAAAACCCAGCGCAGGCAGAATGCGGCCTCGGCTGTACAGGGTCTGGATATATTCGAACGAGTGGTAGCAAAGGAAGAACATAACCACAGAGGTGAACAAAGCGATGATGATCATCAGCACTTTTCGCCCCTTGACCGGAATGGCGTCGTAAATTGCAGACATCCGAATATGCCTGCCATGGCGGGCCGCATAGCCGATGCCGGCAAAGGTGATCAGGATAATGAGAATCCGGTTGATTTCACCGGAGAAGAAAAGGCCTTCGCCGAACACATACCGCGCAATAACATTCACACAGGTATTGATGGCCATCAGGATGACGCCAACGGCCAGCATGAACGCCTCGACCTTGGCAATTATTTCATCGATGGTTCCAAGAAATCCGGGCAGGCCGGACTCGTAGATGCCGGTATCGTCTTCAAGATCCGGGGAATTCTCGGACATGGGGTCTGCTCCAGAGAATGTCGCTCCCGGCCGGTAGGAAGTCCCCGGCGGGGCGGGGTTAGTACAGCTACCCGCCGGCCGGAGCCGGCGGGAGTGGTTCCATCAGGTTCAGTTGTTCTGAACTTCTTCCAGGTCTTCCTTGAACTGGTTCAGCAGTTCTTTGCCGCTCTCGCCAGTCATTTCGATGAACTTCTCTTCAACCTGGGGCGCACGGGCCTTGAAGGCTTCGATCTGCTCATCGGTCAGACGGGTAACGGTGACCTCATCGCTGGCTTTCTGGATCTTGGCCAGGGCTTCATCGGCGAGACCGTCGATGTGCACGATGATCTCTTCAAAGGCATAGTCAGCGGCGTCTTGCACCAGTTTCTTGTCTGCATCAGACAGGCCGTTGTAGAAATCCTGGTTGGCCATCATGGCAGTGGTGAACCAGCCGTGCTTGGTGAAGACCAGGTTCGGGGACACTTCATAAAGACCGCCGGACTCGATCCAGAAGATCGGGTTTTCCTGCCCCTGGATCATGTTGGTCTGCAGCGCACCATAGACTTCACCCCAGGGCAGCGGGGTCGGTGTCGCGCCGAAGGCAGAATAGGTTTCTGACAGAAGCGGGTTAGTCATGACCCGGATCTTCTTGTTGTTAAAGTCCGCAGGTTCAGTGACCGGCTCGTCCACGGTCACAACCATTTCACCTTCCGGGTACATCTTCAGAAGCTCAAGGCCCTTCTCTGCGTAGAGCTCCGGGAAGTCTTCGTTGATGGCTTCACTCGTGCGGAAGAACTCGATAACCGTATCCATGTCGGTCGGCATCAGGTAAGGAATGAAGAAGATCTGGGCTTCAGGAATCAGGGAACCGGTAAAGCCGGGCGACTGGTTAACGAAGTTGAGGATGCCCGCCTGGGTCTGCTCCATGATGTCGTCGGACTCACCCAGCTCGCCAAAACGGTAAACCTGCAGGGTGTGGTCGGAATTTTCCTCAATGTATTCTTTGAACTTGTAGGCGAACACATCCTGTACGTCGCCCTCGTATTCCTCGTGCGCGTACCGCCAGTTTGCGGCGTTTACAGAATTCGCCATGGTCATCGCAGCGAACGCGAACGCTGAAATTCCGGCCAGTTTTTTGAACTTGCTCATGCTGCTCATCGGGTTTTCTCCGTTCGTTTTTTTGCTGAAATTTATTGTTACATTAATAAAGACTGGCAAAACAAAGAGGTTTTCGCAAGAAAATGGCCAAAACAATAAATTCCGAGGCGGTCGTTTTCGCGATTTCGCAAGTTCATGAAATCACGGCTGATTCACATCTGAAAGGCAGGTTTGGAGGAATCCGCGGAACTCGCTGACAACCCGATCGAGACTGTTTTCCAGCCTGTGGCCATCGGGCACAACCAGTATGGGAAGGCCCTGGTCCCGTGCCAGGTCTAGCACCGGCGCGACCGGTACCACGTCGTCCTCCCAGCCGTGGATGATCTGGCAGTGGCGGGCCCGGATGATCGGGCTGGACTGGGGGTACCTGGCCATGGCAAGGGCTGGCGCCAGGATAAAGCAGCCCCGAACCGGGGTGTCGGAGCTGGTTTGAGCGCACACCCAGCCGCCCATGCTGGATCCGGCCAGTATGGTGTTTGCCGGATTGGCGCCGCTCTGAGCCATGGCCGCCTGCATTTGTTTCAGGCGGGTAGAAGGATCCTTGGTACTCCTGTGATCAATCGCATGGGCCTTGATGTTCGGGAAGGTTTCGGCTTCGGCTTTCATGGCCTGGATTTTCGTGCTGCCCGGGCCGCTTTCCAGGCCGTGGGAGAGGAACACATGGATCGGGGTATCGGTCATGATGAAAATGGCTCCTGCTTTGAACACTGTTTACCCAGGATGATGAGCAGCCAAACCCTTTCTGTCCACTTTGCAGGCTGAGCCAGCCGTCCGATCGGCGCGTATAAAAAAATCAGCGAAGCGAACAGGGAAACGGGATCCATGAAACACCTTAAAAGCCTTCTGATGATGCCGGTATTGATTGCCAGCCTTGTGGGCGCGCCTGTGGCGCAAGCCGATAGCTGCCCGGCGTTTCTCGATCATGAAATGCGCAAACTGCACTCCTCCGACACCGTTAATCTCTGCGACCTGGCGGCCGGCAAGCCGATGCTGGTGGTCAATACCGCCAGCCGTTGCGGTTACACCGGCCAGTTTGAGGGGCTCGAGGCCCTGCACAAGCAATACGCGAAGGATGGGTTGGTGGTGGTCGGTTTTGCCAGCGACGATTTCCGGCAGGAGGCAGATTCGGAAGCCGAAGCAGCGACTGTCTGTTTCAAGAACTTCGGTGTGACCTTCACCATGATTGCCCCGGGTGCTGTTACCGGACCCGAGGCAAACCCTGTGTTCCAGGCCATTAACGAGCAGAGTCAGCCCCCGCGCTGGAATTTCACCAAGTATGTGATTGATCGATCAGGCACGGTGGTGGAGAGCTTTCCAAGCCGGGTGCGTCCCCAGGATCCGGAGCTGATCGATTCGGTGGAGTCTGTGCTCTAGGAGAGTGCCTGCGGGGCCTTTCTGGTTTGAGCAAGGATATCGAGCGCATGCCTGCGCTTCGCGGGATCGTAAATGTCCACGGTAAACATCAATTCATCGACCTCAATGCCTGAAAGGATCTGTTCAAGCTGGCGCTGGATGATGTTGGCATCGCCGAGCAGCTGGAGCCCGAGAAAATCCTTTACGCTGGCTTTTTCGCCGGCGTTCCACAATCCCTCCATGGTGTCCACGGGAGGCTTCATCCAGAGTGGCTGGCCCCGGAACAGCGCGAGAATACGCTGGTAGCTGGTTGTGGCCAGATGCTCGGCTTCCTGCACCGAGTCCGCCGGAATGGCCGGCAGTGCGAGCATGGCGTAGGGCTTTTCGAGCCGCTCCGAAGGTTGGAAGTTGTCGCGGTAGACTCGCAGGGCTTCCCGATACAGTCTGGGGGCAAAATGCCCGGCGAAGGCATAGGGCAAGCCTCGCATGGCGGCAAGCTGGGCACTGTAAAGACTTGAACCCAGCAGCCACAGAGGCACGTTGGTGCCGGCCCCCGGTATCGCCTTCACGGGCTGGCCAGGCTGCAGAGGGCCAAGCAGCGACTGAAGCCGTGCGACATCCTCCGGAAACTGTTCTGCCCCCAGGCCATCACGCCTGAGAGCCCGTGCGGTTACCGGGTCAGTGCCAGGTGCGCGGCCGAGTCCGAGATCAATCCGGCCCGGATACAGACTTTCCAGCGTTCCGAACTGCTCGGCGATCACCAATGGGGGATGGTTTGGGAGCATGACGCCGCCAGAACCGACCCGGATAGCTTCCGTCTTGCCCGCGATGTGCCCGATCAACACTGAAGTAGCGGAGCTGCTGATGCCCTCCATGTTGTGATGTTCGGCCAGCCAGAAGCGCTTGAAGCCGAGTTTCTCAGCCCGTTGGGCATAGGCCACACTGTTGGCAAGCGTGGTGCCGACCGAATCGCCTTCGCGGACGGAGGCCAGTTCGAGCAGTGAGTATTCAGGACAGTCAGGCATGGAGCTCCCGTTGCAGAAAAGTCATTCGCGAGCTTGCAACCATGGTGCCTGTGGGCGCTTGTTTCAAGATTAGCCCCAATAGGTGCTACAGATCGATCACAATCGGCGGGTTCAGAGGCTTGAAGCTCCCGTTACAGGTGCTGGCGTTCACGTAGAGGCAGTCACCGATCTGTTCCCGACCGTGGTCTTCGTGAATATGGCCGAAAATGTGCAGTTTCAGAGTCAAGCTGGCTACGCGTTCGGCCAGTGCCTCGCAGCCGGGACGAATAATACCCGTGGGCGAATCGATTTTGTCCCGGATACCCGCCGGAGGACCGTGGGTGATCAACACGTCGGTGTCTTCGGGAATACGGGCCCAGCGCTCGGCAAGAGCATCGCCCCGTTCAAGGTTGAACGCCCAGTTGAAGAACACTGGCGTCCATGGGCTTCCCCAGAACTTCAGGCCTTCCAGTTCCACCGGGCTGTCCTGCAAATAATGAGCATGGCGTATCAGTTCGCGAGCTTCGGCCGGCTCATCCTGGAAACACCAGTCGTGATTGCCGGCAATCAGGATTTTGTTTCTGTGGGGTAACTCGGAAAACCACCGGTCGAGATCCTCCAGTTCATCCAGGGTCCCGACGCCGAGGCAGTCGCCGGCGTGAATCAGCAGGTCGCCGTCAGGCACCTGGATCTGGCGATGCATGCTGTGGGTGTCGGAGATGCAGACTATTCTCATGGTATTGAAGGTTCCGATCGGTGGCATTCGCGCATTATTGTTGAAACTAAGATAGCATTTACGACCCGTTCAGCCCTCATGCTTTTCCTGTGATGCCATGCGATTGATTCTGAGCCGGAAGGGGTTCGATTCTTCTGCCGGAGGTTGTCCCAGCCCGGTTTTACCGGACGGTTCCCTGTGTGTGCTGCCCATTCCGGATGCCCAGTCCCGAATCCGTTATAGCGAAGTCGTTTTCGAAGAGCGCCGTCTGGGCAAAATTGCCCGGGATCTCACCGGCGGCAGAATTCGAGGAGGGCATGGCGCCCACCTGGACCCGGACCTGGTGGCCGATGCCTACCCACGTGAGAATGGCTGGCGACCTTTATTGGGGCAAACCGGTTCTGCCCAGGGGCATTTGCGTAATCAGGGGGTTGAGCCCGGAGACCTGTTCCTATTCTTCGGGGTCTTCCGGCACGCTGAACTGCATAACCGTCGCTGGCGCTTTGTGCCCGGTTCACGTCCGTTTCATGCCATCTGGGGGTGGCTGCAGATTGGCCAGATACATGCCATTGATGAACTGGCACCGGATGCGTCGCCCTGGGCCCGATATCATCCGCATTTCCACGGCCAGCCGGACGCTGGCAACACACTCTATGAGTCTTCTGATGCCTGCCAGTTGGCAACCGGGACGGAGGTCTTTCCCGGCAGTGGCGTGTTCCCGGAGTTGCGGGATGATCTTGTCCTTACTGATCCGCAAAGCCGGCTGCCGACCCGATGGCGTCTGCCGGCTGCATTTTTTCCGGGCGAGGACCGCCCGCCCCTGAGCTACCACACCAGAGCGGACCGCTGGCAGCTCGATTCACCCTGGTGCTACCTGACTTGCGCGGCCCGCGGACAGGAATTTGTGCTGGATCTGGATGCCTATCCGGATCTGATTGACTGGCTTGCGAGCCTGCTCAGAACTGGCCGTGGCGGCCAGCCCCCTCTTTGAATTTCCGGGCCCCGGCAATGGCCTCTTCGAAAACCACCGGGTAGCCCGCGGCCCCCTCGGCTTCCAGGGCTTCCCGGGTATCCAGATCCCATTGATGAATGGCAGACGCCCTGTCTGCCCGCATGCAGCGTTGCGGGAATCCGGCAATGGTTGCTGCCAGTTCCTGGGCCGCTTGCAGTGCCGTCCCGTCCGGAACGACGCGGTTTGCGAGTCCCATTTCCAGGGCCTCCTCCGCCTTGACGGGGCGCCCGGTCAGTATCATGTCCATGGCTCGCCCATGGCCGACAATGCGGGGCAGCCGGACGGTGCCACCATCAATCAGGGGAACGCCCCAGCGCCGGCAGAAAACGCCAAATACCGAAGAGGCTTCCACAACCCGCAGGTCGCACATCAGGGCCAGCTCCAGACCTCCGGCCACGGCATAGCCGGAGACGGCAGCGATCACCGGTTTGGAAAAGTGCATACGGGTCGGGCCCATGGGGCCATGGCCGGTGCCGTGGGGGGCAATCCGGTTGCGCCGCCGCTCATCGCCGATCGCTTCCAGGTCGGCGCCGGAGCAGAAATTTCCCCCGGTGCCGCACAGCACCGCAACCTTCAGGGCATCGTTTTCCTCAAACTCGATGAATGCCCTGCGCAGGGCATCGGCTGTCGGGCCGTCCACGGCGTTGCGTTTGTCGGGCCGGTTGAGCGTGATGGTGCAGATGCCGTCATTGATACTGGTCAGAACCGCGTGCTCGGTCATTGCTTTACCCTGCAGTTGATCTGTCTAGGTGATATTCACCTAAGATAGTAGAACAACGCGTCTCAGGGAGAGGGATATGTATCGGTACAGTCTGGGTGACCGGCGCTGGCAGTTCGCAACGCTGGCGGAGTTGATGGCCAGGGCCACGCCAGCGCGCTCTGGTGATCGCCTGGCAGGTGTCATCGCGCATACGGCGGAGGAAAGGGTGGTGGCCCAGATGGCCCTGGCGGACCTGCCTCTGAAAACCTTCCTGAGCGAAGCGCTTATTCCCTATGAGCAGGATGAAGTCACCCGACTGATTTTCGACGATCATGATCCTGTGGCGTTCGAGCCGGTGTCGCATCTGACCGTCGGCGATTTCCGCAACTGGCTTCTCAGCGACCACGCCACTCCGGAGATGCTCGCAAGCATCCGGGCGGGTATCACACCGGAGATGGCAGCGGCGGTCTCCAAGATCATGCGCAACCAGGACCTGATCCTGGTGGCGGCAAAGTGCCAGGTGCAGACTGCCTTTCGCAGCACCATCGGCTTGCCGGGGCGAATGTCGACACGGCTCCAACCCAACCATCCAACCGACGACATGACCGGCATCGCCGCCAGCATCCTGGATGGATTGCTTTACGGCAGTGGCGATGCCGTTATCGGGATCAATCCCGCGACTGACAGCGTGTCCCAGAGTGTCCGGCTGTTGCAGATGATGGATGAGGTGATCCGACAATACGAGATTCCGACTCAGTCCTGCGTCCTGACCCATGTTACCAACACCCTGGAAGCCATCGAACAGAAGGCGCCTGTGGATCTGGTATTCCAGTCCATCGGCGGTACCGAGGCGACTAACCGCAGCTTCGGATTTGATCTGGCAACTCTGGCCGAGGCCCGGGATGCGGCGCTCTCGCTGAACCGAGGCACCGTGGGCAACAATGTGATGTATTTCGAGACCGGCCAGGGCAGTGCGCTGTCCGCTGATGCCCATCACGGTGTGGACCAGCAGACCTGTGAAGCCCGGGCGTACGCCGTGGCCCGCAAATTCCAGCCGCTTCTGGTGAACACGGTGGTTGGATTCATCGGCCCCGAATACCTGTTTGACGGCAAGGAGATTACCCGGGCCGGTCTGGAAGATCACTTCTGTGGCAAGTTGCTGGGCCTGCCCATGGGGTGTGATATCTGTTACACCAATCATGCCGAGGCCGACCAGAACGACATGGACAACCTGCTCACACTTCTGGGCGTAGCCGGCTGCAATTTCATCATGGGCATACCCGGCTCGGACGATATCATGCTGAACTATCAGACCACGTCGTTTCACGATGCCCTGTATCTGCGACGGGTTCTGGACAAGCGACCGGCGCCGGAGTTCGAACAGTGGCTGACCAGGATGCAGATCTTCCGCGATGCCGAAGGTAAGGTGCCCGCAGACGCTCTGCCGGAAGCCTTTCGGGAGAGCCTGGGCCGGTTGCCGGAGGGGCAGGGCCATGACTGAGCGCAAACCGGTTGTTATTGAGAACCCGTGGCGCCGGCTGTCAGCCTGGACCGATGCCCGGATTGGTCTGGGGCGCGCAGGTGTGAGCCTGCCCACCCGAGAGATGCTGGAGTTTCAGTTGGCCCATGCCCAGGCCAGGGACGCGGTGCATTTGCCATTGGACACCGCTGCGTTAATGGCGGGGCTGGGGGAACTGAGCGAGCCAGGAAAAACACTGCTGCCACATAAGCCGGTTCATCTGCACAGTCAGGCCGACGACCGGGTAACCTACCTTCAGCGCCCGGACCTTGGTCGCAGGCTCAGCGCTCAGTCCTGTGAGCAGTTGGATCGGTTGGGCCACACCGGCGACTCGCCCGTCGACCTGGCACTGGTGATAGCAGACGGCCTGTCTTCCTTCGGTGTGCAGCAAAGCGTCCTCGGCCTTCTCGATGCGCTACTGACTGACCTTGAAGCCGACGATCAGACCTGGGAACTGGCGCCCCTGACGGTTGTCTCTCAAGGACGGGTTGCGATCGGGGACGATGTGGGTCACCGGCTCAACGCCCGCTGTGTGGTGGTGTTGATTGGCGAACGCCCCGGCCTGAGTTCTCCGGACAGCCTCGGGCTTTACCTGACCTGGGCGCCTGAGCCCGGGCTGACCGATGCCAGCCGGAACTGTATATCGAACATTAGGCCGGCGGGGCTGTCGTGCGCAGAGGCGAGCAGGCGGCTGATGTATCTCCTCAGGGAGGCTCGCCGTCATAAGATTTCCGGGGTGCCCCTAAAGGACCGCTCGGAAGAAGCGGTTATTGATCAGGGTATTGGCAACTTCCTGTTAGGCTAGCGATAACCGTTCAACCATTCAGGGTAGGAGAATTCCCTTGCAGCAAGCCGCGTACTATGAAAACGACACCACTCTCGCCCAATACCTGGAGTTTCACTTTGGCGAACGGTGGCATGGTGAGGCCAACTTTCCCAAGGCCCTGGCCGATGCTGCTATGCATGCGATGGATGGCCGGCCGCTTGAGCGCGCACTGGATATTGGCTGCGCCGTTGGTCGCACCAGCTTCGAGTTGGCCCGGCATTTCCGGCACGTGGACGGCATTGATTTCTCCAACTCCTTCCTTAACAAAGGTCAGGAAGTGGCCCGGGATAAA
Organism: Marinobacter sp. L-80; assembly: GCF_056859395.1. NCBI lineage: Bacteria > Pseudomonadati > Pseudomonadota > Gammaproteobacteria > Pseudomonadales > Marinobacteraceae > Marinobacter > Marinobacter sp. L-80. Next base: position 226,012 of record NZ_JBSXOI010000067.1, read on the forward strand.
CGAGTGCGCTATGCCCGTCCGGAAGAAGGTGAGCTGGTGAGTTTTCAGGATCAGAGCCTGGCATCCCTCGGGCTGGAGGAGGCCGCCGACCGTGTGGCTTTTCACCAGGGCGATGCCTGCGATCTTCCATCGCAGTTCAAGGGGTATGATCTGGTGCTCGCGGGCAACCTGATCGATCGGCTGTACCAGCCATCGCTGTTTCTGGAGACCATCCACGAACGGATTAACGAGCTCGGGCTTCTGGTGATTGCCTCACCCTACACCTGGCTGGAGGAATACACGCCCAGGGAACACTGGGTCGGTGGTTTCAAAAAGGATGGTGAGGACTTCTCGACGTTCGACGGTCTGAGGGAAATGCTGGCGCCACATTTCCGCCTGCTGTTCGAGCCCTGGAGTCTGCCCTTTGTTATACGGGAGACGAGAAACAAGTTTCAGCACAGCTTCTCCGAGCTGACCGTCTGGGAGAAGGTAAGTCAGTGAACAGGGAAAGTTTGACGATGGCCCGCACGCTGTCATCAAACTGTCACCGGAAAAGCCTAACCTGAGAGCTCATCAGGACGACATGCATTGTGTTGTGCATCGTGTGAATGCTTTAACCGGGGACTTCCCCGGTTTTTTTATGCCTGGATAAAAGGATCTGACAGGATGAGGACCATTGCGTTTTACAGTCTTAAGGGCGGTGTTGGCAAAACCGCCGCTGCCGTGAACATCGCTTATCTGGCCAGCCAGGCCGGGTATTCGACGCTTTTGTGGGATCTGGACCCCCAGGGCGCCTCCAGCTGGTACCTGGCCGGTGCCGACAAGATCAAAGGGCACAAGTTGTCGCAGTTGCTCAAGGGGAAGACGCCCATCGCCGAGTTCATTCACGAGAGCGACTATGAAAACCTGGATTTCATCCCGTCCCACACGAGTTTCCGTAATCTCGACGTCAAACTGGACCAGGAGGATGGCAGTAACCTGATCAAACAGTGGCTGGCGCCGCTATCGGAGGAAACCAGCCTGGTAATACTGGATTGCCCGCCCTCGCTGTCCCGGCTTTCCGAACAGGTGCTGAAAGCGGCGGACGAGGTGTTTGTGCCGGTCATTCCCACCTGGCTGTCCCTGAACAGCTGGAAGCAGCTGGCGGAGTTTGCGAAGGATAAAAAGCTGAAGCCGGGTAAGCTGCACCCGTTTTATTCCATGGCCGATCGGCGCAAAGGTCTGCATCGGGAACTGATCAATGCCCAGGATGAGATCCTGCCCAAAGGCCTGAAAACCATCATCCCGAACGCCAGTGTGGTGGAGAAAATGGGCGAGGAGGGCACACCTGTGGAACTGCTCGCGCCCAGCTCCGTGGCTGCCGATGCCTATCGCAGGCTCTGGAAAGAGATCAATCGAATGCTCTGAGCACCGGCCAGGGCTTGTTCAGGTTCGCGCCAGTTTGTCCCGCCGCAGGGACCGCTCCAGTCGACGGTTATTCTCGCTTCGTTCCGAGAGCACCTGCTGAACGTACAGAATGTGCTTGCCGGCCAGTTCCCGGGCTTCGTCGGCCCTACCTTCCGTGATGGCCTCGTATAGCATTCGATGCTGCTCCACCAGGCCCTGACGGGTCTCCGCCTCCCTCTGGTACATGCCGCCAATGTTGGTCACCACATTGCTCTTCAGCATGTTGAAGAGGTTGCGAATGGTATGCAGAAGGATCACGTTGTGGCTGGCCTCGGCAATGGCCAGGTGAAAGCGTGCGTCCGCCGCGCCTTCGGCTTCCAGATCCCGCTCCTTTTCGGTGCTGTAGCAGGCTTGCAGCGCCTCATAGGCGGTTTTCAGGTGGGCGCGGTCCACCTCGGTGGCCCGCAATGCCGCGTAGTAGGCGCAGTCCGCTTCCAGGGTGCGTCGGAACTCCAGCAAATCCCGTTGGGCATCCGGCCGGTTTTCCAGCAATGGAATCAGCGGGTCACTAAAGCTGCCACCCAGGGACTCGGTGACGTAGTTACCGCCGCCCTGGCGGCTCACCAGCAGGCCCCTGGCCGTCAGTCGCTGGATAGCCTCGCGCAGCGAAGGGCGTGACACTCCGAATTGCTCCGACAACACCCGTTCTGGCGGCAGTCGCTCGCCAGGCTGCAAGGTGCCCTCCAGAATCATGGTTTCCAGCTGTTCAACAATGGTGTCTGCGAGTCTTTTCGGCGCGATCTGTCCGATGGCCATTCCTGATGTACCCGTATCAAAAATTTATTGGTAATACCAATATCACATAGGTCTCTCTCGGCCAAGGGTTAGCCTGAATAAGACCTGTAAAGTGTGCCTTCTGCATCAAAAACCTTTGACATTGGCGGTCTTTTTCCCATACCTTGGTTAACTATCGATGTCAATTGGTATTACCAATTTATAAATTGGTCAGTTTGAGAGTGTATTGAGGCACCAGTCAATGAGCGACCTGTTTTACGATGCCGCCCCCAATGCCACCCGTGTAGCCCCGGAGCGGGAACCCGAAAGGCATTACCCGGAAAAGCCCGAGGCCGTCACCCTGTTTGGCACCTGCGTGGTGGATCTGTTTTTCCCGGAAGCCGGGCTGGACGCCATTCGCCTGCTGGAACGTGAAGGCGTCCGCGTGCATTTCCCTCAGGAGCAGAGCTGCTGCGGACAGCCTGCCTGGACTTCGGGATACCGGGATGAGGCCAAAGCCGTGGCCCGTGCCCAGCTGGATTTACTCGATCGATCAGGTCTGCCAGTGGTGGTGCCATCCGGCTCCTGTGCCGGCATGTTCCGACATCATTACCGGGCGCTGTTTGCCGACGAGCCGGACACGCTCAAGCGGGTGGAAGCGCTGGCCGAGCGCACCTATGAGCTGACCGAGTTTCTCCTGAAGGTTTGCAAGGTGCAGCTGTCGGACCGAGGTGCACCCAGCAAGATTGCCCTGCACACCTCCTGCTCTGCGCGGCGGGAAATGAACACTCATCTCCACGCCCGTGAACTGTTGAGGCAGCTCGAGAGTGTTGAGCGCGTCGATCACGACCATGAAAGCGAATGCTGCGGGTTCGGCGGCACTTTCTCGGTGCGGATGCCGGAAGTGTCAGGAGCCATGGTCAAGGATAAGACGCGCTCGTTGATGGATTCCGGCGCGGTGGAAATGGTCACCGCCGATGGCGGCTGCCTGATGAACATCAATGGTTCCCTCGAGAAACAGAAAGAGCGCTTCCGGGGACGGCATCTGGCCAGCTTCCTGTGGGAACGAGTCAATGGTGCCAGCAAAGGGGAGGTGGCATGAGCCAGCGTATTCCGGTGACCGAGCTGACTCCGGACTTCCGGGGGCGTGCCGAAGAAGCCCTGGCGGACGGGCAGCTGCGCAACAATTTCCGGGTGGCCATGGACTCGCTGATGACCAAGCGGGCCAACGCGTTTCCCGATGCCGATGAGCGCGAAGGGCTGAGGGAACTGGGTAACCGGATCAAGGCCGGTGCCCTTTCTAACTTGCCAGACCTGCTGGAACAATTGGAACAGAAGCTGACTGAGAATGGCGTCAAGGTTCACTGGGCGGAGACCGTCGAGGAAGCCAACGACCTGGTGCATGGCATTATTGAAGCCCGCAAGGGCAGCCAGGTGGTGAAAGGCAAGTCGATGGTCAGCGAAGAGATGGAGATGAACGACTACCTGGCGGAGCGGGGCATTGAATGCCTGGAATCCGACATGGGGGAGTACATTGTCCAGCTCGATAACGAAAAGCCGTCCCACATTATCATGCCGGCGATTCACAAGAATGCCCGGCAGGTGTCCAAACTGTTTCACGACAAGCTGGGGGAGCCGGAGACCGAAGACGTCAACCAGCTGATCCAGATCGGCCGGCGGACCCTGCGTCGGAAATTCATGGATGCGGATGTGGGTGTATCCGGAGTGAACTTCGCCATCGCCGAAACCGGCACCCTGTTGCTGGTGGAAAACGAGGGCAACGGTCGCATGAGCACCACGGCGCCGCCGGTGCACATTGCGGTTACGGGCATTGAAAAAGTGGTGCCGAACCTGAGGGATGTGGTGCCGCTGGTTTCCCTGCTCACCCGTTCGGCCCTGGGGCAGCCCATTACCACCTATGTGAACCTGATATCCGGGCCGCGCAAGCCCCACGAGCTGGATGGTCCGGAAGAAGTGCACCTTGTGCTGCTGGATAACGGCCGTACCGGCGCCTTTGCCGATGCCCAGATGCGTCAGACCCTGAACTGCATCCGCTGCGGCGCCTGTATGAACCACTGCCCGGTTTATACCCGAGTGGGCGGCCACACCTATGGCGAGGTGTACCCGGGCCCGATTGGCAAGATCATCACACCGCACATGGCCGGTCTGGACAAGGTGTCGGATCACCCCAGTGCCTCCTCCCTGTGCGGAGCCTGCGGCGAGGTGTGCCCGGTCAAGATTCCCATTCCCGAGCTGCTTCAGCGCCTGCGTCAGGAAAATGTGAAGGATCCGGAGCAGCCGCAGCAGGTGAAAGGTGGTGGCGCCAAATATTCCCGGGCGGAGCGCTGGATCTGGCGCGGCTGGCAGATGCTGAATACCCGGCCGGCGCTGTATCGCAGTTTCCTCTGGGCCGCGACCCGCTTCCGGGCGCTGGCTCCGAAAAAGGCCGGCCCCTGGACCGAGAATCACAGTGCACCGGTGCCCGCCCGTCGTTCCCTGCATGATCTGGCGGCGCGGCATCTTGATCAGAACGGAGGCCGGCCATCATGACCGCCCGCGCGAATATCCTTGGTAAACTGAGAAACAGCCTTGCCGGCACGACTCCCCGCCCGGACGAGTTCGACGAGGGGCTGGTAACTCGGCCGTGGCGCTACGCGCCGGCAGACCGCGTCGCCCGGTTGCGCAGCCTGATGGAGGCGGTTCACACGGAGGTGCATCAGTGCCGTTCTGACAGCTGGCCGGATCTGGTGACGCAGCTGCTGAACAAACGCAACCTCCGAAATCTGTTGTGCGCGCCGGGCACAGACCACGGCCGCGCCTTGCAAGCTCACTTTGAGGCCACGGAGCAGACGATCGAGTTATTGGCCTACGATCAGCCGGTGGAGGCCTGGAAGGAAGAGCTGTTCTGGAATGTGGATGCCAGCCTGACCGGCACCCTGGGTGGTATTGCTGCCACCGGTACAGTCGTGCTCTGGCCGGATCGCCACGAACCGCGGTTGATGAGTTTGGTACCTCCAGTCCATATTGCCCTGCTCAAGGCCAGCGAGATTCACGACAATCTGTATGACATGATGGTGTCTCAGGACTGGGCAGCCGGGCTGCCCACCAATGTCCTGTTGGTGTCCGGCCCGTCCAAGACTGCGGACATCGAACAGGTGCTGGCTTATGGCGCTCACGGGCCTCGTGAGCTCATCGTGCTGGTTCTGGAGGACCTATGAGCTTTTCCGCAGCCACATTGGCCGATATCCGGCAACGGATTCCGGGAAACCGGGTGTTCAACGATCCGGTGTCCACCCTCGCGTTCGGAACCGACGCCAGTTTCTACCGGCTGATCCCCAAGGTGGTGGTGCGGGTTCAGGAAGAGGCCGAGGTGGTCGATCTTCTGGCGATTGCCCGCAACCACAAGGTGCCGGTGACTTTCCGGGCCGCCGGTACCAGCCTTTCCGGGCAGGCCATCAGCGACTCCATCCTGATTGTCCTTGGCGACCAGTGGAACGGGCACGACATCCGCGCTGAAGGCCGCCAGATTCGCCTGCAGCCCGGTGTGATCGGCGCCCAGGCCAACGCCTGGCTTGCGCCCAGGGGTTACAAGATCGGTCCCGATCCTGCTTCCATCAACGCCTGCAAGATCGGCGGCATTGTTGCCAATAACGCCAGTGGCATGTGCTGTGGCACGGCCCAGAACAGCTACCACACCCTGGCTGGCATGCGCCTGGTGCTGGCAGACGGCGCCGTGCTGGATACCGAGGACCCGGCGAGTGTGGCGGTGTTCCGCGACAGTCATGGCGAGTTGCTGGCGGCCCTGAAAAAGCTGGCTATCAATACCCGGGAGAATCCGGAGCTGGCGGAACGTATTCGGCACAAATACCGCCTGAAAAACACCACCGGGTTGTCCCTGAACTCCCTGGTGGACTTTGAGGATCCCATCGACATTCTCACCCATCTGATGGTGGGCTCCGAAGGCACCCTGGGTTTCGTGAGTGCTGTCACCTACAACACAGTGCCGGAATACCCCGACAAGGCCACGGCGCTGCTGGTGTTCCGTAATGCCGAGACCTGCTGCCGGGCGGCGTCGGCGTTGCGGTCGCAGCCTGTGGCGGCGGTGGAGCTGCTGGATCGCCGTAGCCTTCGCTCGGTGCAGGACAAGCCCGGCCTGCCTGACTGGATTCATGACCTGTCGGAGGATGCCTGCGCGCTGCTGGTGGAGACCCGGGCGCCCTCCTCGGAGAGTCTGGATGGACAGCTGGCCCGGATCAGTGCGTCCCTGGCGGATTTTCCGCTTGAGCAACAGGTGGATTTCACCCGCGATGCCAAAGTCTCTGACCAGCTGTGGGCCATTCGAAAGGGTACCTTCCCCGCTGTGGGCGCAGTGCGACCGAACGGTACCACCGTGATCATCGAGGATGTGACCTTCCCGATCGATCAGCTATCCGAGGGGGTTACCCGTCTCCAGGAACTGTTTGTGAAGCATGGTTATGACGACGCGATCATCTTTGGCCACGCCCTGGAGGGCAACCTGCACTTCGTGTTCCCCCAGGGCTTTGACGACCCTGCGGAAGTCGCCCGCTATGAGGCCTTCATGCAGGATGTGGCGCAGCTGGTGGCGGTGGAGTTTGGTGGTTCTTTGAAGGCGGAGCACGGGACTGGCCGCAACATGGCGCCGTTTGTGGAGCTGGAGTGGGGGCATGATGCCTGGCAGCTGATGTGGCAGATCAAGCGGCTGCTGGACCCGGAGAATCTGCTCAATCCGGATGTTGTGCTCTCGGAAGACCCGCAGATCCACCTCAAGAATCTGAAGCCCCTTCCCGAGGCCGATCCCCTGGTGGATAAATGCATTGAATGCGGTTTCTGCGAGCCGGTGTGTCCCTCGGAGGGACTCACCCTCTCACCCCGTCAGCGCATCGTGATCTGGCGGGATATCCAGGCCCGCCGCCGTGCCGGAGAAGACACTGCCGAACTGGAGAAAGCCTACCAGTACCACGGCCTGGATACCTGCGCCGCGACCGGCCTCTGTGCCCAGCGCTGTCCGGTGGGTATCAATACCGGCGATCTGGTGCGTAAGCTGCGCACTGAAAGCGCCAGCGGGCAGTCTGTAGCCAATCAGTTGGCGAAACATTTTGCCGGCGCACTGAAAGCGACCCGTTTTGTCCTGGCTGGCGCCTCCATGGCCGAACGGCTGATGGGCGCGCCACTGCTGACTCGTCTCAGTGCGGGCGTTCGCAAGGTGTCCGGGGGCAAGGTAGCCCAGTGGGATCCGAGTCTGCCGCAGCCGGTGCGGTTTGTGTCACCAGCAGCACAGGAGGATCCGGCCGATGGTCGGCCCCGGGTGGTGTATCTGGCCGCCTGTGTGTCCCGGACCATGGGCCCGGCCCGTAGCGATAAGGCGCAGGAGCCGTTGATCAGCGTGACCCGGAGGCTGCTGGAGAAAGGTGGTTACCAGGTGGTGTATCCGGAGGCGCTGGACAGTCTGTGCTGCGGCCAGCCATTTGCCTCCAAGGGCTATCCGGACCAGGCGGCATCCAAAAAAGATGAACTGATTTCGGCGCTGTTGCGGGCCAGCCGCAATGGTGTGGATCCGATCTATTGCGACACCAGCCCCTGCACCCTGCAGATCCGTGAAGCTGCCGAAGAGGCCGGGCTCACACTGTTCGACCCGGTCCGGTTTATTCGTGATCATCTTTACGAGCGCCTGGATTTCGAGCCGGAGCAGACCCCGCTGGCCGTGCACGTCACCTGTAGTACCCAGCATCTTGGGGAATCACAGGGTCTTATCGATATCGCTCGCCGCTGCAGTAGTAATGTGGTGATCCCCGAGGGCATCCACTGCTGTGGCTTTGCCGGGGATAAAGGCTTCAATGTGCCGGAGCTGAACGCCCACTCGCTGAAAACGCTGGCCGAGCAGACGGCCGGCTGCGAGGAAGGGATATCCACCAGCCGTACCTGCGAGATCGGGCTCAGCCGGCACAGCGGCATCGACTACCATGGCCTCGTGTATCTGGTGGACCGGGTCACCAGGCCGAAAGCTACTGCCTAGCGGCTATTTCATCTCGAAGCCGCATTTGCGCAGGAAATCGCGCATGTGCGGCCGCAGTTTCGAGGTGAACAGCGGCTTGAGCTGCTCGGACCAGGTGGTGTCCTTGTTACCACCGGTGCGCTCCCGGTAGTACTGGTTCATGGTGCGGTCGAACCCGGCGACCAGTTCCTCGTCACGGGCATCGGAGTAGTAGTCTTCCTTGAGAATCGCCTCCACCGGCAGGCGGGGCTTTACCTCGGGGTTCTGGTCCGGATAGCCCAGGCACATGCCGAATACCGGGTACACATGCTCCGGCAGTCGAAGTATCTCGCTGATCTCCGCCGGATTGTTGCGTATGCCCCCGATGTAGCAGAGACCAAGCCCCTCGGACTCCGCGGCAATCGCGACATTCTGCGCCATCAGGCTGGTGTCGATGGTGGCAACCAGCAGCTGTTCGGTCATCCCCCGTACCACGTCTGCCCCGGCGCGCCCGGCGGCGTCGGTCGAGCGCCGCATATCGGCGCAGAACACCAGGAAGTCCGAGCAATCAGCGATATAGCCCTGTCCCCCGGCAAGTTCGGCAATTCTCCGGCGGTTGTCCGGATCAATCACGTGAATAATGGAATACGCCTGCACATGGTTCGAGGTGGCGGCGCACTGGCCGGCGCGAACCAGTTCCCTGAGCAGATTCTCGGGAATTTTCTCGCTGGTGAATTTGCGGATGGAACGGTGGGATTTCAGGAGTTCTATGGTTGGATTCATGGGTGCTCTCGTCAGTTACTTTTAGCCAGCATGCGTTAAGTGGCCAGTGATGCCAAATACATGGGGGCGTCTGGTTAGGAGGCTTTCTTTGTGAGAGATTACATTTCATGCTTGAATAATTCGAGCGCTCGTTCTATTTTTGGTTCTCGGAGGTTGAAACATGAACAATTCCAATAAGACTAACCTTGGCACTACAAACTGGTCCCTGCGACTTGATGGTAAGACGGCTCTGGTGACCGGAGCTGCCGGTGGCCTGGGCCACAGCTTTACCCACTGCCTTCTCGAGACAGGTGCCACCGTCATTGTCAGTGGCCGCCGCCGCGAGGCGCTGGACTCTCTCAAGGGCGATTTTCCCGAGTATGCCGGTCGGATCCATGTGGTCACCATGGATGTCACCGACGAGGCGAGTGTCACCGAAGCCTTCGACACCATGGCCGACGATGTCGGCCTTCCGGATGTGGTGGTTTCTAATGCCGGTGTCGCCACCAGCAAGAAGGCGATGGATCTGACCGGCTCCGACTGGGACACGGTGGTCGATACCAACCTCAAGGGATGCTGGCTGGTAGCCAACGAGGCTGCCCGTCGTCTGTCCGCCACCAACCGGGGCGGCAGCATCATCATGATTTCTTCTATCCTCGGCCATCGTGTGGCCGGCAATGTGGCGCCCTATGCGGCGGCCAAGGCCGGAGTCGAGCAGCTGACCCGGGCACTGGCGCTGGAATGGGCCCGGTATGGTATTCGCGTCAATGCCCTTGCGCCGGGCTACATCGAGACCGACCTGAACCGTGATTTTTTCGCCAGCGAGCCCGGCCAGAAGATGATCCGCCGTATTCCCCAGCGTCGTCTGGGGCAGGCCGGTGACCTCAGTGGTCCGTTACTGCTGCTGGCCTCAGATCTTTCCGACTACATGACCGGCAGCACCCTTGTGGTGGATGGCGGCCATCTTCAATCCTCGCTGTAAGGAGCAGGCTGTGGACTTCAATCTGAACCCCAGGAACGAGTCGTATCGGAAGCGTATCCGGGACTTTGTGGAACAGGAGCTGTTGCCGCTGGAGCAGAACCCGGAGGCATATGACGAGCACGAGAACATTGCACCGGAGTATCTGGAACAGATGCGTGCCAAGGCCAGACAACAGGGCCTTTGGTGCCTCCAGATTCCCGAGCACCTGGGTGGCCAGGGCCTGGATATCCAGGGCATGGCGGCTTGCTACGAGGAGATGAACCGGTCCATCTTCGGGCCGGTGGTGTTCAACTCCGCGGCGCCCGATGACGGCAACATGATCGTGTTGGCCAAGGTGGCCACCGAGGCCCAGCAGGAGCGCTGGCTCAAGCCCATTGTCGAGGGCCAGGTCCGCTCCTCCTTCGCCATGACTGAGCCACCTCCCGGCTGCGGCTCGGACCCCGGCATGATGCAGACCACCGCCACCCGCAAGGGCGACCGCTGGGTGATCCATGGTCACAAGCATTACATCACCGGGGCCGGGGAGGCGTCCCATTTCATTTTGATTGCCCGTACCTCCGACGATACCCGCAAGGGGCTCAGCGCCTTCATGTTCCACAAGGACGATCCGGGCTGGGAAGTGGTCCGCCGCATTCCGATCATGGGGCCGGAGGAGCACGGTGGTCATTGCGAGATCCGTTTTGACGGCCTGGAAATTCCCGATAAGAACCGGCTGATGGAAGTGGGCGATGGCCTCAAGGTCACCCAGATCCGTTTGGGCACCGCCCGCCTGACCCACTGCATGCGCTGGCTCGGGCTGGCCCGTAGGTCGCTCGAGATCGCCACCGATTACGTGGAGAAACGTCAGTCGTTCGGCCAGACCCTGGCCCAGCGTGAAGGTGTCCAGTGGTTGCTCGGCGAGGCCGCCATGGAGATCCAGATCGGCCGGCTGCTGACCATGCACGCGGCGTGGAAACTCGATCAGGGCGACTTTGCCCGCAAGGAAGTGTCCATGGCCAAGGTTGCCGTGGCCGATACCCTGCACAAGGCCGTCGATACCGCCATCCAGCTTTGTGGCGCCCGGGGCTATTCAAAGGATACTCCGCTGGAGTGGATCTACCGCTATGCCCGCCAGGCACGTCTGGTGGATGGCGCCTCGGAAGTGCACAAGATGGTGTTCTCGAAGCTGCTGCTGTCGGAGCGCACCGATTTCTGGCACTGGGGAGTGAAGCCCTGATGTCTGCTTTGGCCGACACCTTCTGCAATTTTATTGTCCGGCAGACCGGCGCCCGCAACGCGCGGGTCATCGAGTTCAGCAAGCTGTCCGGGGGCGCCATCCAGGATAACTTCGGGTTAACCCTGGAGCTGGAAGGCGGCGACCGGCCGGGCCGGCAGGAATTCGTGGTCCGGCAAGACGCCCCCTCGGGGGTGTCGGAGAGTTTGTCCCGGCCGGAGGAGTTCCGAGTGTTGCAGGCCGCATTCGGCGCCGGAGTTACCGCTCCGGAGCCGCTCTGGCTGTGTGAGGACGCCGAAGTCAGCGGCCGAATCTTTTATGTCATGAGCCGGGCTTCCGGGTCCGCCTCGCCACGGAAACTGGTCAAGGGTGATCTTACCGACGATCAGCGTCGGCACCTCGTGCGCCGGCTCGGTGCCGAGCTGGCCCGGCTGCACACAGTGCGGCCGCCGATGGATTCGCTGGCTTTTCTGGGACTGCCGACAGGGAACAATCCGGCCCTGAGCCGGGTGGCGCTGTACCGCCGCTACTTGGAGGAAATCGGGGAACCGCATCCGGTCCTCGAATGGGCCCTGAACTGGCTCGAAGACCACGCGCCGGAACCCGGTCCCACGGTGCTGTGTCACTGCGATTTCCGCACCGGAAACTACATGGTGGATGGTGACGAGCTGACTGCAGTGCTGGACTGGGAATTTGCCGCCTGGAGTGATCCCTGCGAAGACCTGGGCTGGCTCTGCTGCCGCAGCTGGCGCTTCGGTGGTGATGACCGGGAAGTTGGAGGCGTTGGCGACAAAGACGATCTTCTGGCCAGTTACCGGGAAGTGAGTGGCGCCGACATCGATCCGGCGACTGTCAGCTATTGGGAAGTCATGGCGCTGGTGCGCTGGGCGATGATCGCGTTGCAACAGGCACGCCGGCACATGTCCGGCGAACAGCGCTCGCTGGAGCTGGCCCTGACCGGGCGTATGGTGGCCCAGATGGAATACGACCTGCTGAACCAGATTCCGGAATTGGAGGAAGGGCAATGATCAACGAGCCGGATAGCCGCGACCTGCTGACCGAGGCCCGCCAGGTATTACTGGATTCCCTGGTACCGGATCTGGCGGGAGAGCATAAATACCAGGCCCTGATGATCGCCAACGCCATGGGCATGGCCATCCGGGAGATCGAGCAGCGGGCTCAGGGTGAGCCTGAAGCCACCGACCGGTCACTATCGAAATTTATGGCTGGACACCAGTTACCGGATGACCCTTCAAAGGGCGAGCAGACCCTCGCCCGGGCCCTCCGTGACCGCCGGCTCGATGGCGATGATCCGGAACTGAGATCGGTTCTGAAGGGCATGACGGAGGCCCGGTTGAGAATCAACAATCCGGGCTTTCTGAAGTAATCCGGACAGTCCAACACGGTGCGATATGAACAAGTACAAGAACCTGAACAAGACCGCCGCCAACCATTCAGCCCTGACCCCGCTGACCCTGCTGCAGCGATCGGCGCGAGTCTACCCGGACAAGCAGGCGGTCATCGACGATGACATGAGCCTGTCCTACCGCGATCTGTATCGCCGTTGCCGGCAGATGGCGGATGCCTTGCGCGCCCGGGGTATATCCCCTGGCGACACGGTAGCGATCCTGTGCCCCAACAGCCATGAAATGCTCGAGTCCCATTACTCGGTGCCCATGGCGGGGGCGGTGCTCAACTCCATGAATATCCGTCTGGACGCGGGTACCCTCTCGTTCATCCTGGCCCACGGTGAGGCGCGGGTGCTGTTCTACGACACCCAGTGGGAAAACCAGGTCCGGGCGGCGATTGCCGAGCTGGAGGTGCCGCCGCTGCTGGTGGCTATCGAGCGCAAGTCCGGCCCCAGCGAAGGCCTGGCTGAACTGGACTACGAATCCCTGCTGGCCGAGGGCGACCCGGAAGCCTCTTGGTCGCAGCCGGACGACGAGTGGGATGCCATCACCCTGAACTACACTTCCGGCACCACCGGTAATCCCAAGGGCGTGGTCTACCATCACCGGGGTGCCTACCTGGCCGCCATGTCGAACGCCATGGCCTTCGATATGACCGCCGAGACTGTCTACCTGTGGACGTTGCCGATGTTCCACTGCAACGGCTGGGCCTACACCTGGGCGATCACCGCCGTTGGCGGCACCCATGTCTGCCTGCGGGAAGTGGATACCCGGGAGATCTATCGCCGGATCGAGGAATACGGCGTGACCCACATGTGCGGCGCCCCGGTAGTGATGAACATGCTGGTGCAGGATCTTGGTCGTGAGAACCTGACCCTTTCACGGCGTGCCCGTTTCGCCCTGGGTGGCGCCGCGCCCCCCAGCAGTGTGATCCGCAAGGCGGAGGAAATCGGTTTCGAGATCACGCACCTGTACGGCCTGACCGAAACCTTTGGTCCGTCCAACCTGTGCGTGCCCCAGCCGGAATGGCAGGCGCTGCCCCTGGAAGAGAGGGCCGTGAAGATGTCGCGGCAGGGTGTCCCCACCCATGGCCTGGACGACGTGGACATTCTGGACATGACCAGCGGCGAGCCGGTACCGGCCGACGGCAGGACCATGGGCGAGATCTGCATCCGGGGCAACACCGTGATGAAGGGCTATCTCAAGAACCCGGACGCTACCGACAAGGCCTTCCGGGATGGCTGGTTCCACACCGGCGACCTGGCGGTCATGCACCCCGACCGCTACGTTGAAATCCGGGACCGGGCCAAGGATGTGATCATCTCCGGCGGCGAGAACATCTCCAGCCTGGAAGTTGAGGAAGTGCTCTACCGGCACCCGAAAGTCTCCGAAGCGGCAGTGGTGGCCATGCCTGACGAGAAGTGGGGTGAGGTGCCCTGTGCCTTCGTCAATCCCGTTGATGACGGTGACGAGTTGACCGCTGAGGACATCATTGCCTTTTGCCGGGACAACATGGCGCACTTCAAGGCGCCGAGGAAGGTGGTGCTGGGCGAGCTGCCCAAGACCGCCACCGGCAAGATCCGCAAGAACATTCTCCGGGACTCCCTGTCCCGATGATTGGGCTGACCATGGTCAGCAGGAGGTTGCGATAGCGCGAACAACGCATTCAGACCAACGAAAACGGGCACCGATGTAACGGGCCTGACAGTTCCAGTGACAACAAAGACAAGAACACAGGAGCAATACCATGAAGAAAACAAGCATGAAGAAACTGCTGGTTGCGATGACCGCAGCCGCGACCCTGACTACCGCGGGGACTAGCTATGCCGAGGACCCGATCCGGATCGGCGGCCTCTATATCCTCTCCGGCAGTGCCGCCACCTACGGTGAGTTTGCCCAGAAGGGCATCGACCTAGCGGTCAATGAAATCAACGCCTCCGGTGGTATTCTCGGCCGGCAGGTGGAAATGATCTACGAGGACAGCCAGGGCAAGGCATCGGTCGCCATCCAGGCTGCCCGTAAGCTGGTCTACTCCGAAGGGGCGGATGCCCTGGTGGGGCTGGACAGCTCGGGTGTCGCCCAGGGCATGGTGCCGACCATGCCGGAGCTGCAGAAGCCGCTGATCATCACCCACGCGGCCACGCCGGATGTCACCGGCAAGCTGTGTAACCCGTTCACCTACCGCATCAGCGTCAACGTGGCCCAGAACATGAAGGCTGCCGCTCTGGTTGCAGCGGAAACCGATGCCACCAACTGGACCACCATTGGCCCGGACTACGCTTTCGGTCACCAGTCCTGGGAGTTCTTTGGCAACTACCTGAAGGACATCAAACCGGATGTGAACTTGATGTCGGAGACCAACTTCCCGCGCTTCGGGGCCGAGGACTTCACTCCGTTCATTGACCGGGTGATGAACTCGGACGCTGACGGTGTGCTGATCTCGGTCTGGGGTGGTGACCTGGTCAACTTCATCCGTCAGGCCAATACCCGTGGCTTTTTCGAGAAGGACATGGAGCTGATGTTCACCGTCGGTGCTGCCACCGAAGTGCTTTCTGCCCTGGGTGAGGAAATGCCCGAGGGTGTGCACCTGTCCACCCGTTACTGGTACGAGGCCTACGACAACGACATCAACGACCGTTTCGTGAAGGCCTACATCGATGCCTACGGCAATCCGCCGAGCTATAACGCCGAGGGTGCCTATGCTGCCATCTATGCTTACAAGCAGGCGATGGAAGCGGCCGGAACCACCGAAGGCCCGGCTGTGGCCAAGGCTCTCAGCGGTATGAGCATGGAAGCCCCCAACGGTACGGTGACTTTCCGCAAAGGCGATAACCAGGCCATGGTCAGCCCGAACTGGGGTGTTTCCGGCCCGATGCATCCCGAGCACGGTATCCGGACCCTGACCAACCTGCAGATCTTTGACGGTGAAGAAGTAGCCCGCACCATTGAAGAGACCGGTTGCAAGCTCTGATCTGAACCTTTTCAAAAGCTTGCCGTGGCGCCCGCCCTGCGGGGCGCCATGTAACCGGCCCTAACCTAATGAGGTAATCCATGTCTGGCATCGGAGCGGCGTTGCTGAACAGTCTCGATATCGGGCTGCTGCTATTCATCATTGCAGTGGGTCTGAATATCGTGTTCGGTGTTCTGAACATCATCAACTTTGCCCACGGGGCTCTCTATATGCTGGGAGCCTATCTGGCATTCACCCTGATCAACCTTGTGGGAATGCCCTTCTGGGCAGCCCTGTTACTGGCACCGATCGGTGTGGCCATCCTGGCTGTCATCATCGATCGTGTGCTGTTGCGATTCATCTACAGCCGGGACGTCGCGGACAGCCTGCTGCTGACCTTCGCGATCCTGCTGATTATCAACGAGAGTGTCCGCACCATTTGGGGCAGCGGTATCCAGGTGGTCCAGCCACCTCAGTTGCTGTCAGGCTCGGTCGAACTGCTGGGCAGTTCCGTGTCCACCTACAGTCTGTTTGTCATTGTTATCGGTCTGCTGTTGCTAGCCGGGCTCTGGTACCTGTTCAACCGCACCCGCGTGGGTCGCATCATGCGTGCCGCGGCACTGGACCGGGACATGGCCGAAGCCCTGTGTATCAACACCCGTATGGTGGTCACCGGTGTATTTGCGTTTGGTGCCTGGTTGGCCGCTGTTGGCGGCGTGGTGGCGGCGCCGATGCGGGCACTGGACCCTGGCATGGGTGACAAGATCATCATCGAGTCGTTCATTGTGGTGGTCATCGGCGGTCTGGGTAGCTTCCCGGGCGCATTGCTCGGTGCCATTGTCCTCGGCCTGATTCACGGCTTTGGCGGCCGCTACCTGCCGGAAGTGAACCTGCTGCTGCCGTTTCTTGGCATGGCGCTGGTTCTGTTGTTCAAACCCAATGGCATCATGGGCAAGGGGGCAGCCGCATGAAGACCAAAATTCTGATGGGCCTTCTGGCCGTGGTGATTGCGGGCCTGATTGCAGTGCCCTGGATCGCCTCCTACTTCTATATCTTTATCCTCACCGAAATCCTGATCCTTGGCCTGTTTGCGGCCAGCTTCAATCTGATCTTCGGTTACACCGGCATGCTCAGTTTCGGACATGCGGCTTTCTTCGGTATCGGTTCCTACGCCACGGCGCTGGTACTGATCCACCTGGAGTGGCCGTTCCTGGCCTGTCTGCTGGTGTCCATGGGTGCCTCGGCGTTGCTGGCCCTGGTGATTGGCTTCCTGAGCGTTCGCCTCAACGAGGTGTATTTCGCCATGCTGACCCTGGCGTTCGGCATGATGGTGTTTGCCATCGCTTACCAGTGGCGATCCGTGACCAACGGCAGTGACGGCCTGGCGGGCTTCACCCTGGGCTCCTTCGGCCTTGGCCTGGACCTGACCCTGGGTAACCCGGCGGTCTACTACCATGTGGTGCTGGCCATCGTCGCCATTGCCGCGGTGGTGCTGTACCTGATCTGCCGCAGTTCCTTCGGCATGATCTTGAAGGCCATCCGCCAGAACCCCGAGCGGGTGTCCTTCGCCGGCCTGAATGTCCGGACTTACCGCCTGGTGGCCTTCGTCATCGCGGGTACCTTCGCCGGTCTGGCCGGTGGCCTGATCGCCCCGTTCCTGCGGGTGGCCAGTCCGGAGCTGTTGCACTGGTCCATGTCCGCCGAGCCGGTCCTGATGGCGATTCTCGGTGGCACCGGTTACTTCCTGGGTCCGTTCGTTGGCTCGGCGGTGTTCGTGTTGCTGGAGACCTGGATCACCAGTTTCACCGAGTCCTGGATGCTGGTCCTCGGCATCATCCTGGCCATGATGGTGATTTTCTTCCGCAAGGGCCTGCTGGGTACCGCCCTTGACTGGTGGATGGAGGTGAAGAAATGAGCAAACCGATCCTGAACATAGACAACCTGACCAAACGGTTCGGTGGGGTCACTGCCGTCAATGGTATTAACCTGGAAGTCATGCCGAAGGAAACCATTGCCATCATCGGCCCCAACGGTGCCGGCAAGACCACCTTCTATAACATGGTGTCCGGGCGGATGCTGCCAACCGAGGGCAAAATCACCCTCGACGGGCAGGACATCACCGGGCTGCCGCCGCACAAAATCAGCCGGCTAGGAGTGTCCCGTTCGTTCCAGATCAACAATATTTTCCCCGAGATGACGGTGCAGGAAAACGTGGAGGTGGTGCTGTCGGCCTATCATGGCCACAGCCGCAAGCTGTTCAACATTGCCTCGCGTAATACCGGCATCCAGAAAGAAGCCGTTGAGCTGCTGGCGCGTCTGGGTATTGATGGTCTCAAGGACCAGCGCGCCGAGATCATCAGTTACGGTGACAAACGCCTGCTGGAGATCGCCATGGTGCTGGCTACCCGGCCCAAACTGGTGCTGCTGGACGAACCCACCGCCGGTATGACCCCCGACGAGACCCGGCGTACCACCAAGCTGGTTAAAAACCTGGCGGACAGTGGCGATTACACCTTCCTGATCACCGAGCACGATATGGACGTGGTCTTCAATCTGGCCGACCGGATCTTGGTCATGCACCGGGGCGAGAAGCTGTTCGCCGGTGCGCCGGAGGAAGTGAAGAGCCATCCGGAGGTTCGTGCCGCCTACCTGGGTGAGGAAGAAGACGAGGTGGTCGAGGAGGCCAACACATGATTCTTGATGTTCGCAATATCCAGACCTTCTACGGTGAGAGCCAGGCTCTTCAGGGCGTGACCCTGCAACTGGACGAGGGAGAAACCGTGTGCATCCTGGGGCGCAACGGTGCCGGCAAGAGCACGACCCTGAAAAGCATCATGGGACTGACCCCGCCCCGGTCCGGCGAGGTGATCTTTGATGGCAAGCCGGTACACGGCCTGCCGGCGCACCAGATCGCCCGGGCGGGCATCGGCTATGTGCCCGAGGATCGGCGGATTTTTCCCGGCCTGAGCGTGCGTGACAATCTGGAGGTGGCCTCCTACCAGCGTAAGGGCAGTGCCGCGCGCTGGACCGTGGACGGTATCCTGAAGAAGTACGAGATGCTGGGGGAACGGGCGGACCAGGACGGTGCTACCCTCTCCGGTGGCCAGCAGCAGATGCTGGCGGTGGCCCGGTCACTGATGATCCAGCCCAGATTGTTGTTGCTGGACGAGCCGAACGAGGGGCTGGCGCCGGTGATTGTGCAGCAGATCGGCGAGCTGATCGATGATCTGAGCAAGACCACGACCATCCTGTTCACTGACCAGAGCGTGCAGTTCGCGCTGAAACATGCCCGCAGGGCGTACATCTTGGAAAAAGGGCAGGTCGTGCATGAGGCACCCAGCGACGAGTTGCGCAAAGATCAGGCAACCCAGGACCGGTTCCTGTCGGTTGCGTGATCTGACTTATAATCCCCGCCGCAGGAGCAGACAGGCGTGGCAGCAATGATTGAAAATTATGAGGCGTTTCGCGACGAGTTGAGTTTGTCCAAGGAAGGTGTGGTCCGAGAGGTATATCAGCAGAATAAGGACAGGATCAGCATCAAGAAGGAGGCGACGGCGGTCAAGAACCTGATCCGCATCATCGAATCGACGCTGAGACTGGCCAATTCCAAGGGCTTCCATGCCATGACCCTGAGGGATCTGTGTTCGGACTCGGGCATGAGCATGGGCGGCCTTTATGCCTACATTCGCAACAAGGACGACCTGATCCACCTGATCCAGAGCCACGGCTTCACCATCACCCGCCGCACTTTGTTGCACTACACTCGCGAGGTGAATGACGTACGTGACAAGCTGTTCTCGGCGATCAAGGCGCACCTGTACCTGAGCGAACTGATGCGGGCCTGGTTCTATTTCTCCTACATGGAAGCGAAGAGCCTGCCGGCACCGGAAAAGCGGGATGCTGTGGCCATCGAACTGGAGATCGAAGACATCTTCCTGGGTGTTATCGAGGACGGTATCGAGGCAGGCGTGTACCGGCCGAGGAATGCCCGGCTGGTGGCCTCGATGATCAAGGCCCTGCTACAGGACTGGTACCTGAAGCGCCGGAAGTACCGCGACCAGAATGTGGCCGTTGACGACTATGCTGCCTTTGTCAGGGATGTGATTGAAAGCTATCTGCTCTGAGGGCGTTGATTCTCTCCTGTGAGGACTGTGATGACTATCAGTTTGACGAATCCGGAACTGCTGCGCGA
Organism: Marinobacter sp. L-80; assembly: GCF_056859395.1. Classification (NCBI taxonomy): domain Bacteria; kingdom Pseudomonadati; phylum Pseudomonadota; class Gammaproteobacteria; order Pseudomonadales; family Marinobacteraceae; genus Marinobacter; species Marinobacter sp. L-80. The sequence goes on from NZ_JBSXOI010000067.1 coordinate 245,651, forward strand.
AAGCGCCTATATCAATGGCGAATGGGTCCAGGCCCGTTCCGGTGGTCTGTTGCCGGTGACCAACCCGGCCAATGGCGAACATCTGGCCAACGTGCCGGACATGAGCGCCGACGATACCCGGCAGGCGATCCAGTCGGCCGAGGCGGCCTGGCCGGAATGGCGTGCCCGTCCGGCCAAGGAACGCGCGGGTATCCTGCGCCGGTGGTTTGATCTGGTGATGCAGAACCAGGAAGACCTGGCCCGGCTGATGACCGCGGAGCAGGGCAAGCCGCTGGCGGAAGCCCGGGGTGAGGTGGGTTACGGCGCCAGTTTCATCGAGTGGTTCGCCGAGGAGGCCAAGCGCGCCTATGGCGACGTGATTCCGGGTCACGGTCGCGACAAGCGCATCGTGGTGATCAAGCAGCCCATCGGGGCGGTGGCGGCAATCACGCCCTGGAACTTCCCGGTGGCCATGATCACCCGCAAGGTGGCCCCGGCCCTGGCCGCAGGCTGTCCGGTGGTGGTCAAGCCGGCCGAGGATACCCCGCTGTGCGCCCTGGCCTTGGCTGCGCTAGCGGAAGAAGCCGGTGTCCCGCCTGGGATTCTCAACATCGTGACCTGCTCGAAAGGTCGGGCGCCGGAGGTGGGTGAGGAGCTGACCACCAATCCGGTCATCCGTAAGGTGTCGTTCACCGGCTCCACGCCGGTGGGCAAGTTGCTGATGCGCCAGGCCAGCGGCACGGTCAAGAAAGTGAGTCTGGAGCTCGGTGGCAATGCCCCGTTCATCATCTTTGACGACGCCGATCTCGATGCCGCGGTGGCGGGGCTGATGGCCTCCAAGTACCGCAACACCGGGCAGACCTGCGTGTGCGCCAACCGTATCTATGTCCAGTCCGGTGTCTATGACGAATTTGTTGAAAAGCTCAAGGCAGCCGTCAGCAAGATGATCGTCGGTGCCGGCCTTGAAGGTGACACCCAGCAGGGCCCGCTGATCAATGCCGCAGCCCTGGACAAGGTCCAGCGGCACATCGCCGATGCCACCACCAAGGGTGCAAAGGTGGCCCTTGGTGGCAAGGTGCATGCGCTCGGCGGTACCTTCTTCGAGCCGACCATCCTTACCGACGTCACCCAGGACATGCTGGTGGCCAGTGAGGAAACCTTTGGTCCGGTGGCGCCGCTGTTCCGGTTCGACACCGAGGAACAGGCGATTGCCATGGCCAATGATTCGGAATTCGGTCTGGCAGCGTATTTCTACAGCAACGACATCCGTCGCATCTGGCACGTGGCCGAAGCCCTGGAAACCGGCATGATCGGTATCAATGAGGGCATTATTTCCACCGAGGCGGCGCCGTTCGGCGGGGTCAAGGAAAGCGGCCTGGGCCGGGAAGGTTCCCGTTATGGCCTGGACGAGTTCATGGAGCTCAAATACCTGTGCCTCGGTGGCATGCGCTAACACGTCGGTTGCGAGGAGAGTCGGATGGCAGGCCCCCTGTCGCACCTGCGTGTGCTGGATCTTTCCCGGGTTCTGGCTGGCCCCTGGGCCGGTCAGATCCTCGGGGATCTCGGCGCCGAGGTAATCAAGATCGAGCGCCCGGGCACTGGGGATGACACCCGGTCCTGGGGGCCGCCCTATCTTCAGGGCGCGGATGGCAATGCCGAGTTATCCGCCTACTTCCTGACCGCCAATCGCAACAAGCAGTCCCTGGCCGTGGATATCGCCCACCCCGAGGGGCAAGCGCTGGTCCGCAAGCTAGTGGCCGAATCGGATGTGGTGCTGGAGAACTTCAAGGTCGGCGGCCTCAAGCGCTACGGCCTGGATTACGACAGCCTCAGGCGCATCAATCCGAAACTCATCTATTGCTCCATTACCGGCTTTGGCCAGGATGGCCCTTACGCCAGCCGCCCGGGTTATGACTTCCTGATCCAGGCCATGGGCGGGCTGATGAGCATCACCGGCCAGCCAGATGGCGAGCCCGGGGCGGGGCCTATGAAGGTCGGCGTGGCATTGACGGACATCATGACCGGGCTCTACGCCACCATCGGAGTGCTCGCTGCCCTCAGCCACCGGGACCGGACCGGGGAAGGGCAGTACGTGGAGGCCGCGCTGCTGGACGTACAGGTGGCCTGCCTGGCCAACCAGGCCATGAATTACCTGACCACCGGCAAGGCACCGGCGCGTATGGGCAATGCCCACCCCAACATCGTGCCTTACCAGGACTTCCCCACCGCGGACGGCAACATGGTGCTGACGGTGGGTAATGACCAGCAGTTTGCCCGGCTGTGCGACGTGCTCGGGCACCCGGAATGGGCCAGCGATGAACGCTTTGCCACCAACCGGGCCCGGGTGGCCAACCGCAAGGAACTGGTCCCGAAACTGAGGCAGGCCACCGTGATGCGGTCGACCCGGGAGTGGGTCGGGATTCTGGAACAGGCTGGCGTGCCCTGCGGACCGGTGAACACCCTGGACCAGGTCTTTGAGGACCCCCAGGTACTGGCGCGGGGCATGAGGCAGACTGTCACTCACCCCAGCCTGGGCGAGGTGCCTACCGTTGGTAATCCGATCAAGCTGAAACTGACCCCGGTGGACTATCGCACGGCACCACCGTTACTCGGCGAGCAGTCCGAGCAGGTGTTGCAACGGGTTGCCGGCCTGCCTCCCGGAGAGATCGAAGCGCTCAGGGAGCGCGGTGTGATCTCGTGACCGCGGCAGTGCGGCTATTCAGGTACGGGTGCCCGCACCGCTCATTGCCCCCGGAATTGTGCCGGTCGCTTGGCGAGAAACGCGGCGACCCCTTCCTGGAAGTCCGAGGTTCCAACCGCCTCCAGGAAGGCTTGTCTCTCCGCTTCCAGGTGTCCGGAAAGGCTGCCCCCGAAGGCATCGTCCGAGAGTTGTCGGAAGGCGGCGTAGGCTCGGCTCGGGCCGTTCGCAACCTTGCGTGCAAGGTCGGTCAGGGCACCGTCAAACTCACCTTCGGGGGCAACCCGGTTGATCAGCCCCCAGTCCAGCGCCTCCTCGGCGGTCAAGGTTTGGCCCAGCAGCATCAGCTGACTGGCCCGACCGGCACCGATGCGGCGGTTCAGGAACCAGGTGCCCCCGCAGTCCGGAACCGTGCCGATGCCATCGTAGGCGACCATGAACCGGGCGTTGGCGTCAGCAATAATCAGGTCCGCGCCTAGGGCCAGGCTCAGCCCGGCACCGGCGGCAAAGCCCCGGACTCCTGCAATGACCGGGGCGTTCAGTTCGCGCAGGATCAGAATGGACGGGTTGAGGTCGTCCAGCAGGGCATTGACTACTTCCCGGGCCTGTTCAGGACCGCCAGCCATGCTGGCGACATCCCCGCCGGCCATGAAGGCGCGGCCGGCTCCGGTCAGCACTACGCACCGAAGTCCAGGCTGGTCCCTCAGGGCTTTGGCGGCCTCCAGGAAGGCCTCGGCCATGGGAATGTCGATGGCATTGAGTGCTTCCGGACGGTTGAAGGTCAGGCTAGCCACGCCGGTGTTTTCGTCGAACTGCAGGATCACGGGGGAGGTCATTGTTGTTCCTCTTTTTATCGGACCTGAACCCTGAATATAGAACACGGTTTTCTGGCGCGGGGAAGCTGCGTCGACTATTTTTAGGTCTGGACGTTCCAGACTCGTCCGGACCAGCAAATAACAACAATCATAAACATCTTGGGGCGTGTTATACGTGAGTATCCTCGAGGTCAGTAACCTGTCTCTGTCGTTTGGTGGTGTGAAGGCGCTGCAGGACGTGAGTTTCCGGGTGCCTGAGAACACCGTAACCACCATTATCGGCCCCAACGGCGCTGGCAAAACGTCGCTGTTTAACTGCATCTCCGGGTTCTACAAACCCCAGCAGGGCACTATTCACTATCAGGGGCAGCCACTGCCGGGCAGCATCAAGCCACCGAAGCGAGCCGCAATGGGGCTGGCCCGAACCTTCCAGAACATTGCCCTGTTCCGGGGTATGACCGTTCTCGACAACATCAAGCTGGGCGCTCATGTGCATATGAAGAGCGGGCTGCTCAGTGCCCTGGCCTATTTCGGCCCGGCCCGGCGTGAGGAGATGGCCGTCCGGAAAGAGGTGGAGGAGCGGATCATCGATTTCCTTGAGATAGACCATATTCGTCGCCAGCCGGTGGCCAGCCTTTCCTACGGCCTTCAGAAGCGGGTGGAGCTGGCCCGGGCACTGGCCATGCGGCCGAAAGTCTTGATGCTGGATGAGCCGGTGGCGGGCATGAACCGCGAGGAAAAGGAAGACATGGCCCGGTTTATACTCGACATCCGGGAAGAGTGGGGTGTCACTATCCTGATGGTGGAACACGACATGGGCATGGTGATGGATATTTCTGATCACATCGCCGTGCTTAACTTTGGCCAGGTCATCACCGAAGGTCTGCCTGCGGACGTTCAGAACAACCCCGAGGTGATCAAGGCGTACCTGGGTAACAGCGATATCGAGAGCCTGCGCAAAAAGCTCAATGCCGAGGGGGAGGCCGCCTGATGGATTGGTTGTTCTTCGGCGAAATCAGCCTCGCGGGCCTGGCCATGGGCGGCCTTTATGCCCTCATCGCCCTGGGCTTTGTGATCATTTATAAGGCCACGAAAGTCATTAACTTCGCCATCGGCGAGATCATGATGTTTGCGGCCTACCTGTTCCTGGCGTTTGCCGGTGGCATGGAAATGTCGCCCTGGATTGCCCTGCCACTGGCGGTTATCGGCGGCAGCATTCTCGGCGGTGTGATTGAGAAGACCATGATCCGGCCAATGCTGGGCGAGTCACCGATTTCGGTAGTGATGGTGACCATCGGCATCGCCAGCATCCTGGTGGGCCTGGTGGAGTTTATCTGGACAGCGGATCCCCAGCTGCTGCCCAATTTCCTGCCTCGTGAGCCGGTGTTTATCGGCGAGCTGTATCTGGCCCCCAAAATTGCCTACGGCTTTCTTATCGGATCGGGCCTGCTCATTGTTTATCTGCTCTATTTCCGATTCTCCCGGGGTGGCGTGGCCCTGCGAGCCACCGCCTCGGATCAGGCGGCAGCCTATTCAATGGGCATTAATGTGCGCCGGGTGTTCAACATGGCCTGGGTCTTTGGTTCTCTGGCGGCATCCCTGGCAGGCGTGTTGGTGGCGGCCACCGGGGGTCTCAGCCCGCAATTCGGGATCATTGGCCTGAGTGTTCTTGTGGTGGTGATCGTTGGCGGCCTGGACAGCATTCTCGGCGCCCTGGTGGCCGGCGTGTTCATTGGCTGGCTGGAGACCGTGGCGGGCGCCTATCTGGGCGGTGAATACCGGATGCCGGCCACCTTCCTGGTACTGGCGATCATCCTGGTGATTCGCCCCTACGGCCTGTTTGGCACCCACGAAATAGAGCGAGTGTAAGATGCGCATCGGTGACGCAAAACAGAGTTACGAGGCCGATGAGGCAATCTGGACCAGCCAGACTCAGAAGTTCTGGCTGGGATTCTTTCTGCTGGTGTTGCTGGTTTTCCCTTTCGCAGTGAATTCCTACCTGCTCTACCTCGGATGCCTGGTCGGCATTGCCGTGATCAGTACTACCGGCCTGAATATCCTGACCGGTTTTACCGGCTTGATTTCCCTGGGGCAGGCGGGGTTCATGGGGGTGGGTGCCTACACCGTTGCCTGGCTGTCGATTAACACCGCATTGCCTTTCCCGGTGACCCTGGTACTGGCCGGCCTCATGGCAGCCGCCGTCGGGATCCTCGTCGGCCTGCCCTCGCTTCGCGTCAAAGGTTTGTATCTGGCCATCGCGACTCTCGCGGCCAGCGTGTTCCTGCATTTCATCTTCGCCGAGTGGGAATCGGTAACCGGCGGGATGGGTGGCTTGAGCCTGGAGCCGGCGCACCTGTTCGGTCTGACCTTCCAGAGCGATTTCATGATGTATTTCATCATTGTGCCGCTGGCGGTGCTGATGGTAGCGGGTGCCAGGAATGTATTCCGGACAAGAATTGGCCGGGCCTTTATCGCCATTCGCGACCGGGATATCTCCGCGGAGATCCTGGGCATTAACCTGTTGCGCTACAAGCTCATGTCCTTTGCGCTCAGCTCGTTCTATGCCGGGATCGCCGGCGGCCTGTTCGCCTATTTCTATCGGGTGGTCACGCCAGAGAGCTTTCCGCTTTCCATGTCCATTTTCTATCTGGCGGCCGTGATCGTCGGCGGTATGGGGAACTTGCTGGGTGGCATTCTTGGCGCCGCCTTCATGACCCTGGTGCCGGAAGCCCTGAAGCTGCTGACCGCCGCGCTGACGCCTTTCTATCCGAATGCGCCGGTGTTCATGTCGCCGATGCTGGAAATCATCTTTGGCGCCCTGATCGTGGGCTTTCTGATCTTCGAGCCCCACGGCCTGGCGGAGATCTGGCACCGGATCCGTCGCTTCTTCCGCCTGTGGCCGTTCAGGAATTAATCGTGTTTCAACGGGCTCGCTACCTCGGGCCCATGCACCACCAACAACAAGAAGCAGCAAGGAGAAGAAACATGTTCAGAAACATCCTCGAAAAAGGTCGCCGGCTTGCCGGGCTTGGTAGCCTGGTCGCTGCACTGACAGTTGCTGCCCCGGCGATGGCTCAGGATAAAGAGCCCATCGTGTTCGGTGGCTCCATACCGCTTTCCGGTGTCTTTGCCTTTGCCGGTATTCACCTTCATGCCGGTCTCACCGACTACACCGATTGGATCAACAGCCAGGGCGGCATCAATGGTCATCCCGTGGAATACGTCATGGAAGACACTGCCTATGAGGTGGACCGTTCGGTCGCGGCTTTCAAGAAGATCTCCGGCAGCAGCTCGCCGGCTACCTATTACGGCGACAGCACCGGTTTCATGAAGGCCATCGCCTCGGAGCTCAACAGCCAGGGCAACACGCTCATGAGCGGCGCGTCCTTCGCTACCGTGCTGACCGACAACGAAACCTATCCGTATCAGTTCATTCCGGGGCCGAACTACAGCCAGATGTTCGGCATCATCCTCGAGTACATCGCATCCCAGGGTGAAGGCGGCGATATGCCGAACGTGGCGTTTGTCTATAGCGATACCGAATTTGGTAAGGACCCGATCGAGAATGGCAAGGCCCGCGCTGCCGAGTTGGGCATTGAAGTGGTGGAAGAAATTGTCACCAAGCCCGGCAGTGTCGACGTCTCTGCCGAGGTGCTGAAACTGCGTCGGGTGCGCCCCGATTACGTGGTCTTCCACGGTTATGTGCTGTCACCGATCAACGAATTCATGGTGCAGATGCGCCAGATGGGCCTGGATACCCAATTCATGGGTACCTTCTGGTCTTCGGACAAGCTGATTATCGACAAGATGGGTGCAGATGCTGATGGTTACATGGGCGTGATGCCCTATAACTACTACGACAGTGAGGAAAGTGGCCCGATGCTGGATGCCCTGAGGGCCCAGGCCGAGAAGAGTGATCCGGAGGCCGGCTACCGTCCCACCGGGTATATCCAGGGCTGGTTCAACGCCATGGTCTGGACCGAAGTGATCAAGCGCACCCTGGATGCCGGCAAAGAGCTGAACGCGGACAACATGGCAGAGGCCCTGGCCTCCATCGAGGACTGGGACACCGGCGGTATCATCGGGATTCCCGTGACCGTGCGGGACATGTCTTTCCCGGTAGGCCGTATCTGGCGGGTGAACGCTGACGAGGGCCGCTATGAGCCCGTGTCGGACTGGATCCACCTCGACTGAGGGGCTGTATGGAAGCCTTACTGGAAATCGATAATATCGAGGTAGTCTACAACAAGTCAGTGCAGGTCCTTCGGGGCCTGTCACTGCGGGTTCCGAAGGGGGCCATTGTAGCGCTCCTCGGCTCCAATGGTGCTGGTAAATCCACCACCCTCAAAAGCGTCTCAGGGCTGCTGACCCTGGAAGACGGAGAGGTCACTGCCGGCGAAGTACGCTTCAGGAGTAAGGATGTAAAAGGTGTTCCGCCGGAGCGGCTTGTGCGCGACGGACTCTTTCATGTCATGGAAGGCCGACGAGTGTTCGAGGACCTCACGGTTGAGGAGAACCTGATTGCCGCCACCTACGCGCTCAGTGGCAGTAAGCCGTCCCTGAGTGACAGCTATGAGCTGGTTTATAACTATTTCCCGAGACTGAAGGAGCGCCGCAAGCAGTTGGCCGGTTACCTCTCCGGCGGCGAGCAGCAGATGTTGGCCCTGGGTCGGGCGCTGATTGCACAGCCGGACCTGATCATGCTGGATGAGCCCTCCCTCGGTCTGGCGCCGCTGCTGGTGGAAGAGATCTTTACCATCGTGGCCAGAATCAACCGGGAACAGGGGACTGCCATTCTTCTGGTGGAACAGAATGCCGCGGTGTCACTGGCGGTTGCATCCTACGGTTACATCATGGAAAACGGCAAGATCGTAATCGACGGCCCGGCAGACAAACTCACGGCCAATGAAGATGTTCAGGAATTCTATCTGGGTGTGGGTGGCAAGGAAGGTGAGGCCCGCAGTTATCGAGACATCAAGCACTACAAACGCCGTAAACGGTGGCTGTCATGACAACGCCTTCCATCCCTGACCTCACGCTGACACAGATGCTCCGGGCCCATGCCCGGGAGCGGCCGGACGCCCTTGCTTTGCGCCAGAAGGACTTCGGTATCTGGCAGGCCTATTCCTGGCAGGATTATTACCGGCGGGCCCGGCACTTCGGGCTGGGGCTGCGTGCCATGGGGCTCGAACCGGGTGGCCACGTGGCCATTATCTCGGAAAACCGGGTGGAGTGGGTCATCGGCCAGATGGGCATCGGCCTGGTGCAGGGCATCTGTGTCGGGGTCTATCCCACCAGTCCCTGGAACGAGGTGGCCTATGTCCTGCAGCACAGCGACGCGGAATTTGCGATCTGCGAAGATCAGGAACAGACCGACAAGGTGCTGGAAGCCTGGCCAGATTTGCCCAAACTGAAGCACTGCATTGCCATTGATATGAAGGGCCTGCGCTATTACCCGGAGCCGCCGTCGGCATTCGAGGATATCGAGGCCAGGGGCCGGGAATTCGAAACGCAGCATCCCAACCTGGTGGATGAATTGCTGGACAGCCAGCAAATGGATGACACCGCCCTGATGATCTATACCTCCGGGTCCACCGGCCGACCCAAGGGGGCAATGATCAGCTGGCACAACCTTCATGCCGCGGCGCCGGGGCTTATTGAGCTGTTGCAGGCGGACGAACACGGCTCGAGCCTTTCCTATCTGCCGCTTTGCCACGTTGCAGAGCAGGCCTTTACCAACATTGCACCGGTCTATGTGGGCAGTACGGTCAGCTTCGGCGAGAGCCTGCGGACCATTCAGGAGGATTTGCGGGAGATTGCGCCGACCTTTTTCCTGGGGGTGCCGAGGATATGGGAGAAACTGCACTCGTCCATCTACATCAAGATTCAGGAGACCGGGCGTTTGCGGCAGGCATTGTTCAAATGGGCAATCCGGGTGTGTTCGCCTATGGCCACGAAACCCCGCGCAGACTGGAACCTGAAGGAAAAATGCCTGTATGGCATCAGCTACTGGCTGGTGTTGCGCGCCTTGCAGAATTTTATCGGCCTGCGCCGATGCAGCATTGCGCTCACCGGGGCAGCCCCTATATCAACCGGCATACTGGAGTTCTTCCGGACCATCGGCATTCCCCTGGTAGAGGTATATGGCCAGACGGAAAGTACCGGCGTTGCCACGGCACAACCCGTTGATGACGTGCGCCTTGGAACGGTGGGTGTGGCTGTGTCCGGAGTGGAGGTAACGCTTGGGGAGCACAACGAGATCATCATGCGCGGTGGCAGCATGTTCAAGGGATATTACAAGAACGACGAGGCCACGGCTTCAACTTTGAAGGATGGCTGGCTGCACACCGGTGACGTGGGTGAATGGCGGGATGGCCAGCTAAAGATCGTCGACCGTCTGAAAGACATCATGATCACCGCCGGCGGCAAGAATCTTTCACCAACGGAAATCGAAAACACCATCAAGGCCAGTCCCTATATCAAGGAATGCATTGTGATCGGTGAGGCCAGAAAATATGTGTCTGCGCTGATCCAGATTGATTTCGATACGGTGGCAAAGTGGGCAGAGCAGGAGCGCATTGCCTACACCACCTTCCGGAGCCTGACCGAGCAGCCGCAGGTGAATGACCTCATCCAGGCAGAAGTAAACAAGGGCAACGAGCAGCTACCACAGGTGGCGCAGATCAAACGCTTCCACTTGCTGACGAAGGAACTGGACCACGACGATGACGAGGTAACGGCGACCATGAAAGTCCGCCGGAGCAATATCTACGAGAAATATACCGAGGTGATCGAGTCGCTTTACGCCTGACAGCGAGGCGCCTAGAAACGGGCGCCCTCTTCCACCCGGATTCGTTCCATGTACTGGGTCAGGGCGGCGTTAATGAGTGCCAGAACCAGGAACAGCAGGATACCCTTGGGCACCAGGGCGTGAATTTCCGGGTTGGGCGCGGTGCTGGCGGTTACCAGGATCAGGCCCAGAATGTTGCGGGCCAGGCGCATGGTGAGCATGGCGCAGAGATACCCGGACTGGAATGCCGATTCTGCACCCTTCAGACAGCGGCCAAAAGCTGGCATCAGGTGCACGGTATTGAGCAACAGAACCGAAAAAATGACTAATTGAATAACGCTGTAAATGGTCATGACCAGAGACTAACGAATGGCACTGGTGTTAAATAATCGCGTTTATTATCTCCGATTGGGATCCTGTTATCCAGTTGAGTATGGAAGGTTCAAAGCAAGCTGGCTTTTCGGAGTGTTGGAATCGGGAGGGAATTAATAAATGGATTACATCGCGCCTGTCAGCAGCGCAATCATGGCGATCGTCTGGATTGTCTACTTCCAGCTGTTTTTCCTGCAGTACAAACGAAACAACCGGCCCTACCTTGTGATTCATCACGCCCAGAATGAAAACCCGGATGCCCTGTGTCTGCTGGTGAACATGGGCAAGGAAACGGTGCACGTGCAGTGCGTTCAGGTGGTTCTCTATACCCGGGCAGGCGAAGAGAAGACCATGACGGTGACCGAGTATCGCCGGGTCGGGGCGGACGACGCGAACGTGCACCAGGTGCTTCGGCAGGGGCCCTTGCAGCCCGGTGGGTATCTGGTGCTGGGCTCGTTCCGGAACATCATCCTGGGGCGTCGTAGTGAAGAAAGCGAAAGCGATTACCTGTTCGAGGACATAACCGGCGTTGAAATCCGGGCAGCTGTGATTCACGGGCCCACAAAGTATCCGGTGGGTGTACGGCGCAGTTTTTCTCTCAGCCACGAAGGTGGGCCCCAGATTTTTCCCCGAAATATTCACAGCGAACAGCTGGTTCGCCGAAAGGATCGACATCAGGTGAGGCGCTGGGTTGAAGAGGAGTTGCAGCCCGAGCGCAAGGGTAGCTCGGAGTCTGACAGCTCGGATCAATCGTCAAAAGCGGACTGAGGCAGCTATTCGGTTGGACCTAGGTTGCGTTTCCGTTTCTATTTCTCGAGGATATGGTTAAATATCCGCCAATCAAGCAATGGAGGCATTTCATGTCACTGAAAGACGAACTGATCAAAAAGGCCGAAACCCAGCTAGAAGAATGGGAAAAACAAGCCGATTCCCTCAAAGCCAAGGCCAAAGCCAAAGAAGCGGAAGCCGAGAACGAGAAGGCCAGCGCGGATATCCAGCAGAGCGCTTCCGATGCATTGCGCTCGGTCGAAGATAAAATCTCAGATGGTCGCAAAAAACTGGATGAGCTCAAGGAAAGCGGCGAAGAAAATGTTGATTCCCTTCGCAAGCAGCTGTCTGACCTGATTGGGCCAGACGACAAACGCTAGGCATCCCGCTTCGGAACGTCAGGCTGCTTCTACTGGAACTGGGTATAACAGCGCTGCCTTTTCGTTTGCCAGTCCCGCCAATGGGGCTCGCGGTGGTGGAGCTGGTAGCGCTCCATCACCGCCATGAACCTGCCCATGTAATCGCATTGACCTGAAGACGGCAGCCACTCATCGGGGCCGCGGTCATCACGCATTACCCTGTCAGGCTGACTCATTCTGATCTGGTTTTCCGTATCGTTCAGAAAACGATCCCTCATCGAAGGTGGCCATTGATCGGCGCCGAGCTCCTCTGCAAAGACCAGAGGAACAACCCGGGTCGTCGCCCAGCTTTCAGAGGCAGACGGTTCCTCCCGCGTCGCGGCCGCCAGCACAATCAGGATTGCTGCGATGAACAGAGCCAGCTTGGTGTCCTTCATGACTCACCTTGCTCTTACGTTGAATACATCAGAACCTACGAGCAGGTTGAGCAAAGGGCTTACCTGGATCCGGGCAAAACTTTGTGACCCGACAACTCCGAATTGCTGGAAGCAACGTAGGGTTTAGCTTACCCGTGATGCAGAGAGACTGGTCAGGAGCGGAAACAAGTATGCCCGAGGGTCCCGAAATACGCCGCATGGTCGACGACATCCATAAGGCCGTTGGCGGCAAGACAGCGCAATCGGTGTTCTTTGCCTTTGAGCACCTGAAACCCTTTGAGAGTGCCCTTAGGGGACGCAGAGTCGAGAGAGTGGAGGCGCGGAGCAAAGCCGTGTTGGTGTTTTTTGAGGCCACAGATGAAGACGGGCCGTGGTGCGTTTACAGCCATAACCAGCTGTATGGCAAGTGGCGCATGGGCACACCCGATCGGGAACCGAGTACAAACCGGCAGCTGCGATTTGCCATTATCGGTCCGAAGAAAGCGGCCCGGTTGTACAGCGCCTCCGACATTCAACTGGTTCGGCCCGATGAATTGAGCGAGGTGCCTTATCTGTCACGGCTCGGGCCGGACCCTCTCAATCAGGATGTCAGCGTCGATCAGCTTCTGGCGGTGTTTGACGACAAGCGTTTCCGGGGCCGGAACCTGGGTGGTTTGCTGCTGGACCAGGCGTTCGTTGCCGGAATCGGTAATTACCTCCGCTCGGAAATCCTCTTTGAAGCGGGTGTCTCACCCCGGGCACGGCCCCGTGATCTGGACGCCGATCAGCAGTCGAAATTGGCCGAGGCCATCCTGACCCTGGTGCAGCGAACCTATCGGTTGAAGGGCATCACCAATCCGCCCGAGCGGGCAGAGCGGCTCAAAAAAGAAGGGTGGACGTTCGGGCAGCGCCGACACATGGTGTTCAACCGCGATGGCCAACGCTGCCACGATTGCGCGTCGCCGCTAGTTAAAACCATGATGGCCAGCCGGCGCCTGTATTACTGCCCTGCATGCCAGGGCACGCCGGCTTAGGCGAATTGTTCGGTACAGGCCCGTCCCAGCCGATCGTGGACGGCCAGCCATTGGCTTTCCCTGGGCGGAAGCTCAATCACGATCCGATCGACGTTTGCCTTGTCCATCGAGTGCATGGCGGTGTAGAGCATGCGAGCGTATTCGTTCGGATCGGCGCTGAGCATAATGGCCTCGGATGCCCGCTCGTCTGGGGGCGACTGCCACCAGATCACGCCAATCTTTTCGCCTGCCGATGTAACTTCGGGCAGAAGCCGGGCGAATTGATCCGTGGCCACTCCAACCGTAGGCGTAACAGGCTGGTAGTGGCGCTTTACGCTCCCCGGCACCGCCTGACTGGCGCTTTTGCCCGGGGCGAGCGTGATTCCCAAGCAGGCTTCGATATCGCTCTGTGCGATCTGCCCGGGCCGGGCGATAACTGGCGTGTCGCCGGTGAGGTCGACAATGGTGGATTCAATGCCCACTGAACAGTCCCCGCCATCCAGAACCGCCTCGATCTTTCCGGACAGGCCCGCGAGCACGTGCTCTGCGGTGGTCGGGCTGATCCTGCCATAGGGGTTCGCAGATGGGGCAACCAGATCCCGGCCGAGCTGCTCCATGGTTGCCAGCGTGGCCGGGTGCGCCGGCATCCTGACCGCCACGCCCGGGTTGCCGCCGGTAATGAAATCGCTGACGCCGCTTTTCTTTGGCAGTAGCAGTGTGAGTGGCCCCGGCCAGAATGCCTTGATCAGCTGCCTGGCGGTCTCCGGCAGGTGGTCGACCCAGAGTCTGACCCTGTCAGGTGACGCAACGTGCACGATCAGAGGGTGTCCGACCGGGCGCTGCTTTGCTTCAAACACTTTTCTGACCGCCTGTTCGTTGCTGGCGTCGGCCGCGAGGCCATAGACAGTCTCGGTGGGCACAGCAACGAGATGGCCGGCAAGAAGCAGGCTGGCGGCTTTCTCAACGTCAGCGGATTGGGTCGCGTCTAACTTGATGGTTGCGGGCATAAGGTCTCAGGGTTTACCGATTGGAGTCACAGGCAACAGTTTGCCATTGATTCTGATAAAAACGCTCTATCGAGGTGTGCTCGTCGTTGATCCGGAACAGATACAGCCAGTCGTTACCGATCAAATCCTTTACGACCTTGTGTTTCCGGGCGATCTCGGCAATCGCTTCTTTCGGTGCGGCCAGGTAAACGCTCAGGCGCAGGGGCTCGTGAACCCAACGCTGGCCATCGTGTACCGACTGCAGCGGCAAACCGATTCGCAAATCGCCGCCGTTGCCCTCGAAAACCCCCAGGTGGCCGCCAACCACGTTGTGCAGGACCTTGTTGCCGCTACCGTAATGCAGATTGTCGGTAACAGACATGAAGTACTGAAGGTTGATCCAGTGGGTGACCACCATGGGCGCGGTCATGATCAGTTCGAGGATGTTGAAGCCTTCATCCTCGCGCCAGCGATAGTCGTGGAGGAAACTGCGGCCACCCAGGTCCAGGTGTCGCGTGGCCGAACGAGGCGCCACGATAAAGCTGGCGTTGCCGGCAAGACCCCATTCCGGGCGCACTTCGGACCAGTCCTGGCTGCGCTTTTTGATGGCGCTGTCAACATCGCTCTCGTTTGCGATACCAAGCCGCAGGGCGCGTTCACGACGTGCCTGGGCGCCGGCATTGGCCAGGAAACCCCGGATCTCGTCGGGAACATCACCTGAGCACTCGACCTCGTCGGTGGTTGTGTTATGCAGTGCCCCCACGAACCGGGTTTCGGAGGGGATCAAAATCCCCTGCTCAGCCAGGGCCGCACGCACGTCCTTGTCGTTCAGGATGCCGGCAAGTACGCGAACATTTACCGAACCGGTCTGTCCGCCGCAGGCGCCGCAGTCGAGGCCCGCTGCATGGGGATTGTTACGCGTACTACTGCCGTGCCCAACAAGGAGAACGGTGGGCGCAAAATCATGAGTCAGGGTCATGGCCCGGAGAATACCCCCGGCCAACTCCGCTTTCTCCGCAGCGCCCAGCAGGGTCCCGTTCTGGCGGATCTCGAACTCGGTCTGTCCCTTATGGAGTTGATCGACCGGGTTATCCGAGGACTTGCCAAAAAAGGTTTTGCGAACCATGCGTCCCAGACCTGCCAGGCCCATGCTCTCGATAAAGCTGAAGCTCGCCGGGCCGGCGTTGGAAAACTGTGACCAGTGGGAGTGGTTGGCTAATGACTGCCGGCTGAAACTGCCGGCAGGTTCGGCCTCAGTAACCTCGAGCGCCGGCGCCAGCAAGCCCGGCAATTGCGGCCGGCAAAACCCGGTGCCCTTGGGTCGATACGAGATCGGGAGGCCGAAGAAGCCGGCAAACCCGAGGGTCTGGATAGCTGGATTCTGGGCTTCCAGCGCACGACGATAGACCTCCGACCGAACATCGATGCAGAAGGCCGCCTGTAACTTCAGCGGCTGATCGTCCGACGAGGGATTTTCAGGCCTGGTAAGAAGCTTTTCAGCCATCTGTGACTGGTAGGCCGACTCAGCCTCTGTTTGCTGGCGCCAACCTGTGGTTTGAGATTGCTCGTGGGTCTGGAGCATCTCTGGCCAGCCATCCCACTGTTTGAGCCAGCGTTGTTTCAGTTCGGCAAAGATGGCCCCGCCAACGTGTTGGACGTGCCGCCATATGGCGAGCTCCCAGGCCAGTCGGATGGCCAGTAGACCCGGCAGCAGGTCTTCCTCGTGGCCACTGAGTCGCGCTTGCCACCGCAAGTAGGCGGCCCAGGATGACCAGCCGTTGATATCCAGGAGGAGCGCATGGGCATAATCTGGCGCATAGTCCGGTTGGGATGCCAGGGCTTCGAGGGCATCGGTAATCAGTTTTTCATGCTGATCCGGCAACACCTGAAACTGGGAGGGCAGGGATGGTTCTCCCATAACAATGGCAATGCCGCGGTCAGCCCGGGTCATTTGCAGCCAGCTATGGTAAAGGTCCTGGGCATCCGCCTTGAAATCACCGGCATCCAGACGCTGGAAATAGTCGCCGCAGAACTGGCTTATCTGATGCACAACTTCATCCTGCCAGCCTACCTGATGGGCGGTGTCGCGATTGCGATCCAGCTGGGCGCTCAGGTTCTGCCAGTGTTCGGGCATGCTGGCGGTCTCCGCGGCTGCCGGGCCGTTGCCCTGCCCGGCAAGCGCGGCCTGATTCTGGCAGCAGGTGCCATTGAGTGCCGCCATGCGCGAAGCGACCCTGGTGAATGGCAGGTCCCGCATTTCCCAGAACGGGTTCACGGCGATCATCTGATCCAATGGCCAGGAGGGCGCGATTCGCGCGCAGGCATCGGTGACGGCCGCCTGCCAATCTGGTGTATGAGTGGTTGCTTCGGTGGTGGCATTAAGGTTCGACGCTAACATTATGCGGACTCCCTGGAACCAGAGGTTGAAGACACGCTGACCACGGCTCGCGGCCGCACGACATCAGGCAGTTTGGCAGGCCATATTTTCAGGGTCAGACGGGTGGACCACTCATCGAGGTAGCCCGCGGCGAACAGGAACCGGTAAAGCCTGGCGCCTGCGGGTGAGAAACGGTGGTAGCGAATCTGGTAGTAGCCGCGTACCAGGATTGCGATAAGGGCCGCGACAAAAACCACTTCCAGCAGGCTTGCCTGGCTCTCCGGTGGGGCGAGCACCATGCCGAAGAAGGTTTTCTGAAGCCAGTACAATGCCCAGAAGGCGGCGCCGATAATCAGGCCACGCCCGACCGTTACAACGCCGCCCCCGGCCGACAGGAATTCTGAGAGCAGAATCGTCAGGGCGATGCCCGGGACAAGCCATGAAAACATGTGTGCTGTGCTGGTCTCATTGGACAGAAAAACAGTCGGCAGCATGAACAGGCCGGCCAGGGCGGCAGCGGCCAGCCACTGTTTTGCCCCGGGCTCATTGACGGTAACCAGGCGTTTTTTCATCGACAACTCAACGGTGTTGCCGGCGTTCAGGAAGGTGTGGGCCTTGTAAGCAGAATGGGCAACCAGATGCAGGAGTGCCAGCTCGTACAGCCCCAGAGCGCACTCAACCAGCATCCAGCCCATCTGGGAGCAGGTTGACCAGGCCAGTCTTACCTTGATGGAAATACGGGTCATCATAACAAGGCTGGCAAACACCGCCGTGGGCCCTGCCACTGCAAGCAGCAGCCACTGGGCGGCGCTTACTTCTGAAATAAGCGGTGCCATCAGAATCATCAGGAAACCGCCAAGGTTCACAACGCCAGCGTGAAGCAGGGCAGAAACCGGCGTGGGTGATTCCACCACCTGAATCAGCCAACCGTGGAACGGCATCTGTGCGCATTTGAGCAAAGCAGCCACGGCCATCAAAACCGCAGCGATCTGGGCGCCGGCGGGCACCTCTGTTGCACCGGATACCTGGACCAGAATCCGATCAATAAAGGGCGTGTCGTACTGGACATAAAGCAGAAGGAACGCCAGTGCCAGGCAGAACTCCGCAATTCGCGCAAAGATGAATTTTTTGTGCGCGGCCAGGGCGGCGCGCGGGCGATCAGGAAAGAACATCAGCAACTGGTGCAGGCTTACGCTGATGGCAATCCAACTGACGAGGAACACCAGCAAATGATTGGTGATGGCGATCATGGCAACGCTGGCGAGGATCACCTGAAGCCAGATCATAAATCGGCGCTGGCCGGGATCCCCCGCAAGATACCTCTCCGAGAAGCGTCCCAGCACCATTCCCAGCAAAGTGATAAGCAGCAACATGATTGAGGCCAGAGGCGCGTGACTGAACCAGACGCCATCGACCGGCCACCACCAACTTCCGATTGCGGCGGCCAAAGCCGATACAAAGGCAAGCTTGAAGGTCAATGACCGTGCGAGAAGGTTGCTCTGGTTGGTTGCCAATCCGGTCGCGACTGCTCCGGCACCGAAAAGCAGCGGTACCAGCAGTGAGAACAAGGATTCGATCGCCTGAACATCGAACATGCGAGGGCCTCGGAATCAGGAGTATTTAATACGCGTAGTATCCGAGGCTTTTGCTGTGAACAAAAATATATATATCCGATCGATTCGTTCGTTATTTAAGAATGATTGCCGGGTATGGAAACTGGGTCAGGTCCTGTAAGAGTCCAATTGAGACTTCAGTTTTTCCGCTAGTTGCTTCAACGTTTCTGCCGCCTCATTGGTTGATGCGGCGTTCTCCTGGCTGCTACCAGCCATTTGCCGAATGTGCTCAAGGCGCTGGTTGATGTCCTCAGAAACCTGGCTCTGCTGCTCGGCGGCGCTTGCCATTTCAATGTTGGTGTCCCGAATGGTTCGAACGCCCTCGCGCAGTGCCTCGATCGCGTTGCCGGTTTCGCGGATCATGTCGTTGGTTTCAGTTGCTAGCTGACTGCCCACCTCAATAACGTCGGTGACACCGGCAACGCCTTCCTGCAGGTGATTGATCTGGTCCTGGATCTCTTTGATGGACTCCTGGGTCCGACGGGCCAGGTTTCTGACTTCGTCTGACACCACCGCAAAACCTCTGCCGTGTTCTCCGGCTCGCGCTGCCTCAATCGCTGCATTAAGCGCCAGGAGATTAGTCTGTTCCGAAATGTTTTCTATGACGGAAAGAATATTGCCGATGTTATCCGATGCAGCTCTCAGCGAAGCACTGGTTTGCACTGAGCTCTGGTTGTTGTCGAGCTGGCTCTGTATTTTCGCCGTGGTTTTGGCAATGAGCGATTGGCCACTTTCGGCCAGACCATCCGCCTCTTTGGCAATGTTTTCAGCCCTGGAGGCGCTTTCGGCAACAGTTTGAGCGGTTGCTGTCATCTCATTCATGGCGGTTGCAACCTGCTCGGTCTCCTCGGTTTGTTGCGAGACGACGGTGGCGGAGTCTGATGCTATGCCCCTTAGACTCGACGAGGCCTCAAGCAGGCTTTCCGAGGATCTTTTGGTTTCTGAAATTGTAGTTTGTAACCGGTCTAGCAAGCGATCGAAGCCTTGGGCCATGACGTCCAATTCGCTCTTGCCGGTTGCATTGAACCTCACCGTCAGGTCGCCTTCGCCGCTGGCAATGTCGTTGATGGCATCGATCATTTTTTGGAGAGGTCGAGCCACAACCAGTTGTGCCAGGGCACTCAGGCAGCCGATCAGCACCAGTCCGCCGATCAGAATTGCCATGACCGTCTTGATGGTCTGATTGCGAACCATGGCTGCCACTTCGTCTTCCGAGTAGCCGGTGATAATCTGGTACCCCCAGGCATCGAACGCAGTACGTGCAAGGTTCCAGTCTTCCGGCTCAGATTCCAGCAGGTTTTGCAGTGGATCGGACTCAATGGAGCTGGAGTGCATGCGCAGTCGATTCTTGTCGTCCACCAGGGCGAGAAATCCTCTTTCCAGCAGGCTGGATGAGGTGATGTCCGCTTCAAGTTCTTCAAGGTCCGCTGAATAGCCCACATACCAGATGCCGATAATCTGGTTTGAGGCGTTACGGATAGGGCTGTAAGCGGTGAGGTAGGGATTGCCGAGAATATCGACCTGTCCGAAGTAGGCTTCGCCCCGGCTAATGGCCTGCCCGGCCGCGCCCGCCATATTCAGTTTGGTGCCGATGGCACGGGATCCATCGTCTTTCTTTACGTTTGTGGAAACCCTGACAAAGTCCTGTCCATCCCTGACGAATAGAGTGGCTGTGCCGTCCATGATCCCGGTTATGCCATCCACCAGGTCAAAGTTGTTGTTGATCATGGTGTCGCCGAGAAACAGTGCCGGAACGGGTTTGCCTGCGACCGGTTCGGTTCCCTGGATCCTGGCGGCTCCGAGTTGCTGGCCGCGTTCAATGAGCAGATTCAGCGAATTCTTCACCCGTTTTGACATGAGCTCGTCGGTGATGGAGAGCATTCCGGTGATCTCCTCGACAAGATCACTCTGCCTTTCAGCGACATCTGCCGTGATCGTTTTCTGCGTGTTTAAAGCGATCACAACGCTTGCGAGTATTGCGATGACCAGCAGAACAGCGGCAATCGAGACGATGAACAGTTTTCTGATAGACATGCTGATTCCCCAGAATCTATAAGCTTTACGGACTATTGGAGCACGCAAATTACTGCGATCTTTTTTTATATCGGCCGGGATCGATGCTTCCTTAATCATTATTGCGTCATTCGTGAATCATTCCAGAGATTACGACGCATATGTGCTGCCAAAAGAGCGGAAATGTCGCTCGGCAGGCACAGGCCTGGCTGCGGATTTGTAAAACCTTCTTGCAATCACCATATTTCTGCGTCCACGAAATGATCCACCGATGGGGCTCGAGCCTATCGTTCAATGGCCATTGCTGGACGACCCGTGCAAGAAGTGAAAACCGGAAAAGACCGAGGCAAAGAATTGGATTGTGAAAAAAAAGGCGCCTTCCTGGCTAGAAGGAAAAAGCATTCGACCCTGACCGCTGGGGTTTATTACCCGAAACCCGAAGCCATTGCGGCCGACTACTGGGGTGTCTTTGTTGATAATACGCCCTACATACTATTGGTGCCTGACGAAGATCGCAGTGCTCGCGAAAAGGCCGAGCGGCTGGCTGAATCAGCTAACTTCCGAACGTTGCTTGAAGCAACCCTGACAGCCTGTGAGCGGATTGAGGCGAAACCTGTTGATGGCCGCGCTGTGGATTGGGCCGAAAAGCTCACCGTGATCAGCGCCAGTCGCTCCGGAGACGTTGAGACGGGAACAAGAGAAATCGGCGAGATCAGGGCAATCCTGATGCCCGGTTGTCATCAGGCCGTGGCAGACACCCTGTGCATCGACGATACGCTGGCGACTGTGATCGATTCGAAATTTCCGCGAGTTTCGAATTTTGACGATCTTCCAGAACTTTCGGATCGAGACGTGAAAATGTCGCTGGGTAACCTGGAAGCCCGCAAGCATCCACGAGGTGGTCACTAGGGGCAGGTGCTCGCCGGGATTTCCGGAGTTTCCTGGAGGGGAATTGCGCAATCTTCCGGCAATGCGTCGGTCAGCTGCATCAGCAGATCTGTTGTGTGGCTCATCTGCTCGCTGAGTTGACTGTAATCAGTGCTCTGCTGATTCTCTGACTGCTGAGCGGCAAGCTGGTACTGCTTTTCGAGGATCAGGTCCTGCAGGAATCTTATTTGCCGGGCAGTCAGAATTACCGGTCGACTGTTGTCGCTCATTGTTTGGCCTTTTAGTCTGTATTAAATAGAAATGAGGGTAGGCTTACGGTGGTTTGCTTGCTATGGATCTGACGTTCCCGTGTTACATCAATGATCACGCTATTCCAGCATATGTCTCCGTTTTCACGCTGTTTGGGAGTGCCGGTACCACTCAGTCATTTCACAACACCGGATGCTGACTTGATCCGCCACTCGTGCCTCCAGAAGGTCATGGTTTCCGCAGCACCAGGAATCGACCGGGCCAGTCCCTCGACATTTTCAGGCATCATCATTTCCCACAGTGGGTCTGAACTCATCGGAATTCCAATTATTAGGAGTCCTAATTTAAGATAGGGGGTTGGCGCCTGATTTTCCAAGAGGGCGTGGTGAAGTGTAGGAAAAGATTGACGATTTCGATGCCGTTTTATGCCAGGGAAATGCGGTAACGAGTGACGCCAGCTTCTTCTTCTCTGGTCCATTCAATCCGGTGGCCGGTGATATCACAGAGGGCCTGAAGGTCCTTTCGGCCGGTGGGGTCATCCGCCAGGAAATCGACCAGTGTTCCGCCGGGCAGGTCTTTGGTCCGTTTTTTGAAGCGCAGGATGGGGAGAGGACATACCAGACCGACGGCGTCGATCTGGTATACCTCGGACTGATCAGTCAAGGCGAACGCTCTCTGCGCTGGTTTGTTCCGCCGACGACCAGCCAAATTGGTTCAGCACCATTGGTGCAGCCGTGGCAATGAGCAGGGCCGCGATAAAAGCCGAAATCATTACCTTCACGACGAACCTCCTTTGCCTTGTTTGGCTTCAACCTCAGCGACCCACAGATCGTGGTGTTGACGAGCCCATTCGAGATCAACCTGGCCGTTACCCATAGCGTCGAAGGCACCTTCCATGCCGACCGAGCCGATGTAGATGTGGGCAATGATGGCCAGCATCATCACAAACGCCACGATAGAGTGCCAGATGTTGGCATACTGCATCTCTTCGTGCGGCGTCAGCACTGTCGGCAAATCCGTTCCCAAAACAGTGTTCACGACGCCAAACGTCTTGGCAAACATTGGAATTTCAAACGGAAACAACAATGACAGGCCCGACAACGAGACTGAAAAACCCAGCAACATCACGGTCCAGAAAACAATTTTCTGACCGGCGTTGAACTTCCTCGCTGACGGATGGGCGTTGGTGAAGATGCCGCCGCCCACTTTGAGCCACTGCCAATCGAGCTTGTTGGGGATGTTGTGCGCCACCCACATGAAGAAGGTCATCACCAGCCCCAACATAAAGGCCCACGCAATGTTGTTGTGAAGCCATTTGGAGCCGGCAGCCAGAGTGGCAAAGGCCTCGGGCCCCATAACCGGAATGAGGAAACTGCGACCCATCAAGGTGATTAACCCCGTTATAGCTAATGCGACAAACGAGCCCGCCAACAGCCAGTGACCAAATCGTTCGATGGCTTTGAATCGTTCAACCGTGGTGCCCGCAGGGCCGCCTGTGATTTTGATTCTTCCGCGCACAAAATAGAACACTGCCAGTAGCGCAATGATAGCCAGGATTGCACTGCCACCGTAAGTGATGACCGGCCCCTCTCGTAACTTGTACCAGGGTATGCCTCCGTCCTGGATCAGGACGTCAGCGGCAGGCCCCCGGGCCTGGGTACTGGGGTCAATCTTGTTGTATCGAATGGCACGATAGATGTCGGAATCCGAGCGCCCTCCCAGGGTGCCGAGTCGACCACTGATCGGTGCCGCATTGGCAGGATTACCCAGGTTTTCCGAGCGAAAAGACTCGTCAATTTCCAACTGTTTTTGACGAGCCAGGATGTCTTCCAGGGTTTGAGCACCCCCGGTAGACGTGCGATCAACCGCGGGGGCCTCTTGCGCCCAGACAGGATTAAACACCAGTGTCGCCAGTGCAAGGACGACAGCACCTAACAACTTACGCTTCATGCGAGCACCCCAAAAGAATCAAGAAGAAGAGTTCGTTGCCGCCATGAGTTTTGCGGGGCCCGGGGGGCCCCGAAACTCATGGCGGGCTTAAGGGACCTTCTTCCCATAGGCCGTGCCCCATCCCCAGGCGCCGGAACCGAAACCACGGCTCACCACACGCTGGCGATAGATGTCTGCCACCTCGCTGCCATCACCGGCCAGCAGCGCTTTGGTCGAGCACATTTCGGCACAGATTGGCAGCTTGCCCTCGGCAATGCGGTTGCGGCCGTACTTGGTGAACTCAGCTGTTGAATTGTCTTCTTCAGGGCCGCCTGCACAGAACGTGCATTTGTCCATCTTGCCCCGGCTGCCAAAGTTGCCCGCCTGGGGGAACTGAGGCGCACCGAAGGGGCAGGCATAAAAACAATACCCACAACCAATACACAGATCCTTGGAGTGCAACACGATACCGTCTTCGGTCTGGTAGAAGACATCCACAGGGCAAACGGCCATACAAGGCGCGTCTGAACAGTGCATGCAAGCTACCGAGATCGAGCGTTCGCCAGGCTTACCATCTCCGATGGTCACCACGCGCCGGCGGTTGATACCCCAGGGGACTTCATTCTCATTCTTACAGGCCGTTACGCAAGCATTACATTCGATGCAGCGTTCGGCATCGACCAGGAATTTTGCGCGTGCTTTTCCCTCAAGTGCCATGATTTACACCTCTTGTTATGCCGGCATAATCGAACACAGGGTGGCTTTGGTCTCTTGCATCTGCGTGACCGAGTCATACCCGTATGTTTGAACCGTGTTGGTGGATTCGCCCAGAACGATGGGGTCTGCGCCCTTGGGATACTTGTCCCTCAGGTCCTTGCCTTGATAGTGCCCGCCAAAGTGGAATGGCATGAAGGCCACCCCCTCTCCGACACGTTCGGTCACCATGGCCTTGACCTTGATCCGCGCGCCTTCGGGGCCGGAAACCCAGACATCATTGCCGTCACGGATGTTCAGGTTGTTGGCATCGCGTGGGTTAACCTCGATGAACATTTCCTGTTGCAATTCAGCCAGCCAGGGGTTTGAGCGAGTCTCATCACCACCACCCTCATATTCGACCAGACGGCCGGAGGTAAGGATGATCGGGAACTCCTTGCTGAAGTCGTTCTTCTGAATGGACTCGTACAGGGTAGGCACCCGCCAGAAAGTCTTGTCTTCGTATGTCGGGTAATCCTTAACCAAATCACGACGGTTGGTATATAGCGGTTCGCGATGCAGCGGTATCGGATCCGGGAAGTTCCAGACCACGGTGCGGGCCTTGGCATTACCGAAAGGTGCGCACTCGTGCTTGATTGCCACACGTTGAATGCCGCCAGACAGGTCTGTCTTCCAGTTGGTTTCCGGGCCGGCCACGGCTTCAATACTGGCCCGCTCCTCAGCCGTCAGATCGCCATCCCAGCCCAGATCCATTAGCATCTGCATGGTGAATTCCGGGTAGCCGTCCTTGATCTCGGAGTTCTTCGAGTAGACGCCATCTGCCAACAGGCTTTCGCCATCACGCTCGACTCCGAAGCGGGCCCGGAACGTCAGGCCGCCTTCGGAAACCGGCAACGACATGTCGTACAGGTTGGCAGTGCCCGGATGGTTCATCTCCGGTGTGCCCCATGAAGGCCACGGTAAGCCGTAGAAATCACCATCACAAGGTCCACCGACTGCACGCAGCGTAGTCTTGTCGAAGTGGTGCTGATATTTCATGTGCTTCTTGAGGCGCTCAGGGGACTGGCCGGTGTAGCCAATGGTCCACATGCCACGGTTGAACTCGCGGGTGATGTCCTCAATCGACGGTTCGTCTCCATCAATGGCAATGTTGCGGAACATGCGATCGGTGAAGCCGAACTTGTCCGCAAACAGCTTCATGATTTCATGATCGACCTTGGAGTCGAACAGCGGCTCTACTACTTTTTCTCGCCACTGCAGAGAACGGTTCGACGCGGTTACCGAGCCGTAGGTTTCGAACTGGGTGGTCGTGGGCAGCAGGTAGGCACCCTCTTTGCGATCGTGGAGTACGGCAGAAACGGTCGGGAAGGGATCCACTACAACCAACAGGTCGAGCTTTTCCATCGCTTCCTTCATTTCCGTCATACGGGTCTGGGAGTTGGGCGCGTGGCCCCACAGCACCATGGCCCGGGTGTTGTCTGGCTGCTCCAGGTTTTCTTTGGCTTCCAGGACACCGTCAATCCATCGGGATACCGGAATGCCTTTCTCGTTCATCATGGCTTTGGATTTGCCGTTCTTGTCCCACACGGCAAAGCGGCCTTTCAGGTAGTCCAGATCCTCTTCCCAGACTCTTGACCAGTGGGCCCAGGCGCCAGCGGACAGACCATAATAGCCGGGCAGAGTGTCGGCGAGCACGCCCAAGTCGGTAGCACCCTGAACGTTGTCGTGCCCCCGGAAGATGTTGGTGCCACCGCCAGCAACGCCCATGTTGCCCAGTGCCAGTTGGAGAATGCAGTAGGCCCGGGTGTTGTTGTTACCATTGGTGTGCTGGGTACCACCCATGCACCAAATAACGGTACCCGGGCGGTTGTTGACCAGAGTGCGGGCCACACGCTCGAGTTGAGCGCCCGGAGCGCCGGTTACACGCTCGACTTCTTCCGGATTCCAGCGTTTTACTTCCTCACGAATCTCATCCATGCCCCACACCCGGGTGCGGATGAACTCTTTGTCTTCCCAACCGTTTTCGAAAATGTGCCAAAGTATGCCCCAGACCAGCGCAACGTCGGAGCCCGGACGAAAACGGACGAACTCATCGGCGTGCGCGGCAGTGCGTGTGAAACGCGGATCGCAGACGATGAGAGGTGCGTTATTCTCTTCCTTCGCCTTAAGCACATGTAACAGCGAGACCGGGTGCGCTTCGGCAGGGTTACCCCCGATGATGAAGATGGCTTTGGAGTTGTGGATGTCGTTGTAGGAATTGGTCATTGCGCCGTAGCCCCAGGTATTGGCTACGCCGGCGACGGTGGTGGAGTGGCAGATACGAGCCTGGTGGTCCACGTTGTTGGTGCCCCAGTAGGCCGCAAACTTACGGAACAGGTAGGCCTGCTCGTTGTTGAACTTTGCGCTGCCCAGCCAGTAGACCGAATCGGGACCGCTTTGCTCACGAATTTCGAGCATCTTGTCGCCGATTTCGTTGATGGCGGTATCCCAGGAGATTTTCTGCCACTGGCCGTTGACCATCTTCATGGGCGACTTGAGACGACGTTCGCCATGGGCACTCTCCCGTACAGAAGCCCCTTTGGCACAGTGCGCGCCAAGATTGAAGGGGCTGTCCCAACCAGGCTCCTGCCCGATCCATGTTCCATTCTGCACTTCAGCCTCGACCGTGCAGCCTACCGAACAGTGCGTACAAACGGATTTTTTGACGACGACTTCGCCACCCCCGGTCGTTGGGGCCGCAGCTTCAACCCGTCCCGATGACAGCGACAGTGCGGCCAGACCACCCACTGCCACGCCAGACGTTGTCAGGAACTGACGACGGTCCAGAGTCTTGGCAGCGAGAGAAGAAAGCAAAGAGCCTGCACGGGAGCCTTTCGCTACCCCGTTGGTCTTCTTCCTTAACATGTCGTTTACCTCTCTCTTTATTATTCTCGTTTTTTCGGAAAGCTGAATCTCTCAAGGGCCTTTCGCAACCTCGATCAACTCAAATCCCCGTTAAAAGCGAGCCGATTCGAAATACTTACGTGTGTGTTCGGTATCACGTAAACCGCGGCTTTTCGGCGCGTCTTGTCTGACGACCTCCGCTGCGGCGTTCGGTGCAACCGTCATTGCCACCGCAGCCGGTGCTGCAGCAGCGGCCATTTGCAGGAAACGGCGACGGCTGTTTTCACGCTTCGGGTTGTCCATTGGACACCTCCCCCTGGGTTTATGGGACCTTGAGATCCCGGTTACTGAATTGCAAAGGCGTCGGCTTCTACCGCCATGAAGGCTCGACCGAGCGAACCCACTGGTGCGTAAAAAATGGCGCTTTGCGCTTCTTCCAAGTCGGTAAAAAACAAGGCTGCCCACTTTGCCAGGTGGGCATCAAAAAATGCTTTTTGCGACGGCAGTCCGCTGTCGCATGGAAATTCCCCGGTGATGATGCCCGCCATGATTTCGCAGAGGGTGCCGATGTGATCTTCCGGCTCCTTTACGTCGCTGCGGGATTTGATACCGCGGGTCATGAGATCCGTACGCAGCTCCGCCAGGGGCTTCTCATTCAGGAAGCCGGTGAGGTAGTAGCTGGCATAGGGGAGCAGTTCTCCGCGACCGAGTCCGACAAACAGATTGTTGAACTCTCGCTCGGCGTCATACGGGTTGGTGCGTTCGGCGAGGGCTGCCAGGTTTTTGCAGGCCGAACCGAGTGGCGTCTCGTCGCCTTGTAATGAAGCCAGCCCTTTCAGCAATTCACTGGAGGGCGGGTCTACAAGCAGGACGCCAAGCAGCTGATAGATCTGGGCCCTGGCACGATCTTCTTCAGAGATCGAACGCGGGCACTGGATTTCCGCAGTGTTACTCAATTCCTGTTCCTTCTAATTATTATGTGCGGCCTGTCACGCTATTCTAGTACACAATCCAGAATATTGGCCTGACCGACCTTTAACTTGCTAATAGCTGAAACGTATTCTGCTAATAGTCAAAACGCATACGAGGACGGAATCGTGGTTCCGGCTCCTCTTCCGAGTAGGTCGCCTCTTCTTGGGCAAGCTGCTGCTCGGGAAGTTCCGTCGGCGTTGCCATATCTTCCAGTTCGGGACTGTCCTCAGAATCCGGTTCCTCGGCGGTTGTGGAATCAGGCCCTGCCAACGACGAGACTGCCTGCTTTTCCGACTGATCGTCCACGACGTCCGCGGCTTTTTTGGCTTTGTCGACGAGCCCCTCTCCAACCTTGTATAAAGTTTTCACTGTCTGTCCGGCCGTCGAGGCCAGTGTGTAGTCCTCATCGTAATCATTGAGGCCGTCCAGAACGGCCAGTACCGGGTTGGATTTCCAGAGTCCCCTCAGGGCCTTGCGGCGGAGGAACTCCGGAATTTCCTTGCGCATGAAACCGGTGATGTCCGTACCCAGCTCAATGTTTTCCGGGTCAGGCAGGCCATACTTCTCTAGCAGCTCGTGTTCCGGCAATGCTTCATTGATTGCCAGTTCCTGCTCCTCCGGGGCTGGCTCAGCCTCGATAACCGGAGGAGGGGATGGTTCCGGGCGCTTGGCGGCTTCGGCCTTCTTGCGAGCCCAGCGCTGAAGACGTGATTCGGCCATCACTGAATTCTCGGCTTTTTGATGTTCGAGGGAGCACGAAAAACGTCACTTTCCTGACGTATGCGCGGGTCGCCCTTGGCGTCCTCAACGCCATCCACGCGGACTTCGTCGCGACGACGTTTTTTGAACGGCTCCTCGATATAGTGCATATCGATAAACTCTTTTATCCAGGCTGCAAGGGATTCAGGAATAGGAACCGCCTCGACAATGCTTTCGCCACTGTCGAGGGCATCCAGAGCCTCATGGGCGCTGGCTGTGACGGTGCTGACAACCCACCCGGACGGCGACTGGCTCGTTACATCTTTGTCCAGGATGATCCAGACCGAAGGGGCAGCCATGTTCAGGGAGACCAGATAGCCTTCAACATCGGCCCGGAACAGCTCCATCGTAACCGTGCCCGCGTGGTAATCGACCACGTCGCCCTCGCGAACCAATTCTTTCCAGAATGCATCAGGTGCACCAGGTATGACGGCAACCGGCTTCCAGATTTCTTTTACCCAGCGAGTGACGCCCGGGGATCGACGAACGACAGCGCCAACCCTCAGCTCGCGTTTCCACTGTTCTGTACGACTACTCATGGTGCTTCTCATTTTTTGTTATAGCGTAAAACTAGCAGGGCCCAAAAGATTATCCAATTGTCCAAAAGATAATGCCTGTGGCATGCTCGAAAAGCGATACGTAAGCGTATACGTATAAAAACAACGAAAGAGTCAATTTCCTGATGACGGCACATAAGACCTTATTACTATGTAGCTGCGACAAATCACAGACCTTCGATTCAGAGGCCCTGCGCAAAGCCGCGGCCGCGGATCAGGTCATCGCAGTGGATCAACTGTGCGGCAACGAAATGAGTATTGCCGCCGAGCACCTGGGCGCCAGCAGTGACGTGCTTATTGCCTGTGGCCAGCAGGCGGCTTTTTTCGAGCGCCTTGCGGAGGACGTTTACGCCGAGACCCAGCACTCAGCGCCGCTCCAATCCATTGATATCCGGGATCGCGCCGGCTGGAGTGCCCCCGACGCGAAGCCCGAACGGTTGCACGCCAAGCAGGCCGCCCTGGTTGCCGCTGCCCAGCTGCCGGCACCAATGGCGCCGGCAAAAACCATCCAGTCCAGCGGCGTGTGCTGCATTGTGGGTCCCACCGAACAGGCCATAAGGATGGCCGGACTGGTGCAGGACGAACTGGGCGTGACCTGCATTGTTAATGATGCCGGCCCGATCCAGCTGCCATCTGCTGCCTACGACGTGGCCAAAGGGCAGTTGACGGGCGCCTACGGCGCACTGGGCAATTTCAAGCTGGAATTTGCGCACCTGCAACCCCTGCATCCGGCCGGTCGCGGTAAGCTGGGTTATGAGGCAGCCAAGCCCACCGCCCGCAGCGAATGCGACGTGTTCATCGATCTGCGTGGCGGTGCCCCGGCATTTCCCAGCCACGAGAAGCGCAACGGTTACTTCTGGGCCGACCCGAAGAAGACCGGCGAGCTGGAGCGCATTGCCCTGACGGCCAGGGAAATGGTGGGTGAGTTCGAAAAAACCGTGTACTTCAGGCTCGAAGAGTCGCTCTGCGCGCACTCCCGGGCCAACAAGCCCGGTTGTACCCGTTGCCTGGATGTATGCCCGACGGAAGCCATTTTCTCCTTTGGCGACCATATTCAGATCGATTCGGACATTTGCGCCGGCTGTGGCTCCTGCGCCGCCGTTTGTCCCACCTCTGCGGTGACCATGAATGAGACGCCATTCGAGGCGATCACCAAGGCTGTTGAAGTGATGGCCAAGGTCTATCGCGAGCATACTCACGAATCGCCACGCCTGGTGTTCCATACCCTGGAGGCTGGCACAGAGGCCATTGCCAACCTGGCCCGCTACGATAATGGCCTCGCGGATGATCTGATCCCGATGGGGCTCGAGCATGTCGACCGGATTGGGCACGCTGAAATCATGGCGGCGTTCGGCGCCGGCTACGCCGAGGTTCTGATCCTTGCGGACAATGAGCTGGATCGCCGGGCGGTGACTGCGGAAGTGGAACTGGCCCAGGCCATGCTCAAAGGCACCCACAACTCGCCGAGCCGGGTGCGGGTCATTTCCGCCATCGAACTCTGCGATGCGGGTGACAATGCCGGGCGAGTGAGCGATCCGGTTCTGCTGGTTGGCGGTCGCCGGGATATCACACGGGTGACAGTGGCTGCGATGTCGGACAAGATCGAAGAGCCGATTCCGCTCCCTGTAGGCGCGCCATACGGTGCGATCGAAATTGATTCCGATAAATGCACGCTCTGCCTTGCCTGTGTATCACTCTGCCCGACGGGCGCCCTTGGTGACCACCCGGATCGCCCCGAGGTCCAGTTCACGGAAAACGCCTGTGTCCAGTGTGGTATCTGCGAGAGTACCTGCCCTGAGACCGCCATCACCCTGAAGCCCCAGCTGGATGTGTCCAAGGCGGCGCTGAGTGCCCGGGCATTGCACGGTGAGGAGCCATTCGAATGCATCAAGTGCGGAACCCCGTTCGGCGTTGCCAGCACCATTAACCGGATCGTCGAGAAACTGGAAAACCAGCACTGGATGTACAAGAACTCTGATAACGTGCAGCTGATCAAGATGTGCGACGACTGTCGGGTCAAATCCCAGTTCCATGGTGACAACGCACCCATGGCGGCCGGTGAACGCCCCAGGGTCCGCACCAGTGATGATTATCTGGACAGCTAAAAACAACAGGACACATCATGGTTGAGTACACCGAAGTAGGAAAAAAACCGAACCTGATCGGAACCGACGCTCCCCGGCCTCAGGACAAAAACCCCAGGGGCGTTGATCGGATCATCGCCATCGCCTCGGGCAAGGGTGGCGTTGGCAAATCCACCGTGTCGTCCAACCTGGCGGTTGCCCTGGCCTCGAAAGGTCTCAAGGTCGGCCTGCTGGACGCCGACGTCTACGGCCCGAGCCAGCCCCGCATGCTGGGGGTTTCCGGTCGGCCGTCCAGCCCGGATGGAAGCACCATCCTGCCGCTGAGAAACCACGGCGTAACGCTGATGTCCCTGGGCCTGATGGCCCCGGAAGACGAAGCCATCGTCTGGCGCGGGCCGATGCTGATGGGCGCCCTGCAACAGATGATGAACCAGGTGGAATGGGGACGGCTGGATGTGCTGCTGGTGGATCTGCCGCCGGGCACGGGCGATGTCCAGATGACCCTGAGCCAGAAGTTCTTTGTTGCAGGAGCGGTTATCGTCTCGACGCCCCAGGACATCGCCCTGATGGATGCCCGCAAGGGTATTGATATGTTCAAGCGGATGGATGTGCCGCTGTTCGGGTTGATTGAAAACATGGCCTCGTTTATCTGCGATGGCTGCGGCAAAGAGCACCATCCGTTCGGACACGGTGGCGCGCGGGCGGAAGCCGAGAAACTCGGTTCGCCGTTCCTGGGAGAGATTCCGCTGGATCTCGATATCCGGGTGGGATCGGATGGCGGAGTGCCGATTGTGGTATCCAAGCCGGATAGTCCCCAGGCGCAAGCGTTCCAGCGCATCGCCGATGAAATTGTTGCCTCTGACGTCTACGCCCGGGCCATCCAATGATCGATACACCCCAGTTCCCACCGTTACTGACCGGGGAGGTGGTACCCAGGCACACCGACCCTTTTGACAAGGCCGTGAGCCGGGCCATTGCGGGCGTTGACTCCGGCACGGTGTTCTACTCCGAGCAAGGCGACAGCCTGCGTGCGGCCCTGGTGCTGGCGCCGGAAACACCCCTGGAAGAGGCCATTCAGGCGGTCTATGTCGCCCAGATAGGTCTGGCCGAGAGTCTGGGTGCTCTGGCCCCGCCCGAAGTCCCCGTACACTTTGTATGGCCCGACCGCATCAAGGTCAACGGAGCTGTCTGCGGAATCGTCCGGTTTGCTGCGGACGTGTCTGATCCGAAAGCGCATCCTAACTGGTTGGTCATTGGCGTTGAGGTGCCCTTTATCCCGATGACCGACGAGCCGGGAGAAAATCCGAACGAAACCTGTCTGTACGAAGAAGGCTGCGTTGAAATCACGCCCATGGCCCTGTTGGAAAGCTGGTCCAAACACACGCTGTTGTGGCTGACCTACTTTATGGACAGTGGCTTCGAGCGGGTGCACAACGAATGGCGGCCCCGCTGTGACACGTTGGGCAAGACAATCGAACGGCCCCGGCCCGGACTTTTTGTTGGCCTGGATGAGAAAGGCCGGATGCTGTTGCGTCAGGATGTGATGACCGAGACATTGAGCTTGATTGAATTCGCGGAGCACGTATGAAGCTGGCCCGAACCCTGCAATTGGATATATCGGACGAGAACGTATTTGAAAAGCCTGCGCCCAGCGGCGAATGGGCGATCTCCGGTGGCTTCGAGTTTTCCAACTGGACCGAAGCAGACCTGAAAGGGAAAGCCCGCCAGGCGTTCACTAATGGCTGGTACAGCATTGAGTCTGGCGGCCGCGCCAGTTTCGTGGGTGTATGCAATATCACCGAGCCGGAACTGGAGCAGGTGCGACGAACCCTCGCCCAGACATTTGTTGACCATTATGGCGCGCCGAGTATTGATGCTGCCTATCCGGTGGCCTGTGCAGAAATCGATCAGATGCGCAACATGTGTGAAGACTTCGAGGACAACACCTTGCTGATGGTCAGCCGCACGCTGACCGAGCTGGGTGTCGAGGAAACCTACCGTTCCCGGGGGCCGCAGGATGCTTCACTGGAGGCCTTTGCGGTGCACGGCAGCGTTGACTGATTACAGCCCGAAGCTGCCGTAGGGAATAAACCGCACGGGGGTGCCCGGCTCTATCTGCTGGGCGCTTTCATCCAGTTCCACCAGTCCGTCGGACCAGGCCAGGCCGGTCACCCGGCCGGAGCCTTCCGAACCGAACACCTCAACCTGCCCATCCCGAACCCGTGCCCGCAGCATCTCGCTGCGCCCGGGTTTTTTGTTCTTGGAAAAATTGGCCGGCATCACATAGGCCTGTGGCTCAAACCATTCCGCGCCTGCCAACAACGCCATGGCCGGAGCACCAAACCGCAGGGCACAGACCCAGGCGGCCACCGGATTACCCGGCAGCCCAACGACCGGCGTGCCCTGGAACATGGCGAGCGCCAGAGGCCGGCCGGGTTTAATGGCGATGCGCCAGTTGCTGATGTCGCCATGGGCTTTCAGTGTTTTTGACACGTGGTCTTCGTCGCCGGCAGACACGCCACCGCTGGTCAGGATCAGGTCGCAGTGTTCCGCGCCGCGCTCAAGCGCTGCTTTCACCTCTTCGGCCCGGTCCAGCGCATGGCCTAGATCCACGAGCTCGTAGCCCAGTTGCGAAACCAGGGCGCTGAGCATAGGGCGGTTGGCGTCGTAAATCTGCCAGTCGGTAACAGTTGCCCCGACCGGTTTCACTTCATCACCAGTGGACAGCACACCAACTCGCAGTCGTTGATAGATGTCGACGGATTCCACGCCCACGCTGGCTAGTACCGAAATCTGGGTCGGGCTCAGGCGGGTTCCGGTTGTGAGGATCTTGTCCTTTGCCTTTATGTCTTCTCCGGCTTTGCGGGCATTGGCGCCTGCTTTTAGCGTGCCGTTCAGGTGCAGATGGCCATCCGCGACATCGCAGTCTTCTTCCAGAACCACGGTATCTGTGCCGGCTGGAATGACCGCTCCGGTCAGAATCCGGATTGCGTGGCCTTCGGGCACCTGGCCTGTGTATGGCTCACCGGCGGCACTGCGACCTTCGACCAGGGGTAGGGTGCAGGGCACGTCCGTCACCGGTCCGGCCAGGGCATAGCCGTCGACGGCGGAATTGTTGCTTGGGGGATGAGCCCGGGGCGCATGGACATCGTTTGCCAGGATGCGGCCGTTTACCTGGGAGAGGGGAACGGCGCGCTCAATCTCCACCACAGGATGTAACCGTGAACGCAAACGCTCAAGGGCCTCTTCAACCGGGGTCCAGTTGACGCCGGGGGGTAGGGCAAAGCAGTCGTTGCGAAGCGGTTTCATGGATCTTCGGCTCCTGGTTGGGCTGTTCAGGCTGGCTGACGGTTGAGAATAAAATCAGCGATGGCGGGGATATCGTTGATGTCGAACACGGGTCCCGAGAACTCGGCAGCGTAGTCCGACGCCACGGCAACAATGCTCGGATCCTCGGTGAACAGCGGTGACCGCGAACCCTCCCGCCGGTGCACCTCGATCTTGGCGTGGGAGTGGGTCTTGAAACCCTCCACCACCACCCAGTCGCAGGGGCCCAGCCGGGACAGTAATTCGTCCAGCGTTGGCTCTGTTGCCCCCCGGAGTTCGTGCATGATCGCGAAGCGCTGACCACCGGCCAGTATGACCTCACGGGCACCGGCGTACCGGTGCTTGTAGCTGTCTGTTCCGGGCTGATCCACATCCACCATGTGGTGGGCATGCTTGATCGAGTTGACCGTTAGCCCTCTGCTGGAGAGCTCCCGAATCAGAGCCGCGGCCAGTGTGGTCTTTCCGGAGTTTTTCCAACCTACGATGCCTATTACGTTCACTTCAGGTGCTGCTCCGCCCAGGCCAGATCGTCCGGCGTATTGATGTTGAAAAAGTCGCCCTCGTCGAACACTACCAGGGTTTCGCCCTGGGCCTGTGTCCACTGGCGGATCTTGCGCACGCCATCGTTCAGGGCGGCTCGCAGATCATGCCGCAAAGCGACCTGCCAGCGGCCGAAGGTCGGCTGGGGCAGCCGGCCCCGTTCGGGGTCCGGCGTGGCCGCCAGCACCACCGGGGTGTCATGTTCAGCCAGCCTGACAGCCAGATCCCTGGGAAAGGACGGAGTATCGGCCGCAACGCTGATCAGCCAGTCATGGCCCTGTTCGGCGGCCCAGTCCATGCCCGCGAGCACGCCTGCCAGCGGCCCCGGAAAACCCTCGATGGAATCGGCCACTACCGGCAACCCCAGGTCGTCAAACCGGCTTGAATCGCCGTTGGCATTCAACACCACGGCGTCGACCTGAGGCGTGATCCGCTCAATTACCCGCTGGATCAGTGACTGGTCGCCGAGCATGAGCCGGCCTTTGTCGCCGCCGCCCATGCGGTTTGCCTGGCCGCCCGCCAGGATGACTGCACAATCAGTCATGCAGTGCCTCCATTAATCATTCTGAGCGCCTTTGCGACGCAGCTTCTTGTCTTCATCGGGTACCTGCGACAAGTCCTGATCGAACACCAGACGATGCTGGCCGCTCAGGCAGGTGAATTTCTTGCCTCGCATCCGTCCGATCAGAGTCAGTCCGACCTGCCGGGCGATATCAACGCCCCAGGCGGTGAAACCCGAGCGGCTGATCAGCGTGGGAATGCCCATCAGCGATGTCTTGATCACCATTTCCGAGGTCAGTCGTCCGGTGGTGTAGAGGACCTTGTCGGCCGCAGAAATGTTGTTCAGGTGCATCCAGCCGGCAATTTTATCGACCGCGTTGTGCCGTCCAACGTCCTCCATGTAGGCCAGGATTGTCTGGCCCTGGCAAAGCGCGGTGCCATGAATGGCGCCGGTTTCCATGTACAGGCTGGGCGTGTGGTTGATCTGATAGGAGAGATCGTAAAAGCTGCTGGTGTGTACCGGGGTGTCCGGTAGCGACAGCCCTTCGAGGCCCGCCATCATGTCGCCGAAGACCGTGCCCACGGCGCAGCCGGAGGTACGGGTTTTCTTCTCCAGCTTGTCCTCAACATCGGTAACGCCCGCCGTGCGCACCACCGCGACCTCAAGTTCCTCGTCGAAATCGATCCCGGTGACCTGATCGCTCTCTTTCAGCATGCCCTGGTTCAACAGGAAGCCAAGGGCCAGATACTCCGGGTGATCGCCAATGGTCATGGCGGTGACGATTTCCTGACTGTTCAGGTAGATCGTCAGGGGGCGTTCCTCGATCACGCTGATCGATTTGGCCTCGCCGTTTTCGTCAACACCCTCCACCGGCCGGGACAGTCGGGGATCTTTGGGATCGGGAAGTATGGGATCAATCGTCATTTTTGTTGTAGCCGTTTCGTGAATGCCGCGGAATGGAATATCTACGGAGATTGCCAGAGATTAGCCTATTTGGCATTGGGGAAAAACAGCTGCCTTACACCAATAAAAAACCCCGGCAGCGCCGGGGTTCAGGTAATACAGGGTTAGACAGGGTGAGGCCAGTGACCCTTGGCCCTGCTGAATTACTTGGCGTTCGGGAAAAACAGTTGCTGTCCATCCACCTTGAAGTCGGCAATCGCTTGCTGACCTTCTTCGGAGATTAGCCAGTTGTGCCATTTCGCGGCCATCTCATGCTTGAGGTGCGGGTGCTTCTCTTCAGAAAGCAGCAGGCTGCCGTACTGGTTGAACAGCACTTTGTCACCTTCGAAGAGCAGCTTCAGGTTCTGGCGGTTTTCAAACGCGACCCAGGTTGCGCGGTCTGACATCACATAGGCATCCATGGCGGCGGCAGTGTTCAGGGTCGGGCCCATGCCGCTGCCCAGTTCGCGATACC
Source organism: Marinobacter sp. L-80 (assembly GCF_056859395.1). Lineage (NCBI taxonomy): Bacteria > Pseudomonadati > Pseudomonadota > Gammaproteobacteria > Pseudomonadales > Marinobacteraceae > Marinobacter > Marinobacter sp. L-80. Next base: position 282,671 of record NZ_JBSXOI010000067.1, read on the forward strand.
AGCTGCCGCCCGGTTCAACACCGGCACTTTCCCACAGGCGAAGTTCTGCACGGTTGGTGCCACTGTCGTCACCACGAGAGGCAAACGGTGCCTCTGCTTCGGCAATGGCAGACAGCGCTTCAGCGGCGGTTTTCGCTGCGCTGATGTTGGCCGGATCATCGGCAGGGCCAATTAATACAAAGTCGTTGTACATCACGTCGGCCCGCTCTGTGGCGTAGCCGTTCTCCACAAAACGTTTTTCGCCGGCGGTGTCGTGCACCAGAAGGCTGTCGGCATCACCACGGCGGGCGATTTCGAAGGCCTGGCCGGTACCAACGGCGACAACGCGCACTTCGATGCCAGTGGCGTCCTCGAACTTTGGCAGGATCGAATCAAACAGGCCCGAGTTCTCGGTTGAGGTTGTCGAGGCCAGCGTTATGTAATCTTCGGCGTGGGCGCTGAAGGCCAGGCCCACGGTAGTGACGGCTGCAAGAACCAGGTTAAGGGTCTTTTTCATTTTGTTTTCTCCTTTTGGTATTCATTCACCAAGAAATCGGTGGTCCGATGCGGTTTCTTATTGGTGGGTCAGGCTACGAGCTCGCCGTTGAGATAGGCCTGTGCCTGCCGCGAGACCGGGGCACGGAAAAACATGTCCGCTGGTGTGTGTTCCTGTACCTTGCCTTCCGAAAGAAACAGGACATCGCCGGCCAGTCGCCGGGCCTGGTGGAGATCGTGGGTGGTCATTACGACGCGTGTACCCTGCTTGTGAAATTCCTGTACGGCGAGTTCCACGGCCTTAATCGCGGCAGGATCCAGTGCGGAGGTGGGTTCATCCAGAAACAACACTGCCGGTGAAAGCGACCAGGCACGTGCCAGTGCCAGGCGTTGTTTCTCGCCGCCGGACAGCACCCGCGCAGGCGTGTCGGCGCAGGAGGAGAGGCCAAACCGGGCCAGGGCTTCGAGAGCCAGCTCTGTGCGCAACTTGCGTGGCACATTGTTGACCGCCAGTGCGTGCCGGAGGTTGGCCAGCGCCGAACGGCGCAAAAGGATCGGCGTCTGGAAAACCATGGCCTGGCGGGGCGCGCTGGCGCCTGACCAGCTCACGGCGCCCTCCGTCGGTGTGAGCAGTCCGTGCGCCAGTCGCAGCATGAGGCTTTTGCCGGCGCCATTGGGGCCCATCACCAGCGTGGGGCCGGGTCCGTCAAGCTTGAACGAACAGGGGCCAAAAAGCCGGTGGCCGAAAGGGTTGAACTCGACGCTCTCGAATTGCAGCGACGGCGGTGCACTGAGTTCGATCGGGTTGTTAACGGGCACGTTCAGTGAAGTCATCCCATGCGCCTTTTAGCCGTTTCACTCAAAATGTAGGCCGTGGCGTTGATCACCATGACCAGTGTCAGAAGGACAATGCCCAGGCCCAACGCCAGGGGCAGGGCACCCTTGCTTGTCTCCAGCACAATGGCCGTGGTCATGACCCGGGTCACGCCATCAATATTGCCGCCTACCATCATGACAGCGCCCACTTCTGCGCTGGCCCGGCCGAACCCTGCGAGCAGAACAGTCAGCAAGGCAAAGCGGGCGTCCCACAACAGGGTGGGCATCATCCGCGCCCGGGACATGCCCAGCGATACGAACTGTTCCCGGTACTCACCCAGTAACTCCTCCACTTTCTGGCGCGAGAGCGCGGCGAGAATGGGCAATACCAGTATCACCTGCGCAATCACCATGGCGCTGGGCGTGAACAGAAGGCCCAGTTCACCCAGAGGTCCGGCCCGCGATAACAGCAGGTAAACGCCGAGCCCGGCCACAACCGGAGGCAACCCCATCAAGGCATTCAGCGCAACAACCACACCGCCGCGCCCGGGGAATTGCCACAATGCAACTGCCGCACCCAGGGGAAACCCCAAAAACGCCGCTATCAGGACCGCCAGAAGCGAAACCTGTAGCGAAAGCACCACGATCTGGTACAGCGAAGCGTCGAGGTTCACCAGTAGCGACAGCGCCACGTAAAACGCATTTTCTTCCACAGCTGCGTCTCCTTTAATGTTGAGCATCGTGGCGTTTTTAACTACGCTTTGCACAGCCTGCTGAAAAATATGCAGTCAAAAACAGCCTGATGCTTTACCTGATCCTCCGGAGATTCTGATGCCCCTTCCCGCCTACCTCACTACGGCCGAGGCTGCTGAGTATCTGCGCCTGAAAGAACGCAAGGTCTATGATCTCGTCAGCCAGGGTGTTATTCCCTGCGTTCGGGTCACAGGAAAGCTATTGTTCCCGCGCCAGCGTATTGATTTGTGGTTGATGAACCACCTTGAAGGTGACGATGCGATCAGTGCTCCAACGCTGCCGGTGCTAGTGGGTAGCCAGGACCCGCTGCTGGAGTGGGCGGTAAAGGAGAGCAACGCCGAGCTTGCCATGTTGTGCCAGGGTAGCGGCGATGGGGTTCAGCGCCTGGTGGACGGGCGCGCGATGGTCGCTGGCATGCACATCTGGCACGCGGAGAGTGAGCGATACAACGATCCGGCCACCCTGGGTTTGACTGGCATGAGGGACCTGGTGCTGATTCGCTGGGCCAAGCGCCAGCAGGGGCTCCTCCTGGCGCCCGGCAACCCTCACGGACTCACGCGGCTTGAGGATATCGCCCGACCAGGCCTTCGCCTTGCCCACCGCCAGCCCGATGCCGGTGTCAGCCATCTGCTGCAGGGGCTGCTTGCCCGCCATCGTATAGATGGCAGTCAGCTTACCTGGGCCGCCCATCCCTCGCTCAGTGAGGACGATCTGGCACTGGCCATTCGCCAGGGGGAGGCGGATGTGGGCGTGGGTATTGAAGCGGCTGCCAGGCGCCAGGGGCTGGCATTTATTCCCCTGCAGCAGGAGCACTTTGACCTGGCCATGCGCAGGCGCCATTACTTCGAGCCGGCCATGCAGCGTTTGCTGGAGTTCGCCCGTTGCGAGCGTTTTGTTCAGCGCGCCGAGGCGTTGGGGGGGTATGATATAAGTGAGCTTGGTAAAGTGATGTATAACGCTTGAACCACAACAATAAACAGACCAATCAGGCAGGAGCCCGCATGGGTTCGACCGGAATGCAAGGTTCGAACGGACACAAGCGTTCGGCCGGAAAGAATCTTATTCACGAACTCAGTGGTGCGCTGGGGGATATCGGCACCTTGCTGCCGCTGAGTCTCGGGGCCATTGGCGTGGCAGGACTGGCGCCGGTACCGGTGCTGCTGGGGTTTGCCGTCTTCTATATCGCGACCGGGCTGTATTATCGTCTGCCGGTGCCCGTGCAGCCCATGAAAGCGGTGGCCGCGCTCCTGCTTACCACCCAGGTCAGTGCCCAGAGCCTTATCGCCAGTGGCGTTCTGATCGGTGCCATTCTCTTGCTTCTGGGTTCAACCGGGTGGATCAACCGGGCGGCCCGCCTGGTGCCGGGGTCGGTGCTGAGCGGCCTTCAGCTGGGGCTGGGTTTGTTGTTGGCCAGCATGAGCCTGGAACTGATGGCCACTTCTCTGCCGTTGGGCCTCGTTATCCTTGCGTTGCTGGCCATCACCCTGAAACTTTTCCCCAGTTGGCCTGCGGCACTGCTGGGCCTTGCTCTGGCCATGGTTCTCGGGGCCCTGCTAGGTTCGCCCGGGCTGCCGTTGCCGGCTGATCCGGCGATCTTTTCTATGCCCCAGTTGCCGTCAATGGATGAATGGCAGCAAGGCTTTTCCATCCTGGTGCTGCCACAACTGGCGCTGACCATCACCAACGCCATCGTTCTGACGGCCCTGGTGGTTGGGGATTATTTCGGGGATCAGTCACACCGGGTCTCGCCAGCACGTCTGTCGGTGACAACAGGCCTGGCCAATCTCTTCCTGGTACCGTTCGGTGCGCTGCCCATGTGCCACGGCGCGGGTGGTGTGGCGGCTCATTACCGCTTCGGCGCCAGGACTGGCCTGGCGCCGGTTCTGTTGGGCACCGGTTTGCTCCTGATCGCATTCGTGCCCGGCGGTCTGTCGTTCATCGCCGCCGTTCCCGCGGCCGGTCTCGGTGCCCTGCTAATGGTGGCGGCTGTCGAGCTTGGCCTGACTAAGCGTCTCTGGGTCGCCAAACCTTCCTGTTGGCCAGTGATCGGGATAACGGCACTGGTCACCTTCTGGGCCGATCCGTTTTTCGGATTCCTGGCCGGGGTTGCTTCGGAGACTTTCAGGGCCGCCTGGGTGCGGGGAAGGATTAGCGGTGCTCATCAGGACTGAGAGCATCGTCCGAATCGGATAACACACCCCGAATGCCAACGTTTTTATCCTGCGGATCAAACAAAGCGCCCGGATTCAGGATGCCCTGAGGATCCAGGAAGTGCTTGCCCGCCGCCAGGGTCTGACGAAACAGCGGTGATGTCTGCTGCTCATAGCCAAAGCGATGATCCCGGCCAACGGCGTGGTGATGGGTGACGGTAGCGCCTTGCTCGGCCAGCACTTCCATGGAGATGCGCTTGAGCTGTTTCCACTTTTCCAGGGCTTTGCCCAGATCGCCGGTAGTGTCGCCCACGCAATAAAACGTGAAATAGGGCGCAGGCCCGTCCGGGTAAACATGGGTAAAGCGGCAGGAGAATGAAAATGGTCGTTGCGTGATCTCGCGAAGCGCGGACTCCATGGTTGATCTTACTGCCTTGTAAAGGCTCGGGAACCTGTCCCAGGTGATCGCGGTTTCGAAGGTGTCGGCAATCATGCCCATGGCGGTTAATCGATTGCGCCAGTAGGGCATTCGGATAAAGGCATTTCTCCAGGACTCGGCTTCGCTGGACCCTTTTTCTGCATGATCCGGGTTATAGCTAATGCCATCTTTTTGCAGAACACCGCCATGTTCTTCGGCAATGGCGACGGCCCGCTCGATTTTCTGGTCTTGCGGATGATCTGCGGATTCGAAACCAAGAACCAGAATGGCGCAGGGTTTGTCAGCGATCCGGTTGATCACCACTTCGGCCTCATCCAGTAGACGGCAATTCGACGGGAATAAACCCGATTGCGCGATCTGTCTGACAGCATCGACACCGTTCATGAAGCGATCAAAGCGGACGGACGCCGTGGCCCGCCACTTTGGTCGATGCTGTAATCGCATGGTGGCTTCGGTAATGATCCCCAGCGTACCTTCTGAGCCACAGATCATGCGGTCTGCCGAAGGGCCCGCGCCTGAGCCGGGCAGAGCGCGGGTCTCGATGATGCCTTTTGGCGTGACCAGCCGGGTTGCTTCCACCATGTCTTCGATGTGCGTGTATACGGTCGCAAAATGGCCGCCAGCGCGGGTTGCCAGCATGCCGCCCAGACTCACGAACGGAAAGCTCTGTGGGTAATGGCGCAGTGTCAAACCATGTTGCTTCAGTTGCCGCTCGAGATCCGGGCCTTTGATTCCTGCCTGGATCCGGGCGCGACGACTGATAGGATCAATCTCCAGAATCTGGTTCAGGTTTTCCATATCGACACTGATCGTCGCCTGGTAGGTGTCGCCAACATCGGGCTCAACGCCGCCGCAGACACTGGTGCCGCCACCGAACGGGATCAGTGCAATATTGTCTTCGGCCGCATAGCGAAACAGTTGCTGGATATCGTCTTCCGTCTTGGGAAAGGCGACGGCATCGGGCGGGTTGGGCACTTTCCGCATCAGCATCCTGGCCATGTCGGCGTAGGACTTCCCGTAGCTGTGCACCAGGCGGTCGTAGTTCGTAGTGGAAATGATGTCTGAGAGATGCTCGGGAACAGAAAGCAACCGGGATGCTGGGAGGTCAAAGTCTTCAACCTTTGGTGGCTCAATCTCCACCAGGCCTTCCGGCACCAACATTTTCGTAACGGTCTCGATCATGGCGTGTTCTTCGGGATGCAGATCCTCATCCGCATAGCCCCAACCCCAGAATCGCAGGGGTTTGCGCAGAGATTTGGTGCCGGACTCAGACATCGGATTCTCCATCAATGAGGGGTCTGCCCCCGTTACTCTGAACACTTCATCTGTTGAAATGATATCCTCGTACACCGCTATCAAGTACGCAAATCAATCCTGAATGCCGACATCGTTCAGGCCGACTTTTACCAAGAAACCCGGAGTTTGAGTCTTACTCATGAGAGTTATTATTCGCTATTTTTTTCGCACCCTGCGTCTGGTACTGACGCCCTTCATGCTGCTCAGTGAAAAGCTCAGCACGCCTGAAAGCGTGACCCGCAGTGCTGAAGAGCAAGCCCGCGCCGACGAGGCCAGCAAAAATCTCGCCCTGTACCAGTTCAAGGCCTGCCCGTTCTGCATCAAGGTAAGAAAGGAAATCGCACGGCTCGGTCTGAACATTGAAACCCGCGACGCCCAGCATGACCCGGAACATCGTGCGGCGCTGGAAGCCGGCGGCGGCCAAATCAAGGTGCCCTGCCTGAAGATTCATCAGGAGGATGGCAGTGATCGTTGGCTGTATGAGTCTGACGAGATCAAGGCGTGGCTACAGGAGCGGTTTGAGCCGGCCTGATTGCCGTTGCTGATTTTTGGAGAGGGCGTTAGCTAGTCACGATCATTCCCCTGGGATGTTCGATTCCAGGGATATGTCGATGAGTTCATGCTGAAGCTTTTTCAGAAGGTGAAGCAGGCTGACGCCGTCATCAAAACTCATCCCCTGCATGGCCTGTCTGTAAAATTCGGCAATAGTGTCCTGAAGTCGATTCCAGAAAGTGCGGCCAGATTCGGTAAGAACCACGAGTCGAGCTCGGCGATCCTGGGGATCCGGTATCCGAACAACATGCCCGTCTCGTTCCATTCGTTTGAGCACGCCATCGAGGTTTTGGCGACTGACGTAGAGGTACTCTTTCAGTTGGTTGAATGAGGTGCCATCTTCGAATCCTTCTCGAGATAATGCACCCAGTACTGCCCACTGCACGGCGCTGATGCCCATTTCATTCTGAACCTGGCGTTGCAGGATGTTTCCTGTCTGGAACAGACGGAAAAACAGGCGGTTGGGGATGCCTCCGGATTCGTTGACGATCATTTCGTATCCCGTTGGTAAAGAATGGTTCGCAAGACGTTTGAGTCTATTCATCAACGATATCTTCACATAGATCCGGGGTGATCTTCCGCATTTTCTTGGGTCACGCCGGAGGAGCAGGGCACTGTGAATCCGGAGTTTCCTGAGATCTCGCAGGAAACTCCGTAGTCGCAGTCTTCACTCAGTTGGTGATCAGCTTGCACTTGCTCTCGGAAAGCGGTCGGAACGCTTCGTCGCCGGGAATAGTTCGAACGATCTTGTACAGATCCCACTCGCCGGTAGATTCTTCCGGAGTTTTCACCTGAGCCAGAAACATGTCATGAACCATGCGGCCGTCCTCACGGATACGACCGTTTTTGGCAAACATGTCGTTGATCGGAGTCTCTATCAGATGCTGGCGGACAGTTTGGGAGTCATCCGAGCCAGTAGCTTCCACCGCCTTCAGGTATTGCATCGTGCTGGAGTAGATGCCCGCATGCACCATGGTTGGACGGGTGCCGGTCTCTTCCATGAAACGATCAGACCATTCACGAGTCTCGTCGTTCATGTCCCAGTACCAACCGGTAGTAAGCTGCAGCCCCTGAGCCGCCTGGGGACCGAGAGCGTGTATGTCACTGATAAATACGACAAGCCCGGCAATGGTCTGGCCTGACTGGGTAATACCGAATTCTGCCGCAGTGGTGATCGCATTGGTGGTATCTGCACCGGCGTTTGCCAGAGCGATGACATCGGCGCCAGAAGCCTGGGCCTGCAAAATAAATGAAGAGAAGTCAGGAGTCGGGAATGGATGGCGGATGCTTCCCAGAATCTTACCACCATTGGCTTCTACAACCCGTGTGACGTCCGCCTCCATGGCATGACCGAAGGCATAGTCTGCGGTCAATATGTACCAGGATTTGCCGCCTTCCTGAACGATTGCGGTTGGAGTGCCAATGGACAGTGCGTAGGTGTCATAGACGTACTGAATATGATTTGGGGTGCAGTGTTCGTTGGTGATGCTTGAGGCTGCGGAGCCGGAGATCAGTCCCAGTTTGTTGTTCTCCTCAAGGATCTTCGTGGTGGCGATTGTCACAGAAGAGGCCACCAACCCGCCAACCATGTCGACTCCGTCATTCTCTACCCAGCGTCGCACGGTGCTGGAGGCAACGTCCGGGCTGTTGCGGTCGTCAGCACTGACTACCTCAATCGCGGCATTGTTGACCTTGCCACCAAAATCAGCAACCGCCATTTCCATCGCCGTCAAACCATTCGGGCCGGCAAGGTCACGGTACGTGCCGGACATGTCAGCGAGATACCCAAGCTTAACCGTATCTCCAGATATGGCAGCCTGGGCACTGCCTGCCATAAGAATTGAGGCAACGACTGAGGGCAGAATCTTTTTTGTATTTTTCATTGTTCCATCTCCGCTACGAAACTTGTTTTGGTTTGGGTTCTTGTTGCTTTTGTCAGGTTGATCAGTTTGATTACTTCGGTAGGTATTCCTTCGCGATGATGTTTTTCATGATCTGGGCTGTGCCATCGCCAATCTGAAGACCAAGAACATCTCTCAGGCGCTGGGCAAACGGCAGGTCCTCACCCCAACCGGTGTGACCGTGGGCCAGCAGGCACTGTTTAACCACATCAAAGGCCAATTTCGGCCCCCACCATTTATTCATGGCGGCTTCGGCGTTATGGGGCAGGTTGTTGTCCTTGAGCCATAGTGCGTGGTAGCACTGCATGCGGGCCGCATGAACATAGGTCTGGTATTCGGCCAGCGGATGGGTCAGGCCCTGGAAGGCTGACAGGTTCTGGCCGAAGGCTTTGCGCTCGGTCAGCCACTGCCAGGTTTCCTCCAGGGATTGCTGGGCCACCGCCAGGCACTGCAGGCCGATCAGCGCGCGGCTGTAGTCGAAGCCCTGCATCACCTGTTTGAAGCCCTTGCCTTCGTCGCCCATCATGTTGTGGGCAGGTACTTCCACGTTGTCGAAGAAGATGGAGCCACGGCCAATGGCGCGCTGGCCGTTGTCTTCAAACCGGGTGGTGGTGATGCCCGGACTGTTCATGGGCACCAGGAAGGCGCTGATGCCGGAGGCCCGCTGCTCCACGGTGCCGGTGCGGGCGAAGACCACCGCCACGTCGGCCTGGTCGGCCATGGAGATGGAGGTCTTCTCGCCGTTAAGCACGTACACGGCGCCCTTCTTCTCCGCCTTCAGGCGCAGGTTGGCCGCGTCGGAACCGCCGTGGGGCTCGGTGAGGGCGATGCAGGCAACTTTCTGGCCGGTGGTCATGCCGTGCAGCCACTCCTTCGCCAGGTCTGGGGCCGCGTGGCTGGCAATGATCTGGCCGTTCAGGGAAGTCAGCAGGGGGATGTAGCCGACGTTGAAATCCCCTTTGGAGATTTCCTCGATGATCAGGCCACTGGTAACACAGTCCATGCCGCTGCCGCCGAACTTTTCGGGCAGTTCGCCACCAAGCAGTCCCATCTCGCCGAGCTGGCGGATGACATCCTTTTCGATGACGCCTTCCTGATCCCGTTTGCGGTAGCCCGGAGCCAGCACCTCGGCGCTGAAGCGGGCCACAACGTCGCGGATCGCGTTCTGTTCTTCATTAAATGCGAAATTCATGGTGTTCTCCGGGAGCGTCTGTGACCCGGTGACGGGTGGCCACCGGGTCGGTCCGCTTACTTGTAGAATTTCCGGAAGTCCGGCTTGCGCTTTTCCTTGAAGGCGTTCACGCCTTCTTTGGACTCGTCGGTGTCGTAATACAGGCTCAATGCCTGCATCCCAAGGGCACCGATGCCGGCAATGTTGTCGCTGTCGGCATTGAACGAGCGCTTGGCGATGGTGAGAGCGGTGGGGCTCTTCTCAAGGATTTCCTCACACCACTTCTGCACTTCCTCATCCAGCTGCTCCGGTGGCACCACGGCGTTGACCAGGCCCCAATCCAGTGCCTGCTGCGCACTGTACTTGCGGCACAGGTACCAGATTTCCCGGGCGCGCTTTTCACCGACAACCCGCGCCAGGTAAGCGGTGCCGAAGCCGGGATCCACCGAGCCGACTTTCGGGCCGACCTGGCCAAAGACGGCGGTTTCCGAGGCAATGCTCAGATCACAAATCACGTGCAGCACGTGGCCGCCGCCGATGGCGAAACCGTTGACCCGGGCGATCACCGGCTTGGGTACTTCCCGGATGGTGCGTTGCAGCTCTTCCACGGGCAGGCCAATCAGACCGCGGCCGTCGTACTGGCCTTCGTGGGCGCCCTGGTCGCCGCCGGTGCAGAAGGCTTTTTCACCAGCGCCGGTGAATACGATGACGCCGATGTCCTTGTTCCAGCCGGCGCGGTTGAAGGCGTCCAGCAGCTCCATGCAGGTCTGGCCGCGGAAGGCGTTGTAACGGTCCGGGCGATTGATGGTGATGGTGGCGACACCGTTGGTTTCGTCGTACAGGATGTCTTCGTAATTCATGATGGATTCTCCTAAATCGTTTAGCTGGTCGCTTACCCGGCCATGGTCAGGCCGCCGGACACACTGATCACCTGGCCGGTAATGAAATTGGCATCGTCACTGGCGAGCAGGGCGATGACGCCGGGGTAGTCTTCGGGCTGGGCCAGGCGCTTCATGGGCACCGCGTTGCGGAAGGCTTCCAGCAATTTCTCCGGGTTGGGTGCGGATTCCGCGACGCCCTTGAGTAAGGCAGTGTCTGTGGGACCGGGGCAGACCACATTCAGGCACACGTTCTTGGTGGCCAGTTCCCGGGCCACGGTCTTGCTGAAGCCCACCAGGCCGGCCTTGCAGGCGGCATAGACGGATTCGCCGGACGAACCGACGCGGGCCGCATCGGAAGCGACGTTGATGACCTTGCCGCCACCGGCAGCAATCATCTTCGGCAGTACCACGTGGTGCATGTTCAGGGCGCCGGTCAGGTTCACTGCAATCAGCTGGTCCCACAGTTTCGGCTCGGTTTTCAGGAACGGCATGAAGCGGTCGAAACCGGCGTTATTTACCAGCACCGTGGGCACGCCCAGATCGCTCTCGATGGTCGCCACGGTGTCAGTAATCGCGGCGTAATCGGTAATGTCGGCGGCGTAGGCGCGGGCCTTGCCCCCGGCTTCGGTGATTAGGTCTGCCGTGGCCTGGGCCGCACTTTCATCACGGTCCAGCACGGCCACCGCGCTGCCTTCTTCTGCAAAGCGCCGACACACGGCGCGGCCAATGCCGCCCCCGCCGCCGGTCACGATGACTGTTTTTCCGTTAAGGCCTCTCATGATGACTTGCTCCTGTAGCTGTTAGATCAATGGGATTAACCGCGCTTGGCCGTCTCCAGGCGTACATCTTTAGCCTGCTCGCGCAGTTTGAATTTCTGGATCTTGCCGGATGCGGTGCGAGGCATGGCCTCGATCACTTCCAGGTATTCGGGCAGGTAGTTTTTGGACAGTTGCTGCTCGGTCAGATAGGCCTTGACCTGGTCCAGGGTCAGATCGGTGGCGTTCTCGTCGAGGGTGACATAGGCGCACAGGCGCTCACCCAGCCGTTCGTCCGGGCAACCCACCAGGGCGACATCGACAATGCCAGGGAACTTGTAGAGCAGGTTCTCCACCTCCACGACCGGAATGTTCTCACCGCCCCGGATGACCACATCCTTGGTGCGGCCGGTGATGCGGATGTAACCGTCCTTGTCTATGCGTGCAAGGTCGCCGGTGTTGAACCAACCGGCTTCATCCACGCCATAGAGTTCGGGCCGCTTGAGGTAGCCAACAAACAGGCTGGAGCCCCGAACCAGCAGGTTGCCTTCCTCACCGGCAGGCAGTTCGTTGCCCTGGAAGTCGGTGACTTTCACTTCCATGAAGGGCAGGGCCTTGCCGTCGGACTGGCTGGCACGTTCGGCGGGATCTTCCGGGCAGGTCATGGTGACCGCGCCGTTCTCGGTCATGCCCCACGCCGAGACAATCTTTGCCTTCAGAACCTTGCCGGCCTGTTCCACCACGGCACTTGGGATGGGGGCGCCGGCTGAGACGAAGATCCGCAGGGAATCCAGTTCACCCTCGTGCTTGGGTGCGGTTTTCACCAGATCCGCCAGGAACGGAGTGGCGGCCATGGTGAAGGCCGGTCTCTCGGCAGCAATCACCTTGCAGACATAGTCCGCGTCCCAGATGTCCTGGAGGATGGCGGTGGTGCCCAGGTAAATGGGCATCATGATGCCGTACATGAAGCCGGTCTGGTGGGCCACCGGAGAGGCCATCAACACCTTGTCGTCCGAGCTCAGGTGCAGGCGGTCGGCGTAAGGACGCACATTGGAAAACAGGGTGTTGGAGGTGTGCATGACCCCCTTGGGTTCGCCGGTGGTACCGGAAGTGTAGAGGATCTGGATGGCGTCGTCGGCGGTGAGTTGGCGCTCGGCAAACAGGGCGTTGGTGTCTTGCTTTTCTTCCCAGGGGGTTTCCGTGAGACGTTGTTCAAAGCTACGCTCGCCCTCTCCCCCGATGACCAGCAGGGTTTCGAGATCCGGCAGCTCCCCCCGAATACCGTCAATCATGGCCTCGTAGTCAAAGCCACGAAAGACCTTTGGTATTACCAGCAGTTTGGCCTCGCCATGCTTGAGCATGAAGCGCAGTTCCCGCTCCCGGAAAATAGGCATGAGCGGATTCAGAATCGCGCCGATACGCATGCAGGCCAGATGCAGGGCGGTGGTCTGCCACCAGTTCGGTAGCTGGCAGGCCACCACGTCGCCTTTACCGATGCCCATGCCGGCCAGGCCGGCCGCCATGCGGGTGACTTTGTTATTGAGTTGCCGATAAGTGAGGGCGGTGCGGGTATCGCTGGTGACCTGGTAGCCGACGATGGCTTCCCGGTCCGGGGTGCTGGCCACGGCCTGGTCCAGGTAGTCGGTAATGCGCTTGTCGTTCCATGCGCCGCTCTCGACCATGGCGGCGCGGCGTTCCGGATTGAGAGTGATGCCTGTGTCCATCTGATTCACCTGTTGTGTCCGGTTTGTTTTTGTTGGATGGGCTGACCGCAGAAGCAGGTCTTTGCCTTGTCAGTTTCAACATACGCCTTCTCAAAATATTATGTCAACATGTTGCCTTAAAAAATATTCGGGTGTAGCCTCTGAAAATCGGACAAATAAGCTTCCATAGCTTTTATAGAGAAGTAATAAGAAAAAATCTGTTAGTGGAGATGGTTATGGAGTACAGCAACATATTGCTTGAAAAGCATGAGGCTGTGGCCCTGGTCAGACTCAACCGACCAAAGGTCTACAACGCGTTGAACAACGCGCTGATGAACGAACTGACTTCCGCTCTGGAAGTCCTGGAAGCGGATGAGGCCATCCGCGCCGTTGTCATTACCGGCAACGAAAAAGCCTTTGCCGCCGGCGCGGATATTGCCGAAGTCCATGCCCTGGACTTTTCCCGGGCCTACCGTCAGCGCTTCATCTCCGCCAATTGGGAAACCGTGACCCGATGCCGAAAGCCGGTGATTGCCGCGGTGGCCGGCCTGGCACTCGGCGGTGGCTGTGAACTGGCGATGATGTGTGACCTGCTGATTGCCGCCGATAACGCCCGCTTCGGCCAGCCGGAAGTGAAGATTGGCACCCTGCCCGGAGCCGGTGGTACCCAGCGGCTGGCCCGGGCCATTGGCAAGGCCAAGACTATGGACCTGTGCCTGACCGGTCGAATGATGGATGCGCAGGAAGCTGAGCGCAGTGGTCTGGTCAGCCGGGTCGTGCCAACTGACGATCTGCTTGATACGGCCATGGCGGTAGCAGGGGAAATCGCCGGCTATTCGCAGATGGCCACCATGATCAACAAGGATGCGGTGAATCAGGCGTTCGAGACACCTTTGAGAGCGGGCGTTGAATACGAACGCCGGCTGCTGTGGTCCAGTTTTTCCAGCGAGGATCGAAGCGAGGGTATGACCGCCTTTCTCGAGAAACGTCAGCCCGAGTGGAAGCACCGTTAATCTGCGCAGATGCCAGGATCTTAGACAAGTTGGATCGAATGGGGCCCGAGCGCTTTCCAAATACGAAACACAACACGGAGACAAAACATCATGGCCAACCAGGCAAGTTTTAACTGGGAAGACCCGCTGTTGCTGGACCAGCAACTGACCGAAGACGAACGCATGGTGCGCGAGAGTGCTCGCCAGTTTGCCGAAAGCAAGCTCAGGCCCCGAGTGCTGGAAGCCTTCCGCAACGAACAGACCGACCCGGAGATATTCCGGGAAATGGGCGAGACAGGCCTTCTGGGATGTACAGTTCCCGAACAATACGGTGGTAGCGGCCTGAACTACGTGTGTTATGGCCTGATCGCTCGCGAGGTGGAGCGGGTGGACTCCGGTTACCGGTCCATGATGAGTGTGCAGTCATCCCTGGTGATGGTGCCCATCTACGAATTCGGCAATGAGGAAACCCGCCAGAAGTATCTGCCCAAACTCGCTTCCGGAGAATGGATTGGGTGTTTCGGGTTGACCGAACCAGACCATGGCTCTGATCCCGGCAACATGGCGACCCGCGCCCGCAAGGTGGACGGCGGTTACCGCCTGACCGGCAGCAAGATGTGGATCACTAACAGCCCGATCGCTGACGTGTTCGTGGTCTGGGCCAAGGACGATGACGGCGCAATTCGCGGCTTTGTTCTGGAGAAGGGCTGGGAGGGCCTGAGTGCCCCGGCCATTCACGGCAAGGTAGGGCTGCGGGCCTCGATCACTGGCGAGATCGTGATGGACGGCGTCTTTGTGCCGGAAGAAAACGCCTTCCCGGACGTGCGAGGGCTGAAGGGGCCGTTCACCTGCCTGAACTCCGCCCGCTACGGTATTTCCTGGGGTGCTCTGGGTGCCGCCGAGGATTGCTGGCACACCGCCCGCCAGTATGTGCTGGACCGTAAGCAGTTCGGTCGGCCGCTGGCGGCCAACCAGCTGATCCAGAAAAAGCTGGCAGATATGCAGACCGATATCACCATGGCCCTGCAAGGCTGCCTGCGTCTTGGTCGGATGAAGGATGAGGGCACGGCTGCCGTCGAGATCACTTCCATCATGAAGCGCAATTCCTGCGGCAAGGCTCTGGATGTTGCCCGCCTAGCCAGGGATATGCTCGGGGGTAACGGTATAAGTGATGAATTCGGGGTGGCGCGACACCTGGTGAATCTGGAAGTGGTGAACACCTATGAAGGCACCCACGATGTTCACGCCCTGATTCTGGGGCGAGCCCAGACCGGGATTCAGGCGTTCTTTTGATCATTCCCATCCAGGATTGCCGGTATTGCAGGGTCTGGTCTTTGGGCAGTCCTGCACTGAAATGAGCGTTGGCCTGCTTTTTTGCACCAGGTCAGGGCGAACCCGGGATGCGACTACATCCTGACCTGGCGTGATTGTGCAAAGTGCACAGGTCAGGTGTCATCCACTCTCTCAAATCATGGCCGTGAGGACCACATGGCACAGACGTTGCCATCTTTCTCTCGTGTTTTCATCAAAGAGAGACAAGGCAATGACCTCACAAGTGACTCCTCAGGAACAGGACTACCCGCTCAGCCCGGTGCCCATGGATCAGCGTCGCAGTATCTGGTCCATGGGCCTGGTTCTGCTTGGCTTCACCTTTTTCACCGCCACCATGTGGGCGGGCGGCAGTATCGGTGTTGCATTCGATTTTTCAACGATGCTGCTGGTGCTGGCAGCCGGTAACCTTCTTCTGGGTACCTACGCCGCCATTCTTGGCTACATCGCTGCAAAATCGGGGCTGAATACGGCCCTGATGTCCCGTTTTACCTTCGGTGAGCTGGGTAGCAAACTCTCCGACTTCATCCTGGGCTTTACCCAGATCGGCTGGTACGCCTGGGGCACGGCGACCATGGCCGTTCTCCTGGTCAAGCTGACGGGCTTGCCCGAGAGCTGGACCACGCCGCTGATGGTGGTGTTCGGTTTCGGCTTCTGTATCACCGCGTTCATTGGCTACAAGGGGCTGGAAATGCTGTCCCGCTTTGCGGTGCCGGCGATGATTATTTTGGTAGCGGTGAGTATGACAATCGCCACCTCGGACGCCGGTGGATTTTCGGGATTACTCGCCATTACCCCCTCAGACGAAATGACCGTAGCTGCGGCCATTACCATGGTGTTCGGCACTTTCGTAAGTGGAGGCACCCAGGCTACCAACTGGACCCGTTTTGCCAAATCCGGAAAAACGGCGGTCATTGCGACCCTACTGGCGTTCTTCCTCGGTAATGGATTGATGACGCTGATTGGCGCCTTTGGTGCTCTGGTTTACCAGCAGGCGGATATCGTCGACATCATGGTGGCGCAGGGGCTGGCGACCCTGGGTATTCTGATGCTCTTCCTGAATCTTTGGACAACGCAGGATAATACCGTATACAACTTTGCCGTGGCCGGCTGCAATATGATTCGGACCCGCCGGCGCAAGCTGGTCACAGTGGGCGGTGCCGCTATCGGTACAGTGCTGGCTGTTCTGGGTATGTATGAATGGCTTATCCCGTTCCTTGTGTTGCTTGGAACCTTCATCCCGCCCATTGGCGGCGTCATCATGGCCAGTTATTTCATCGGCTACAAACGCGAGTATCCGTCACTCGAAACGGCGACTCTGCCCGCGTTCAACGTTCCCGGGCTGGCGGCCTATGCCATAGGCTCGGCAGCGGCCTATACCTCGCCATGGATCGCGCCGATTGTTGGCGTACTGGTTGCCGCGGCCAGTTATGGTGTAGTGCTTGTGGTCAGTGAGGCTGTGCGTGATCGCCGGGCCCAGGTTCTGGGAGCGGTGTAAATGGCCCTGACGTGCCGGGACATTCCGGAACTCCCTGGCCTCGGGGCCATCCATCTGCGGGGTGGGAGTTCCGGCGCAGACAACACGGTACGCTGGCCTTATCTGGCGGAGAACCGGTCTTTCAGCAACTGGGTCAGGGGTGGCGAGCTGGTATTTGTCACCGGTATCAGCCGCCATCGTAGCCCGGCCAACCTGGCCGAGTGCCTCTATGAAGGCCGGGACTGCGGCATATCGGGGCTGGTTGTGCTGACCGGCGATGCCTACATCGGGCAGCTACCGGCCATGTTAAGTCGTCTGGCGGATGAGCTGGCCATGCCGTTGTTTGAGCAGCCTTACTCGCTGCCAATGGTGGATGTGACCGAAACCATTGCCCGGGCGATTGTCGCATCGGAGCGGTCGCAAGAGCCCCGGGAAGGCGGGCTGGCGGAGGCGTTGATAGCCGGTATCGGCAGTCATCAGCTCGAAGGACTTATCCGGCAGTACCTGCCTGGGGTGGAAGCCGGGTTGCTGGACAGTAGTCGTGATCTTCTGGAGTCATGGCTCCAGGAACGTGGAAACCAGTGCGCCATGGCCGAAGCCCTTGGCTGCCATAGAAATACCATCCGGAACCGGATGAATCGGTTGGTCGCGGAGATGCCTCCGGCGGCTGAACCGAATGAATATTTCAAAACCCTGGTGCTGGCCCATCTGTTGTCGAGGCCATGATTCAAACCAGCGGAAAATCTGTGTGGAGATGTTATGAGTGAAAATCTGAACGCTATTATCAATGCCCGGCTTCAGGGCCGTGAGGGGTTATTCCGGCTGACCATCACCGATGGAAAATTCAGCAGTGTCACGGCGCAGGATGCGACTGAAAGCGTTGCCGAGAACCAGCTGGACGCCGGCGGAAATCTGGTCGCTCCTCCTTTCGTGGAGCCGCACATCCACCTGGATGCGGCCATGACCGCCGGCGAGCCACGCTGGAACCAGAGTGGTACCTTGTTTGAAGGTATCGAGTGTTGGTCTGAGCGCAAAGCCAGCCTGACTCACGACGACGTGATCGGTCGGGCCGAACAGACGTTGAAGCTGTTTGCCGATAACGGCATTCAGCACGTCCGCACCCACGTGGACGTGACGGACCCCAAGCTGACAGGGCTGAAGGCCATGCTGGAAGTGCGTGAGCGTATGGCTGACACAGTAGACCTGCAGATTGTCGCTTTTCCCCAGGAAGGTCTCTGGTCATTTCCCCAGGGCAAGGAGCTGATGGAAGAGGCGGTTCGTCTGGGGGCCGATGTGGTCGGTGGCATTCCCCATTTCGAATTCACTCGAGATTACGGCGTTGAATCGGTTCAATGGCTGGTGGCGTTGGCCCACAAAAACGACCTTCTCGTAGACGTGCATTGCGACGAGATCGACGATCCCGAATCCCGATTCCTGGAAGTGCTCGCTGCCGAGGCGCTCAAGCTGGATTATGGCTCACGGGTCACCGCCAGCCATACCTGTGCCATGGGCTCGTACAACGACCATTACTGCAGCCGGCTGTTCCGCCTGTTGAAGAAATCCGGCCTGCGCTTCCTGTCGATGCCCACCGAAAGCCTGCACCTGCAGGGCCGCTTCGATGGTTATCCGAAACGTCGTGGCCTGACCCGGGTTCCGGAACTGCTGGATGCGGGACTGAAGGTGGCCTTCGGCCAGGATTCCATCCGCGATCCCTGGTATCCACTGGGCAACGGCAACATGCTCCGTACCCTGGACGTAGGCCTGCACGCCTGCCACATGCTGGGCATGGGTTGGATTGATCGGTCGCTGGAGCTGATCACCGACAACGGTGCTGCAGCATTGGATCTGGACGAATACGGCATCGAGGAGGGACTTCCGGCTCGCTGTGTTGTTCTGCAGGGGCAGTCGCCCTACGAGGTGCTGTTGGGCCAGTTGCCGGTTGCCGCGTCTATTCGTGATGGCCGTGTTCTGATAAACCGGCAGGGTTGATGCCCGTTGAAGTAGAAGCTACAGATTCCCCGGTTTGCTAACCGGGGAATCTGCTCAACTACTCTGGTGTTCAGCGTAGCGACTTCAGGGCCGTTGCCCATTTCGCCATTTCGTCCAGCATGGCATTGGCAGAGCCGGTGTGATGCTCGGCAGGGAGGAAGTTGCGCTGGTCATCCAGTTTCTCCCACGGCATCTGCACCATTACTCCTTCCACCATCGGCATCATTTTCAGCGTAGTAACCAGCTGCTTGGCAACCTGGGCTGAACGGAGTCCACCGGAAACACCGCCGTAGCTGACAAACCCGCAAGGCTTATAGTTCCACTCGTTGTATACGTAGTTCAACGCGTTCGTGAACGATGGCGGCGGGCAAAAATTGTACTCGGGAATGACGAAGACGTAGGCATCTGCCTTATTTACGCTCGCTGACCAGGCTTTGGTGTGCTCATGCTCATATTTCTGCATGCGAGGATGGTTGGCCTCGTCGTAAACCGGAAGCTTGAACTCAGCTAGATCGACCAGTTCGCTGGAAAACGTTCCCTGGTCATTGACCAGAGAATTGAACCAGTGGGCAATGGAAGGGCCGATTCGGCCGGGGCGCGTGCTGCAGATGATGGTTTGTAGTTTCATGGGGTGTCCTTAGATAGCGGCCACAAGCCGTCGAAGGCTGCTTAGTGAATCCGTGTAGGAATGTCTGCTTGGAAAAGCAGCATAAAGGGCGCCTCTTCAAAAAGATAACGGAGTAACCAGTAAGAATTAGTCAAAAATTCTGAGCCTATCAGCCCGCCGCCTCGCTCGACGTTAGCTTCCTATCTCTCTATAATGCCCGGTCTCGCAGGAGAGTGGGCCGTTGGCCCCGCCGAAGGCGCAAACTCCCATAAACGCTCAGGCACAGGTACTGCGAGCATCATCTAACGCCGTCTGGAGAGCGACTGCCACCGCAGTCCACCGAAGGGGCAAGCAGAGCCAGGCTCTGTAAACTCTCAGGTATCAGGGACAGGGGGAGAGGCCACAGAAACTCAGGAGTCCTGTGTGCTGACCTCTATCTATATGATTGCCATTACCGCCGAAGCCATGTCGGGAGCCCTCACCGCCGGGCGGAGGAACATGGATCTGTTTGGTGTCGCTGTAATTGCGTTTTTTACCGCCCTTGGTGGCGGAACTGTCCGGGACATTCTTCTGGGTAATTTCCCAGTCACCTGGACCCAGCACCCTCGCTATATCTACATGACTATTACCGGTGGCCTGGTCACCATCGTGATTGCGCGCTTCATGCGGCATCTGCATCAGTTGTTTCTGGTTCTGGATGCCATAGGTCTGGTGGCTTTTACGGTTATTGGCTGCAATGTCGCGCTCAAGCTGGGCTATGACACCGTGGTGGTGGTCATGGCCGGCATCACAACAGGGATCTTTGGCGGTATCATCCGGGATATCTTATGTAACCGCACCCCGCAGGTGCTGCGCCACGAACTCTACGCCAGCGTTTCACTGATGGTGGCTTTCCTGTACCTGACCTTGCTTCGCCAAGGGGTGGGCGAGAATGTCACTCTTTTGGCCGCTTTCAGTCTCGGGCTGCTTCTGCGTATGGCGGCCATTCGCTGGGGGTTGTCGTTGCCAGTATTCAGCTATTCGCAGACACGCTGGGAATGAGCGCGATGAAGTTCAGAGGAAGCCTTGGAGTTGTGGGCATGGTCTAGCCTCAGACCTTTTCATCGTTTCATTTCCTCGTGAACTGAGCTAACGTAGCTTGCCAAGATTTTTCCTTTTTCAGAGTCGCTGAGTTTCAAAATGAAAACCGGTTTTTACTTCATCCATTCCGTTTTATCAGCGGCGGCATTTCTGGCTGCCGGGCCTCGCCGTATTTGCCATTCCTTTCGCTGAATTCGTCGAATCCCTCGTCGAATTCGGCGAAACCCTCTGAACACATCCCCTAACTGAACCTTGCCTTGCGGGCCTAGGAGTCTGCGCGGCAGGAGACACCTTCTGGCATAATGCGTAAAAATTCTTCAGCACCGGAGAATCTGATGGGAACCACTTTCCGCCCGTATTCGCCTGGCCAGGAACTGCTTCTTCCCCCGAGCCTGAACGAGTGGC
>NZ_JBSXOI010000068.1:0-66553 GCF_056859395.1 Marinobacter sp. L-80
CTCTGGTTGTGAAAGAGCATGCAGGTTAGACTTGGACATGGCGTATCATTCCTCTGTTGGTTGTGATCGTCGCGGTGATCAACCAACAGGATACGCCACCCCTTCAACCTGCTTCCATACACCAGAAATCACCATAACTCATGGGCTGAATACCGCAGCCTTGTTCCGGAAACGCTGGTTCCCTGGGGTGCAGAACTGGTGCTTCGGGGTAAACAGGCGAAGGCACTGAGCGGGCAATACCGGCACACCGATACCGTGGTTATCCGCTTTCCGGATGCGGATTCCGCCACCGATTGGCACAATTCCCCTGCCTATCAGGCATTGGTGCCGTTACGCACCCAGGCAGCGGATGTGGATCTGGTGACTTTCGAGGCCGATTAATAACTACTGCCACCACCAGCACCCTGGCGCCTATACTGGACAGCAAACCAACAGAGAAGCGCCATGGAAAACAATTCAACAAGCCTGAGCATGACCGTCCTGATGACGCCGGACAAAGCCAATTTCTCTGGCAATGTGCACGGCGGCACCCTGCTGAAGTACCTGGATGAAGTCGCCTATGCCTGCGCCAGCCGTTACGCCGGGACGTATGTCGTTACTCTGTCCGTCGACCAGGTGATGTTCCTCCAACCCATCCAAATTGGCGAGCTGGTCACCTTTCTGGCCAGCGTGAACTACACCGGCCGTACCTCCATGGAGATCGGCATCAAGGTGGTTACCGAGAACATCCGCGACAAGTTGGTTCGCCATAGCAACAGCTGCTTTTTTACCATGGTGGCGGTTGATGACAACGGTAAAGCCGTCGCCGTGCCGCAGCTGGTTCCACGTACCGATGATCAGATCCGGCGATTTGCCAACGGTAAGGAGCGCCGCGCCATTCGTGCCGAACTGGAGGAACGCTACAGGGAGCTGCATAAAAAATGAGTCCGGCGCAAATAACTGAAGCAGATCTATTTTTTCGAATTTGAACGTGACTTGGTCGCAGTAGATTTACTCGCTCTCGCAATGATCATTTGCTAACGTGCAAAGCGTCCAGGAGGACGTTATCTCTCAGTAAACAAAAGGAATTGGATCATGGATCACAGTGACCGTGAGTATGTCTCCGCTGCCATCAACTTTTTCTGGGGCGATGGCACGGCCTCACCTGAATCCGTCAATGAACGATCCGCTGAGGTCGTCTATACCGCAGTAACCGAGTCGCAATCGTGCTCAGCTTCCATGGACCTGGTTCCCAGACCGAGCGGCGGCAAGCCAGGAATCTCCTATATCGTGAAACAAGTGGCTGGCATCGGTAAAAACATCGCTTCCGGTAACAGTCAGACTTATTACATTTGCAAGCTGCAAGTCAGCCAGAATTTCCGCTCTGAAATCCACATGGCACTAAAGGGAATTTGAGATGTTCAAGATTGGATTGATCGCTGTTGCTTTAAGTTTGTCCGTTGCTGTTCATGCCGGTAACCGAATCGAGCTTTTGTACTCGGACTTGAGATTCAGCATTCCGGCAGGTTTCGCCGCTGTTGGCGATATTGGCGACAGCCAGAACATGTTGATCTTCCGATACGGCGACGAGCTAGGTAAACGATTCCTGGCATTCGCAGACATGACCCACGATGAAACGTTGGAATACGGCTGCCCAGCGGCCACTTTCTTCGAGGCTGTTTTCTTTGAGACAGCTGCAGCCGATTGTGACCAGACGTTGATCGGGGCCGTGCACGAGAATTTTGTCAGCGGCAGAGATGTCGCCACCTGGACGCAGGATTCCTATTCACTCGCCTACTCCGACCACGGGAACAAAGCCTTCCTCTTTGTGATCGGCAAAGATGCAAAGCTGCTAAAGATTGACTCCGATTTTCTTGATGGCGAATCCCTCAAGCGCATCGCTGAAGACCTTTAATTCCAGCAACAAATAAATCAAGGAAGATTATGAGACTATCCCCCCTCCCCCTCGTCGTTCTCTGCCTGTTTATGGGCTTCACCTTCTGGGTGATGGCCGGCGCCGAGCAATCGCTCCTCGCATTCGGCGCCCAGTTGATGTCGAGCCCCGATACCGCACAGGTTGTTATCGATCTCTACATTCTCGCGGTATTGGCTTGCATCTGGATGTACCAGGATGCCAAACGTCGAGGCAAAGGATTGGGTTACCTGGTTCCGTTTTTCGTTCTGACAGCAGTGTTTGTCTCCGCAGGGCCCTTGCTGTATCTGGTTCTTCGAGGTGGGCGCGAGACTGAAGCCGGTAGGCTTTAACCGTTCGCATCAGCCAAATCAGCGTCGGCCATCTTTGAGCACCCGAGCTACAATGCTAACGTTGAGTGGTTTCAGTCAGCCAGACTTCGGAGGGCCCCATGGCAGGCGGATGGTCTCGTGATGGTGCGGTTCAGGAACAGATCGACGCAAGCGTTGAGGATGAAATCCAGCGCGCACGCAGCCAGTTGGCCAAAGGCGAAAGTGCCGAGGAATGTGATGAGTGCGGAGCACCAATTCCAGAGGCCCGGCGCAAGGCCATTCCCGGTGTTCGTTTGTGCATTGACTGCCAGTCGGCCCATGAAAAGGAGCGCAGCCAGTCTGGCGGCATCAATCGCAGAGGCAGCAAGGACAGCCAGCTGCGATAGAGACGGCCCACAAAGTAGCCTGGGCGGCGGTTAAAGAGGAATATCGCAAGGAGGGCGACAGGTGGGTCAAAGGCAAATCCCAAGAATGAATCGCCATAGCACACCCTCCCGGACTAGCGTTTGAATATGGACATTTCAATCGAACCGGGGCGGGCTGATCATCTTGATGGCATTCACGCTCTGGTCCTCGAATGGGGTTACACAGCCAGCAGGCTCCGAACGAAAGCATGGCTCGAGGCAATCGCTAACTCTCCTAGCCATCAGATTTTCGTCGCCCTTTCCGGGGGTTCGGTCGTTGGATGGATAGCAGTGGAAAAGCGCCTGTTCCTCAGCGAGCTGTTTGTCGCGGAAATTACAGGCCTGGTTGTAGGCTCCCGCGCACGGAGGGCTGGTATCGGCCAGCTATTGGTCCAGTCTGCTGAAGACTGGTCCAGCTCTATGGGACTCCCGCGGGTGGTGGTACGCTCTAATGTAACGCGCCTTGAGTCTCATGGCTTTTATCCGGCGGTTGGTTATACGCAATCCAAAACAACGCATGTCTACACCAAAGACCTCAAGCAGCCCGGATCGGAGCCCTGAACGCCCCGGCCTGAAAAACGGCGCTCTCCCAGCAAAGGAAACTGCATGAAAATCTATGGCGATACCCAATCCGGGAACTGCTACAAGGTTCAGCTCGTTTGCCAACTGCTGAACATCGACCATCAGTGGATTGATGTCGACATTCTGGCTGGCGACACAAAATCCGATGATTTTTTGAAAAAGAACCCGAATGGCAAGATTCCTCTGCTGGAGCTGGATAGTGGCGAGGCGTTGTCAGAGTCCAACGCCATCATCAACTTCCTCGCGTTCGGCTCTGATCTGTACCCGAATGACCGCCTCGCCCAGGCCCGCGTTCTGCAATGGCAATTCTTCGAGCAATACAGCCATGAGCCGTTTATCGCCGTCGCGCGCTTTATCAACAAGTACCTGGGACTGCCGGCAGACAAAGCCGACGAGTATGCCGCCAAGCAAACCGGCGGGCACAAGGCCTTGCAGGTGATGGAGCAACAACTGGCAGAGACGCCATTCCTGGCGGGTGAGAAGGTCACTACTGCAGATATCTCACTCTATGCATACACCCACGTCGCGGATGAGGGTGGTTTTGAGCTGGAAGCCTACCCTGCGATTCGCGCATGGCTGGATCGGGTTGCGGCATTACCGAATTTCAGGCCTATGGTTTAGAAGTGCGCGGTAATTACTCTCCTATCCCCATGTAAATCGTAAAGACTGGTTCACAAAGCGTCATAAATACGGCTTTTTATCGGTACAAAGGAAAATCCCCGTGCCTGAACTGAAAACCATCGGTCTGTTTCTCGTTACCGCGCTGGCTGAAATCGTTGGCTGCTACCTACCCTATCTCTGGCTTCGCGAGGGAAAGAGCATCTGGCTTCTCGTACCCGGGGCCCTGAGCCTGGCGGCATTTGCCTGGTTACTTTCCCTGCATCCTACTGCCGCCGGTCGGGTTTATGCGGCCTACGGCGGTGTGTATATCTTCATGGCCATTCTCTGGCTTTGGGCTATTGATGGTATCCGGCCAACCGTTTGGGATCTGGTGGGATCCGGCGTAGCCCTGCTCGGCATGGCGATCATCATGTTTGCGCCTAGAGGCGCATAAATCTGCATCGCGTACCCGATAATCACCACAGATCTGATTAAGCCGTGACCTCCTCTCGGCGCGCTGACGTACAGTAGTCATATGATCGACGTTCCACTTACCAAAACGAAGACGCTAGCGCCTCCTTACACTATGCAACGCTTTTCATATTGGCTTTTCGCACTGCTGCTCCTGGTGACCCCGCCAAGCCACTCAGAGACGGCCGACTGGCAAACAGAGGTGTCCAGAGAGGCTGCAAACCTTGAGCGACTTCACTCCTTGATTGTTGTCCATGAGGGCCAGGAAGTTCTGGCATTGGATTTGAAAAGTGCCGGGCTCGACACGCCAACCAACATCAAATCTCTCTCCAAGACAGTACTCGCCGCGCTGGTGGGTATCGGCATCGAAAAAGGTGTGTTCGAGGGAACCAATCAACCGGTTATTGAAACGCTCGGTGACCGCGTACCCGCCTCCGCCACCAAGGGCGTGGACCGGATAACTCTGGGGCACCTGCTGTCTTTGCAGGCCGGGTTGCAGCGGACATCTGGCCGTTACTATGGCACCTGGGTGAACAGCGATAACTGGGTTCACCATGTGCTCACCCGGCCGTTCGTGGATGAGCCGGGCGGTCGCATGCTCTACTCCACCGGCAGCAGCCACCTGCTCTCGGCGGCGCTCACTGAAAGCGCCGGGCGCAGCACGCTCGACCTGGCGCGGGAATGGTTGGGCGAGCCACTGAATATAACCATTCCGGCCTGGGGCCGGGATCCCCAGGGGATCTATTTTGGTGGCAATAATATGGCTCTTTCGCCAAGGGACCTGGCCAAAATCGGCGAGCTTTATCGCAATGAAGGCCGCCTTGGTGATCGGCGCCTGTTTCCGGAAAACTGGGTGCGGGAGTCCTGGATTGAACGCGGAAGGTCCGCCTACACAGATGATCCCTATGGCTATGGCTGGTTCCAGCAGCCGCTCGCCGGCGAAATGGGGTATTACGGGCGTGGGTACGGAGGCCAGGTACTGTATGTGATGCCCGCTCGCAAACTGACCGTGGTGATGACCTCTGACCCTACCCCTCCCTCGCCGGGTTCAGCCTTTTTGCGCCGCCAGTTCCAGTTAATTGAGGAGCACATAATTCCTGCCGTGGAAAACTGAAGCGGCCGTCACGCATAAGTTTCCTCAACTATACTCACTGGTGGCGAACACCAAGGAGGAAACGAAATGAACAGGATCGCAATTACACTGTTTTCAGCTCTGTTGATCGCGCCAGTAGCAGCGATTGCAGAGAGCATGATGTCTGAGGCGCCGGCCAACGCTGGCGTGTATTTCGTGCAACCAACTGACGGCGCAACCGTCGACCAGACCTTCAAAGTCGTCTTTGGTCTGCGGAACATGGGCGTGGCACCTGCTGGCGTGGAAAAAGCAGGCACCGGGCACCACCACCTGCTGATCGATACCGACGTACCGTCCGATCTGAGCAAATCTCTCCCGGCAACGGATCAAATCAAGCACTTTGGCGGTGGACAAACCGAAACCGAGATCACGCTATCGCCGGGTAAACACACGCTGCAGCTTTTGGTGGGTGACCACATGCACGTGCCGCATAATCCGCCCGTGGTCTCTGAGAAGATCACAGTGATGGTGGAGTAACGTTCTACCCTGAACGGAATGGCCAGTGCAGAGTTGCATTTCAGTCAATCCCCTCGGCGTTCGATCATGGTACTGTGAGCTCAAATAACCCGAACGAATCCAGGGGATAGCTGATGCGAAAAAACATTCTGATTACCGGTGCCAGCACCGGTCTCGGGGAAGGCATGGCTCGCGAATGGGCGGCCAAAGGCTGTAATCTGGCGCTCTGTGCGCGCCGGGCAGACAAGCTGGAAGCTCTCCAGCGGGAATTGCAGCAGGCCCATCCGGATATCCGGGTACTCGTCCGAGGCCTTGATGTCTGCGATTACGATCAGGTGTTCGAAGTGTTCCGGGGCTTCCGGGATGAGCTCGGTAGTCTTGATCGGGTGGTGGTTAATGCAGGTATTGGCAGCTCACAGCCCATCGGCCGTGGGCATTTCGCTGCCAACCGCCACACCGCCGAGACCAACTTCATCGCTGCTATTGCCCAGAGTGAGGCAGCCATGGAGATCTTCCGCGAGCAGAACAGCGGTCACCTGGTGTTAATGTCGTCTGTCAGTGGTGTTCGCGGCTTCCGTGGTCCACTGAACGTATACGCTGCCACCAAGGCCGCCGTAGCCTCTTTGGCGGAAGGTCTGCAGCTCGATACCAAGGGTAAGCCGATCAACGTCAGCAACATTATGCCCGGCTACATTCTCACGGATATTAACCGGGACACTAAAAGCGCGCCCTTCCGTGTGGATCTGGAAACCGGTGTAAAGGCCCTGGTGAAAGCCATCGAATCGGAGAAGCGCCGGGCCTATGTGCCCTGGTGGCCATGGACGCCGATTAGTTACGTAATC
Source organism: Marinobacter sp. L-80 (assembly GCF_056859395.1). Taxonomy (NCBI): domain Bacteria; kingdom Pseudomonadati; phylum Pseudomonadota; class Gammaproteobacteria; order Pseudomonadales; family Marinobacteraceae; genus Marinobacter; species Marinobacter sp. L-80. The sequence continues at coordinate 6,711 of NZ_JBSXOI010000068.1, forward strand.
AAATCCCTCCCCTTTGGGTTATTTGCCAGAGCAATGTAAGCAGCTTGGAATCTTCAGAATGATCAAATCCTTTGCCCTGGCAGCGTTGATTGCTGTTCTGCTGGGGTTCCTTGGCTTTCAATACTACATCACCTCCGTGCCGGATCTGGCAGAGCCCATTACCGTGGAGGAAACCCGATTCATCGAGCAGGACCAATCCCTCCTGTTAACGCTACGGGGTGGCGAGGGCCGCCAGTTTACCGTAGGCCTGCGCGGAGACATCGCCAACGATCCGGAACAAACCGCCTTGTTCTTTATCAGCAATCCAGATCTGGTGCCCTATGTGTACTGGCCGGGTCTTCGGAGCAACGACGAAAAACGGGTACTGGAGCTGCTGGAAGATATGGTTGAAAAACAAAAGCAGGAGGAAGCGGTCAGGAAGATTTATGAGGTGCTGAAGAACCGGAACTGAAGCCACCGGATTCTGGGCGGGCTGGAAAAATGGCTGGGAAAGCGGGTCCAAGAACTCCCCCAGCCAGCGCCACGGTTGTGGCGACTTTCTAGCGCACTTTTGAAAGGAACTTCTGGGTGAGCGGGTTTTGCGGATCGGTAATCACCTGGCGTGCTTCACCGATCTCTGCGATCACACCCTCGTGGAAGTAAGCCACCCGGTCAGAGACATCCCGTGCGAACCCCATTTCGTGGGTCACACAGATCATGGTCATCCCCTCTTCTGCCAGCAGGCGCAGGGTATCCAGAACCTCGCCGACCAGCTCCGGGTCGAGCGCGGAGGTCACCTCGTCAAGCAGCATGTAGTCAGGCTTCATGGCCAGCGCACGGGCAATCGCCAGGCGTTGCTGCTGGCCGCCGGACATTTTGGTGGGATAGACGTCAAACTTGTCACCCAGGCCGACGTGCTCCAACTCTTTCTTGGCGATTTCAATTGCCTCTTCCTTGCTCATTTTCTTGACGATTCTGGGCGCCAGTGCGGCGTTCTCCAGTACAGTCATATGAGGAAAGGAATTCCATTGCTGAAAGACCATGCCCAGTTTCTGGCGCAGCTTGTCCTTGTTGGTCTCTTTGGCATGGACATCCACATCATCAACGAGGATCTTGCCCTTGTTGATGGGCTCAATGGCATTGATGCAATACAGGAGAGTCGACTTGCCACTGCCGGAGCCCCCGATAACGCTCACGACCTCGCCTTTCTTTACATCCAGGCTGACGCCTTTCAGTACTTCAAGATCGCCGAAGGATTTATGGACATTCTGTACGCTGATCATATTGCCATTTTCCTCTCAACATACCGGCCGTAGTGGGACAGCGGGTACGAAATAATGAAGTAAAAGATACCAACACCGATCAGAATCTCGAGCGGTTGCTGGGTTCTTGAAATCAGTTGCTCCGACGTGCGCAGCAATTCCATGTAACCGATGACCGAGACCAGGGCCGAGTCCTTGATGACACTGAGTGCAACACCCAGCCACGAGGGGAACACAGCACGCAAACCAATCGGCAACCGAATGTGGTAGATGGTTTGCCATTTGGTCATACCCAGTGAGCGCGCTGCCGTCTGCATTGAGGGACTGACGCTCTCAAAGCCACTGCGAAATACCTCGCTCATGAAGGCCATGGTATACAGCGAAAGCACAATGGAGCCCGCAACAAACGGCGCCAGTGGATTCCCCATCGCACCGACAAAGGTGGAGAACAGAATAAGCTGGATGATCAGGGGAACACTTCTCAGCACGTCGAGCACGCTACCGAAAAGGACGTTGACGGCCTTGTTGCTCTCGGCACGGAGAAAGCCGACGATCAATCCCAGAATAGTGCCCACCACGATGGCGACAACGGAGATGATGATGGTATTCCAGACACCGGTCAGGATCAGACCGCTATCGCTCCAGGACAGGGGTGTGAATAAAGAATTCATCAGATTTCCCCCTTGAAGAGTCTACGCGCAAGCAGTGATGATCCGAACAACACGAGTTTGGTGATGACGAAGTACATCACGGCCGCCACAATGAAGAATTCCAGCGTTCTGAACGACAGTGACTGCAGACGCTGAGTCGTGCCAGAAAGCTCGCTCATACCCACCAGAATGCCCAGAGAGCTCATCAGGATGGACCAGACAAACTGGTTGGTCATCGGGTGGTAGATGCGTCTCAGCATCTGCGGAAGGATGATGTATCGATACGTCTGGATACTGGTCATGCCCAGCGACTTGGAAGCGCTGTACTGGGTGCTCGGAATCGACTGGAAACCACCCCGGAACGTCTCCGTCAGGTAGCCCGCGTTGATAAAGACCAGTGCGCTCAGTACCGCCACGTAGGGGCTGAGGTGGATACCAAATGCTCCAAGGCCAAAATAGGCCATGTAGATCTGGAACAGGGCCGGCGTATTCCGGGCGATCTCGACCCAGACCGTCGCAACCTGGCTGAAGAACTTCGTGTTATTCATTTTGGCGATCGCCAACAGTATTGCGATCACAACGCCCAGAAGCATCGCCAGAACGGATACGTGCAGGGTAACGAAGGCACCGTTCAGCAGCTGGGGCATGTTCTGGAACACAACGTTCCAGTGAAATTCGTAGTCCATACCTTGGCCATTTTATGAATGGTAGGAAACTCGACCAGAGCCCGGTAAGAAGGGCCTTGATCAGAATTTTAGGTCAGGACACCCGAGGATGAGCGCCCGACCCGGGAACCAATGCAATGACGGCCGCCTGTTTGGCGGCCGTCGGTTCGGCGCTTACTTGTTGTCCCGGAGGGACTTGATCAGATCGGCCGGCGCATCGGTACCGAAGTGCTTGTTGTAAGCTTCGTTCATGTTGCCGTCGCGAATCTGGCGTACCAGGAACAGGTTCAGGTAGTTGATCCAGGCAACCTCATCCCGCTTGGCGATGATGCCCACAACGTCGTCGTAGTTGGGAACGTAAGGGCCCGCTTCAAAGTCTGCGAACTCTTCGCTACGCAGTTTGGTCGCAATGTTGGTGTTGGTAGAGATGATTGCGTCGACCTTGCCCTGGTAAAGACCCAGGTAGGCATCGTTCTCGGATTTGAAGGAGGTGTAGTTGTCCTTGCCCCAGCCCTGCTGCTCGGCATACGCGAGGTATTCGGTTTCGTAGGTGGTGCCGAGTGCCGCACCGACTTTCAGATCCTTCAGGTCGTCGAAGGATTCAATGTTCTTGTCCTCGTTGGCGATAACCTGGAATTTGAAGACGAAGTACGGGTAGGTGAAGCCAACGGTCTTGGCGCGCTCCAGTGTATCGGAGGTAGAACCGATAACCACATCAGTCTTGCCGGACACCAGGGAGGGAATCCGCTCGCCCCAGGTCAGGTTGAGAACATTGACGTCTACGCCGAGCGCCTCGCCCAGGTCGTTACAGTAATCGACGTCGAAGCCTGCAGGCTCGTTGTTCTCGTCAAAATATCCCATTGGTGGGAAATCCAGAACCACGCCACAGTTCAAAGTGCCACGTTGAATCACGGTGTCCAGCTGATCGGCTGTCGCGCTTACGGAGGTTACCGCAGCACAAGCGAATACAAGCGGTGCTAGTTTGCGAATCATAGTTATTCTCTCTTTTTCTTTCGTGGGCGAAAAGTGTGTGTCCGTTATGCCTACACAATAGGAGTTATGTGCAAAAAGCATACGTAAAAATACTACCGTAGATTATTTAGTGAAAATTTTTGAAATTTGCCATTTGGTAGGCAATTTTCCTTAATTTCCTCAATATAACCGGATTTTTTGAGCCTGCAACTCGTGATAGCGGCCAAAAAACGAACAAACAGTCATTTTTCATATTCTTAGGTCTATGATTTAACTGATGTTTACACCTCCTTAATCAAAAAGACGAATTTATTACGATAGCAGGCCATTTTAACGGTCTCTGAGCAACACCGCGGGGTTTAACCGCATTGCCCTGAGCGTGGGCAGGAGTCCACCCAGCAGCGCCAGCGAACTGACACCTCCGGCAACCAGTGTCCCAATCCACCATAAATCGCCTGCCGGCAGCTTCAAGGCCAGGTCAGCTACAGGTAAAGCAATTAGCGCACCAAGCGCTGTCGCGAAAACCGTTGCCAGAAAGGTCAGCAAACCGGTTTCCAGCAGCATGGATTGGCGGATCGCTCCGTGACGGGCGCCAAGGCAGTGCAACAGGTTGGCCTCGTAAAGCTGCCGCCTGCGGCTGACACTGACCACGCTGGAAAGCACAAGCAGGCTGGCGAGAAGACTGACCGATGCCACAGCCGCCAGGCCCGCGGCTGCCTTGTTCAGCAGATCGCCTGCGGTTTCCAGCCAGTCAGCGGTGCGCAGCGTGATTACATTGGGGATGGTCTGTGCCAGCCATTGCTGGGATTCCCTGGCCGCCTCATCGCTTTGGTAGACCGCACCAACGTAAAGGCTGATCAAGTCGTCCAGTGCGCCTTGCTGCAATATACCCTCGAACCAGAATCGGGTCTGCAGCCCTTTTTGCCGGTAAATTGCACGGATTTCGACGTCGATGCTCTTATCCTGTGCAGTAAAGGTGAGCTGGTCGCCCACCCCCAATCCAAGCTTGTAAGCCTCCCGATCCTCCATGGCCATGTACGCGGGCTCCCCCTCGGGGGCCGGCGATTCCCACCAGTTGCCTTCCACCAGTTCCAGTGCTTCGGGGTTTCCCGAGAGATAACTCAGTTTGTATTCATCTCCCATGGCTTCTCGCCGAGCTTCGGCATTATCAGCGAGAACCTCCGCAATCGGCTTCTGGTTAATAGTGTCCAGACGGGAACGGACCATCGGAAGTAACTCAACGCGGCTGGACGCATCCAACGCTTCCAGGCCGTTTTGCAGCGGTTCCATCTGGTCCGGGAACACTTCATAGAGGATTAGCGCCGGCGACTGTTCCGGTATGGTGGTTTCCAGCGCCCTCAGGAGCGTGGTAACCATCAACGTGCAGGCCACTACAAGCGTCAGTGCGGTGCCCAGTGACAGCAGGGTTGCCCGGAGCGGCGAATCCGGCCGGTGCAGATTGGCCAGGGCCAACCGCCGGGCAAACCTGCGGTCGGCAAAACCGCCGTTTTCCAGAGCCTTGGCACCGCGGCGCAACCCCTTGATCAAACCTTCCAGGAGGCCCCAGAGCAGCGTAACCGCCAGCAGGAATAGAAAGCCCAGATGAGGCGATGGGAGCCAGAACAGAGTAGCGCCGATGTAGACGGCCAACAGAAGATAGCTGGCAATCCGCCAGCTGCGAGGCTCGTTGGGAGCCGCCTCGACCTGCCCCCGGAAAAGCCCGGCCGGCGCAGCAGCGAGGGCTCGAGCGAGTGCCGGCAGTGCGAACACGTAAGCAGTCAGAACAGCGAACAGCCAGCTCAGCAGCAAGGGAACCAACCACAAGGACAACCAGTCGCCGGCCCCATCGGGCCCCGCCAGAGCAAAGGCATCGCCCGCCAGGTGGATCGCCAGGGCGGAAAGCCCCAGCCCGATACTACCGCCAATAAGCCCTGCAAGGCTGCCCAATACACCAATCTGCAGGAGGTATATGCCGACAAGCGGTTTGCGACGCAGGCCAAGTGTTTGCAAGGTGGCAATTGTGCCCAGCTTTTCATCGAGGTAGGCGTGGATGCTGTTGGCAACGCCGAGGCCACCGATGAACAATGTAGTGAAAGCGATAAGGATGAGTGCTGTGGCAATCTGGTCCAGACGCTCGGAAATCCGTTCGCTGCGCTCGGCAAACGTAGTGATTTCCCATCGCGCATCCGGGAATGCCTGCTCGAATTCCTCAAGCCAGGTGTCGAGATTCAGTTCGGTTTGTACCCGGTATTCGTAATCCACGCGGCTACCCGGGCGTATCAGTCCGGTTGCCTCTACGGCCTGCTCAGAAATCATGATCGGCAGACCTCGCCAATTGGCGTTCAAGCTCCGATCCGGTTGCTTCTCGATAAGGCCGCTGATTCGAAAGGTGGCGGCGCCAATCTCAATCCGGTCACCAATCGACTGGCCCAGGCGTTCTGCCAGCAAAGGATCGATGATAGCGCCCCACTGCCCTTCATTCTGGCCTGTAAGCGCCCCCAGAGGCTCATCCGGCATTAGCTCCAGCTCGCCGTAGAGGGGATAGAGAGTATCCGGAACCAGTATCTCCGCCCGGAAGAAGCCGTCGCCGCCGCTTCCGCTGACGATGGTATCGAATTCCCGAACCAGTGAAATTTTGCCGGTAGCACGAATCCATTCGAGTGCATCATCGGGCAGCGGCTCGCTGGTATCCAGCTCCACATCGCCACCGAGCAGAGCGCGGGTATCCGCCAGCAAGCTTTGCTCGATCACCCGGTAGAGGCTGGCTGTCGCAGCCACAAGGGTAACGCCGAGAATCAGGCAGGCCAGGAAAATCTTCAACGCAGAGATACGTGACCGCAGGTCGGTGATCGCGAATCGGAGCATCCAGAGCGGGTTTGTGGAGCGTTCAGGAGGCATAGAGACGCCCACCGTCCATCCGGACCCTGTGCTGACAACGCTCGGCAACGCGCTCGTCGTGAGTCACCAGTACCAGCGTGGATTTGCTGTCCTTGTGCAAGTCGAACAGCAGAGAGAGCACTTTCTCACCGGTTTCGTGGTCCAGATTGCCTGTGGGCTCATCCCCCAACAACAGGCTTGGCTGATGAACCAGAGCCCGCGCGATCGCTACCCGTTGCTGCTCGCCGCCAGAGAGCTGCCCCGGGTAGTGCTGCAGCCGATGGCTGAGACCAACTGCCTCCAACATGGCGAGAGCTCGTTCCCGCGGCCTGGCCTCGCCGGCAATCTCAAGCGGCAGACTCACGTTTCCCAGGGCCGTGAGGCCAGGCAGCAGGTGAAAGGACTGGAAAATAATGCCAAGGTGCTCACTTCGCCAGTCGGCCAGAGCATTGGCGTCCATGTCGCCCAGGCGTTGATCGCCGACCAGAATTTCACCACTGGTCGGTCGCTGCAGGCCGGAGAGCAACAAAAGCAGGGACGTTTTCCCGCTACCAGAGGGGCCTGTGATTGCCAGTGTTTCTCCCGGGGGCACCATGAGGGAGGCATTTTTGAGTACAGCAACCTTGCCGGACTCTGTGGGGTACTCGAGAAAAATGTCGGTCATTTCAACACTGGTGGACACTGGCGCTCCTCTGGTTTGATGAATTTCCTGCTCTGTTGCGTACTGGTAAATGATCGGCATCCGCATAAAGTTTAGAGTACGAACCCTTTTTAAGAGTGGCGCACTCACGTTTTTTGGCGCCTCCAAGGAAAAACAGGAGTCCTGACCATGACCGGACCGCTCGATGGCATCCGCATTATCGATCTGACAGCCATGATTTCCGGGCCTCTCGCGACCATGATACTGGCGGATCAGGGTGCCGAGGTTATCAAGATCGAGAATCCGGCGGGTGGAGACTTTACTCGCTCCGCGGCCAATCGGCAGGGCGATATGTCGGCGCTGTACCTCAACAACAACCGCAACAAGAAATCAGTGGCACTGAACCTGAAAGAAAAGGCAGGACGCGACGCGCTGCTTCGACTGGTGGCGTCGGCCGATGTCTTTGTGCAGAACTTCCGGCCGGGCGTCATTGAGCGGATGGGACTTGGCGAGGAGAAGCTGCGCAAGGTGGCCCCGAATCTCGTGATGGTATCAATCAGTGGCTTCGGTGATACCGGCCCCTATTCCCAGCGACCGGTTTACGATCCGCTGATCCAGGGCCTCTCCGGATTGGCCACCGTGCAGGCCGGCGCCGATGAATTGCGTCCGCAACTGGTTAGGACCATCCTGCCCGACAAGCTCACCGGTGTAACCGCAGCCCAGGCGATTACCGCGGCTCTGTTCGCCCGGGAACGCACCGGGGAAAGCCAGCATGTCCGGCTGTCCATGCTGGACGCGATCATCGCGTTTCTCTGGAGCTCCGACATGGGCAGCCAGACCTTTGTTCACAGTGAGGTGCCACAGCAGGAGGCTGCGAGCCTTCAGGATCTCATCTATGAGACCACAACCGGTTTCATCACCATTGCGGTTCAGAGCGATCGAGAGTGGCAGGCCCTTATTCGTGCTGTGGACCGCCCGGAGTGGGCGGAGGATCCAAGGTTCCTGACTGCCCGGCTGCGCCAGGAGAATATAGACGCCAGGCTCGAACTGATTCAGTCGGTGATAAAAACCGATTCTGCGGAACATTGGCTGGCCAGGCTTGAGGCCGAACGGGTGCCCTGTGCCCCGGTATTAACCCGCACCCAGGTTCTTGACCATCCCCAGGTACAGGCCAACGACCTGCTTTCACACTATGACCATCCCCAGGCTGGCCGACTTCGCCAGGCCAGGGCGCCGTCGCGATTCTCGGCCGCACCGGAGCAGCACTGGCAGGGAGCTCCGCGCCTCGGCGAGCAAACCGGCGAACTGCCGGCAGAGTGCGGGTATTCCGCCGAAGAAATCCAGGCGATGTGTGATTCTGGCATCGCAGCCGTGCCTGCCAAATAACATTCTGACGTCGCAAATCCACTGCAGCCGGACGATCCAATGCCCGTACCCGTGGTTCACCATCCAGACTACAGCTTCCCATTCCCGGCAAAGCATCGGTTTCCCATGGAAAAATTCGGGCTCCTTGCCGATTACGCCCGCTCGAGAGGACTTCTCACTCAAGCCAATAGCTTTCGCCCTGCCCCATGCCGGCAGGCGTGGCTGACCCGCACCCACTGCCCGGATTACCTCGCCCGTTTCGCCGGCGATCAACTCTCGGCACGGGAGAAACGGCAGATGAATCTGCCCTGGAGCAAGGGCCTCGTCCGACGCACTTTCCTGGCTCCTTCAGGCACGGTTCTGACGGCGCAGTTGGCCCTTCAGCATGGCATTGCCTGTCACCTGGCCGGTGGTACCCATCATGCCCATTACGATTACGCCGCCGGCTTCTGCATCCTCAACGATCTGGCGATCGCCGCCAATGTGCTGTTGCAGCAGGAGGGCATTGAACGTGTGCTTATCTTCGATGTGGATGTGCACCAGGGTGACGGTACCGCTGCATTGTTGGCGAATGAGCCGAATGCCTTTACCTGCTCGATTCACTGTGAGCGCAACTACCCGTTCGAAAAAAAGATGAGCGATCTCGATGTCGCCTTACCGGATGGCCTCGAAGACGGGGCCTATCTTGAGGTTGTCAGCGAAACGCTGCACAAAGCACTTGCGTTATCCCGGCCGGATATCGTGCTCTATGACGCGGGCGTGGATGTATTCAGGAATGATCCCCTCGGCCGGCTGAACATTTCCGAACAGGGAATTTTTGAGCGGGACTTTCAGGTGCTCAGTGAATTGAAACGTCGGGACATTCCGGTAGCGACGGTGATTGGCGGCGGCTACGATGACGACCGGGTGAAACTGGCCAAGCGGCACGGGATTGTTGTGGAAGCCGCCAGCCAGGTGTTTTCAACCAGCTAACAGTGTCGCTCGTGTTCAAAGCGGGCTCAGTCCTCATCACTGAAAGCAGACCGATGGAATTCCGCTGCCTCCTCGGCCTCCGGCACGCCGATCTCATGAACTTCCGGCACCTCTCCTCCGGCCAGCACTTCGAGCACGGCGTGCAACCCCTTGGACAGCGAACTCAGGCTGTAGCCACCCTCCAGAACCAGCGCTAACCGTCCCTCACATTGTTTGTCGGCAATCGCCTGAACAATGCCTGTGATTACTTTGAAGCCATCGTAGGTGAGGTTCAGGGCCATGTCGTTTCTGTGCGGATCAAAGCCGGCAGAGACCAGCACCAAATCCGGCTGGAAGTAATCCGCCGCCGGCATCAGGATCTCCCGGAACACTTTCTCAAAGGCAACGTCGCCAGCCGTTTCCGGCAGTGGCACGTTGATGGTGTAGCCCTCCCCCAGCCCATCACCGATCTCTTCCAGGTGACCGGATCCGGGATAGAATGGCGCCGCGCAGTGGGTATCGAAAAACAGGACATCGGGGTCTGCCCAGAAAATGTCCTGGGTACCGTTGCCATGATGGGCATCCCAGTCGATGATCAAAATCTTCTCACAGCCGAGTTTGGCCTGGGCATGGGCCGCAGCAATGGCCACATTATTGAGCAGGCAGAATCCCCGTGCCCGAACCGGTTCGGCATGATGGCCGGGCGGGCGGATCAGGGCAAACGCGCTGTCACATTCTCCTTTGACAACGCTTTCAACGGCGGCAATGGCGTTGCCGGCCGCAGCCGTGGCGGCTTTGATGCTGTCGGGTGACACCGCCGTCGTATCTTTATCAAGCCACGCCCGTTTGCCGTCCAGTGAGAAGATGTGGTCAAGGTAGGAGGTGGTGTGTACCCGTGCCAGCTGATCGTAGGTTGCGGCAGCCGCACCCGATTTGAATTGAATACCCGCCACCGGGTTTTCATCCAGATACTCCTTGATGGCGCTGATCCGCCCAGGGTGCTCCGGATAGCTCCATTTGAAATCCAAGCCCTGAAGAATGGATCGCACACGCTTTTCCACCCGGCTGGGCATGAACGGAAGATCCACCTCGGGGTTATGCCCGAGCATGATCTCATCGTAAAACACATTCACACTGCGATCGCCGATCATGGCCTGTTTCCTTTTCTTATCCTTGTGATTCCGCCAGCGCCTGCTTAACCACCGAGGTGAATGCCGCCGCGCGAACCCCGGTCGGTTTGAAACCCAGCTTGGTCCAGGCAGCCTTGGCTTCCTTGTTTGAAGCAGAGTATTCGAGGATCAGCTCCGAGGCATGATGCTCCTCCGCGAAATTGACAAGATCCCGCAACAGTGCCTTCAGGATACCAAGCCCCCGGAAGTCCGGCTCTACCCAGATATCATCAATAACGCCAGACTTGAATTCTGCCGCTTCCGACTGCTCCCAGATGCCCTGGCTTCTCCAGATATAAACATAACCCATACCCACGAGAGCCGAGTTCTTACTTTCCGCCACAAGCAACAGTTTGTTGGGGTCGTCCAGCGAGGAGTGCAACGTTCGCAGAAGCCGTTTACGCTCGCTTTCCTTGAGCTCATGAGGGGGTGCGCCCGAAACATGAAGGGCCAGTTTGGCGAGGAAGCCCACCATTTCGGCAAGATCCTCTTCGCGGGCCTCTCTGATAATAAATCCACGCTTCGTGTGCTTTCCAGCCACGCGCAACTCCCGTTAGACCGCCGCGTAGAGCAAACCAGTTACAACCAGGAGTGGTCTGCATTTTCGGGTCGTATACATATGAGCCAACCTTCAAAGCTTAGTCGCTGGTTGATCCCGCTACAAAAGCAAAGTCCTTGAAACTGTTCTTGGAATAATTTCGGCTGCAGGTTAGTTTCAACAACAAACCTGATTTGAATTGCACCGGGATTTCTATGAGGCATGCGTACCGGAACCACATCGGTCAAGTGAGCGTCCAGGACGAGAGACGATGAGGAAACTTTTCCTGATTCTTGGCCTCGCGTCGATGATCGCGCTGGTAGCCACTGTCAGCTCACAGCCTATGCTTATTGAAGAGCGGCTGATCCGGATTCAGGCGGAGGATACTCTCCGGGAGTTCCCTCGCATCGAATCGGAGCCACTTGAAGTTCAGGCTGCCTTGCTCGATATGGCGGACGAGGAACTTCTTCTCCTGAAGGCCCGCGCGGCCTATTTGCGATACCCAACGATGACCCGCGAGATCTTTCCGGTTTACGGACCTGAACCGGAATTCCGGGATATTCTCCGGCTGTATGGCGAAAACATTCTTCCGCCGATCCACTATTTCCTGAGCAACCCGATTGGCTCGATCGAGCTGATGAACGATCTTGCCACTCAATACCAGGCGACCGTAGAGTTCTTTACCGGGAGCGGAAAAACAGACACCAATGCAGCCCCCCAGCAAAGCACGCCCAGAAAGGAGAAGCTGACTCGGGAAGAGCGCGGGTGGTACGCCGTGCGATTTATCCAGGAAGAAGGACACGACTTCCTGGGTCAGTTTGTTGTGAACGATCAGGGCGAAATCATCTGGGTTCGAACGGAACGGGTGCTGGAGAACATCAATCAGTTTTTCGCCAGTGGCATTCGCAATCTCGAGATTCAGCACCGCACAGGTGACGATATATCCGCCGCCGATATTGGCTGGGCTTCCGTGGATGTGCTGGTTTTTGCCAGCGCCTTGAAAGTACTTCGGGTGGGACGGGCCGTTGCTGTTTCTTCCAGAGGCGCTGCCAGGGGCACCCGGTCCGCCGCACTGGCTGCTCGCCTTAGCACCGGTGGACGCATGTTGATGACGACCGCCCGCTACGCAAAATGGCCCGCCGTGATTGGCGTCGGCTACCTGGTGGTCACACACCCCGGTATCATCAACGACTTCCTGGCAGAGGTAGCGGAAGTGCTGGGCTACCCGGTAAAGCTGGTGCAGTTTCTCGGATGGATTCTGATACTGCTGCCCGCGTTGTACATCGGCAGTTGGGTATTCCGGTTGATTGTACGCCCCGCCCTCGGGTTGCTCGGAACCCTGATTACTGGCCTGTCGCACATTGGCCGGAGAAAATCCCTTAACAGACTGGAGTGATTCAGAGACCGCTATGTCCTTTTCCCGCATCTATGAACAGGCCGTTCTCCAAAAAGGCGGAGAAAGTGAAGTTCGCGCACGGCTGCCCAGAGTGGCTAGCCCTCAAGAACTGGAAGCTCTCGGGGACGATCGATACCTTTCAGAAATCACCCGGTGCATCTTCAAGGCTGGTTTCGTCTGGCGGGTGATCGAAAACAAATGGCCGAAGTTTGAAGAGGCGTTCGAAGGTTTTGTACCGCTTTACTGGCAGCAGGTTCCTCCCGAAGTGCTTGAGCGTTTGGCAGGCGACGAACGCATCGTCAGGAACGCTCAGAAAATTCAGACCGTTCCCGAAAATGCGCGGATGATTGTCGATGCCTCCCGGGAACACGGCAGCTTTGGCAAGTTCCTCGCCGATTGGCCCAGCAGTGACCAGGCCGGCCTGCTGATGTGGCTTAAACGCAACGGAGCGAGGCTCGGTGGCAACAGCGCCCAGTACTTTTTGCGGCGAGTGGGTTGGGACGGCTTTATCCTTTCACGGGATGTTATTGCCGCGCTGCATAGGGAAGAGGTTTTGGATGCCTCACCCACCAGCAAGAAAGGGCTGATGCAGGCGCAGGAAGCGTTTAATCTCTGGCATGAGGAGAGTGGCCTGCCCTACAGCCACCTCTCGAGAATCCTCTCGTTTACTATCGACTGATCTTGTCACGCGATTTCATTACCTCTTGTTTATTTAATGATAATTGTTATCATTCGCCTCCGCATTAACAACGAAGGCGTATTTTTGTATGATAGTCATTCGCTCCCGACGCTGCAGCTCTGCAGCACTGGTTTCACTCCTCGGCGCAAGCTCTCTGGCCATGGCGCAATCGCAAACCAACGACGCGACCACACTCGAAGCTCTCGATGTGGTTTCTGATGCGATTACCGCTCCGGACTATATGCCTCTGGAAAAAACGCCGGCCGTTGGAAAACTGAACGTTCCGGTTGAAGAGCAACCCTATTCGGTCTCAATCGTCGATCGCAGCTTCATCGAAGATTTCGGAGCCAAGAACATACAGGATGCCCTGCTCTACACACCGGGGGTCTACGCAGGCAACTTTGGTTTTGACACCCGAATCGATTCTGCAAAAGTTCGTGGTGTTGATGCCGGGCGCTATCTGGATGGTCTGCGTCAGATCTACGGTTCCTACAACACCGTGCGCACCAATGTGTACGCACTCGAGAGCATCGAAGTGCTCAAAGGCCCCTCGTCCATGCTTTATGGACAGAGTGACCTGGGCGGCATCATCAATGGGGTATCCAAGCTCCCGGAAGAGGAACAGGGCGGCGAGATCTGGGCCCAGTACGGCACGTTTAATCGTAAGCAGCTGGCCGTGGATGTAACCGGCCCCGTCAACGAGAGCGGTGATTTGCTGTACCGTTTTATCGCACTGGGACGCGATAGTGACACCCAGGTGGATTATGTGGAAGACGATGGCTACGTGCTCGCCCCTTCCCTGACCTGGCGCGCAACCGATGACACAAGCGTTACCCTGCTCCTCAACCGCCAGGAGAACAAAGGCCAGGTATCCGCTCAGTTCCTGCCACAGGCCGGCACCCTGGAGCCAGGATCGCAAGGGTTTATCGGCTCTGAGCGATTCGTTGGGGAGCCAGGATGGGATCGTTATGATCGGGAGAAGACCGAAGCTACCCTGTTTGTTGATCATCAACTGAATACCAACTGGGCGCTTTCCGCCACTGCTCGCTACAGCCGCTCCAGTACCGAAAACCGCGAACACTGGATAACCATTCCAAGCGTTCCCGACGCCAATGGCGAAGTGCCGCGTACCATTTACACGGCAGATGCTGAAACCCGCATTTTCAACATGGACGCTCGCCTTGAGGGTGATGTTGAGCTGGGCATGACCCGCCATCGTCTGATTATCGGCGCCGACCGCCAGGACGCGCTCTGGAAACAGGACAATTACTTTTACGGTTATGGCCTGGGTGGCACCTTCGATGTATATGATCCACAGTACGGCAACCTGAACGACGGTGCCATCAATCCGACCGACCGGCCGGACAACGAGATTGAGCAAATCGGCCTCTACATTGCCGATCACATCGAGATCGGCAACGTCGTCGTGTCGGCCGGCCTTCGCCACGACTGGGCCGAGAACCGCCGCCTGGCCGTCTCCGGATCAGATACCGTCAGCGACGAGGAGGCCACCACTGGTCGGGCGGGCTTGATGTACCGATTCGAAAACGGGATCTCCCCATACATCAGCTACGCTGAAGCCTTCAGCATGAACCTCGGTACCGATGGCACCGCCGCGGCCAACACACTGGAACCCACCACCGGCGACCAACAGGAAGCGGGCGTGAAGTACGTGTCCCAGGACCAGTCCCTTGGCATTACTGCAGCCTACTTCGATATTACCCAGGAGAACCGGATCAGCGACGGCAGCACCCCCGGAGGTGTTGAGCAGACCGGCGCGGTGATCGACGGCTGGGAGCTGCAGGTGAACAAGCGGTGGCAGCGTTTCGAAACCCAACTGGCCTACACCGATCTGAATGCCAGGGATGACGCCTCTGGCAACCGGCTCCCCTATGTGGCCGAGCGTCAGGCTTCCTGGTGGAACCAGCTCTACATCGCCAACAACTGGCGGGTCGGTGCCGGGGTGCGCTACGTGGGTGACAACGTTGGCTCAGGAGGCGGGCCCGTCGTTCCTTCCGTTACCCTCTACGACGCCATGATTGGCTACACCTGGCAGAACTGGGACTTCACCGTAGATGCCAAAAACCTGGCCGATGACGAGTACATCACCTGGTGCCGCTCCGAAGGTGCAGACTGCGGATACGGCGAGCGGCGCACTGTGAACGCAAACGCCAAGTATCGTTTCTAACACTTCACCCTGAGGTCTCTGATCGCCGCAACCCGAACATTTCCGCGGCGATCAGCTCTTCTTTTTCTTCTTTTTGGCCTTCTCGTACAACTCGCGCAATGCCTTGGGATTCTTTCCTTTACCCGAGCCGTGAGACTCCAAAATACGTGTCCAGATCGCCTGCTTCTGTTCCGGTGACAGCTGTTTCCACTCTTTCTTCTCCTGACGGGTTCGGCCGCAGGCTTTGCAGATGGCCTTCTTGTTGAACTCGCAGACGTCGATACAGGGTTTCTTGGTGACGGGCTCCATGGATACTGGCTCCCCTCCTTCTTTGAGAAGTGGCTCTACTTAACACTGTAGACATCGACACCTGGATACAAGGCGTGGCATCAGTGGAAAACCGAAACAGGCCCATCTCACCGAAGAAAATCCAGGGACCGACCATTTTCCGATTTGCTCTGAACCTGTTACCGGTGCTTCCTGCAGCCAATATAGAAGCCAGAATACTTCTGCGGGCATCGATATCCGCCCTGGCCATTCCCCGGCCGCTATAGTTACCGTAAGAAATTCAAGCAATCGCAACAGTCTGGGGCCTTGAGTGTTTCCATCACTGACTACCGGGATCATCGCTTTTGCCATCGCATCCGTCGTTATTGTGACAGCCGGCAGCCGGCTTGCTCGGGTAGCGGATGAGCTGGCCGAACGAACGGGCCTTGGAGAGGCGTTGTTCGGGATCTTTCTGCTGGCTGGAGTAACGTCACTACCGGACTTCGCCGCCACCCTCAGCGCTGCGCTGGATTCAAGGCCGGACCTGGCCATGAGCAATGTCATGGGCAGCATGGCTGCGAACCTGGTGTTTCTGGGCATTGCCGACATCATGTACCGGAAAGCCAACCTGGAGCACGCGGCTACATCTTCAACCAATCTGATGCTGGCTGCGTTGTTGATCGTTTTGCTCGCTTTGCCACTCCTGGCGATTGCCAGCCCACCGGTTTCCGTGTGGGGCATCCATCCAATCACTCCCGTGATTACCGCAGCGTACCTGTTCGGCCTGCACCTGGTTCGCACAACCGACAGCAAACCCATGTGGTTTCCCCGACTGACCCGCCAGACCGTTCCCGACAAGCCTGGTCATTATCTTCGCGGCGGTCTTGCCCAGGCCTGGGTCACTTTCATTATTCTGGCTGCAATTACAGGCATAGCTGGATGGGTACTGATGGAAGGGGCCAAAGTGATCAGTGACGAAACGGGCCTGTCCGATACCCTGATTGGCGGCCTGTTTACCGCGCTCGCTACCTCCTCACCCGAGCTGGTCACCACCATTGCTGCCATCCGCAGGAACGCGCTGACCCTGGCGGTAAGCAATATATTCGGCACCAACTGTTTTAATATGCTGGTGATCGCTTCAGCCGATGTGGGCTACCCTGGCGGTTCCATCTATCACGACATTACCCCGATACAGATGACCTGGGGGCTTGTCAGCATACTGATGACAGCCACGTTGTTAATGGGAATGGTCCGGCGCCAACGCTATGGAATTGGCAAGATCGGGTTTGAAAGCGCCCTGATGCTCTCGGTCTATGCAGTGGCGCTGATTATCGTGACAATTAGCGGATAATAAGGAGATTACCCATGAAAACGATTGGCCTTCTCGGCGGCATGAGCTGGGAATCCACCCAAACCTACTACCGACTCCTCAACGAGGGGGTCAAAGGCCGACTGGGCGGGCTGCATTCGGCGAAGCTGGTGCTCTTCAGCGTGGATTTCGCCGAGATCGAAGCGCTTCAACACAAAGGTGATTGGCCCGCTACTGCCGACATTCTTTCCGACGCCGCCTTGTCATTGCAGAGGGCCGGCGCGGATTTCCTGGTGATCGGCACCAACACTATGCACAAGGTTGCTCCTGAAATTGAACAGGCGATCGAGATCCCGTTGCTACACATAGCAGATGCCACAGCTCAGGTGCTGAAGAATGATGGAATCAACCGGGTAGGCCTGCTGGGCACGCGATTTACCATGGAACAGGCGTTCTACAGGGACCGACTGGAGGCCGCCGGTATCGACGTTCTCACGCCGGATGAAATCCAGCGGGACGAGGTGCATCGTGTTATCTACGAGGAGCTTTGCCTGGGAGAGATCAAGCCGGACTCGCGCGACATCTACCTCGATATTGTCAGCTCGCTTTCCGAGCGCGGCGCGCAGGCGGTGATCCTGGGCTGCACCGAGATCGGCTTGCTGATCAAGCAGGCGGATACCGGGGTTCCCCTCTACGACACCACGGAGATTCACGCAGCTCAGGCCGTCGAGCTGGCGTTACATCATCCGTAGAAGACCGACCAAGACGAACGCCTGCAAAAACTGGATAATGGCCGCCATTAAAAACCATGGCGCGCCAAATTCTCCGATCCAGGACTCTCTGCAATGGAAATCAACGTCAACTTTCTCGAGAACCTCAGACTTGAAGCCAAGTTTGACGATTTCACGGTCGTAACGGACCAGCCGATTCGCTACAAGGGCGACGGCTCGGCGCCCAGCCCGTTCGATTACTTCCTGGCGTCCTCTGCCCTGTGTGCGGCCTACTTTGTTCGGGTTTACTGTCTCGCGCGGGACATTCCCACCGAGAACATCCGCCTGTCCCAGAACAACATCGTGGACCCGGAGAATCGCTACAACCAGATCTTCAAGATTTCCGTGGAGCTGCCCGAGGACATTTCGGAGAAAGACCGCCAGGGCATCCTGCGCTCGATCGACCGCTGCACCGTGAAAAAAGTGGTCCAGACCGGCCCGACCTTCGAGATTGAAACCGTCGAGAACCTGGACGCGGACGCCCAGGCACTGCTGATGACCCAGCCGGAAGGCGGCACCCAGACCTTTATCGAAGGCAAGGACCTGCCCCTGGAGCAGACCATCGCCAACATGACTGGCATCCTTGAAGACTTGGGCATGAAGATCGAGATTGCCTCCTGGCGGAACATTGTGCCGCACGTGTGGTCCCTGCACATTCGCGATGCTGCCTCACCCATGTGCTTCACCAATGGCAAGGGAGCTACCAAGGAAAGCGCCCTGTGCTCTGCCCTGGGCGAATTTATCGAGCGGCTCAGCTGCAACTTTTTCTACAACGATCAGTTCTTTGGTGAGGACATCGCCAACAGCGACTTCGTCCACTACCCGAACGAAAAGTGGTTCAAGCCGGGCCCCAACGACGAGCTGCCGGAAGGTATTCTGGATGACCACTGCCTCGCCATCTACAACCCGGACGGCGAGCTTGGCGGCTCCAATCTGATTGATACCAACTCCGGCAGAGCCGACCGGGGCATTGTCTCCCTGCCCTACGTGCGAAAATCGGATGGCGAGGTGGTGTATTTCCCCTCCAACCTGATTGAGAACCTGTTTCTCAGCAACGGCATGAGTGCGGGCAATACCCTGAACGAAGCACAGGTTCAGTGTCTGTCGGAGATTTTCGAACGGGCGGTAAAGAAGCAGATTATCGAAGAGGAAATTGCCCTTCCGGACGTGCCCCGGGAGGTACTGGAAAAATACCCGGACATCCTGGAAGGCATTGAAGCCCTGGAAGCCCAGGGTTTCCCGACTCTGGTAAAGGACGCCTCCCTCGGCGGCCAGTTCCCGGTAATGTGCGTTACCCTGATGAACCCGCGAACGGGCGGCGTGTTCGCCTCTTTCGGCGCTCACCCGAGCTTTGAAGTGGCCCTTGAGCGAAGCCTGACCGAACTCCTGCAGGGCCGCAGCTTCGAGGGCCTCAATGATGTGCCGGCGCCCACCTTCAACAGCCTGGCAGTGACCGAGCCAAACAACTTTGTGGAGCACTTCATCGACTCTACCGGCGTTGTTTCCTGGCGGTTTTTCAGCGCCAGGTCCGATTATGATTTCGTTGAATGGGATTTTTCCGGCACCAACGCCGAGGAAGCCGAGTGTCTGTTCGGTATCCTCGAGGAACTGGGCAAGCAAGTGTATGTCGCCGTTTACGAGGAACTGGGCGCGCCGGTCTGCCGAATCCTGGTTCCAGGCTATTCCGAGGTGTATCCGGTGGAAGACCTGATCATGGACAACACCAACATGGCTTTGGACTATCGGGAAGACATCCTCAACCTGCACCGCCTGGACGATGAGCAACTGGCCGATCTGGTGGAACGCCTGGAAGCCAGCCAGCTGGACAACTACATGACGATCATCACCCTGATCGGCGTGGAGTTCGATGAAAACACCATCTGGGGCCAACTCACGATCCTTGAGTTGAAGATCCTGATCTGCCTTGCCCTGCAGTGGCATGAAGAAGCCCTGGAATTCGTCGACATGTTCCTTCAGTTCAACGACAACACCGTTGAGCGCGGTCTGTTCTACCGAGCCATGTATGCGGTTCTCGAAGTCACCCTTGACGACGAAATGGAGCTGGACGACTACATCACCAACTTCACCCGCATGTTCGGCGAGGAAACCATGGAAGCTGTTGTTGGCTCAGTGGATGGCAGCGTTCGTTTCCACGGCCTGGAAGCCACGAACATGCAACTGGATGGGCTGGAGAAGCATCAGCGGTTGATCGAGAGCTACCGGAAGCTGCACGCGGCGCGTGCAGCCAGGGCGGGCCTGCAGCAGTAATCGGACGCCGAGCGAGCCGCGCCGCATTGGCGGCGCGGTCAGTCCTGATCCACACTTGATCATTACAAGTAGCCTATTTGCGTTTAATGCCCGTACACCCTTGTACATTTGTGGCATACGCCAAACAAGGAGCCTTGCAATGAGCAATCCGGTGATCGCTGATAACAAGCCCAAGAAAGTCAGCCTGAAAAAAGGCGAGGAATACGCCTTCTGCGTTTGTGGCCGTTCCAACAACCAGCCGTTCTGCGACGGTTCCCACGGAGATACGGGGTTCAAGCCCAAGGTCTTCAAGGCCGAAAAAGACGAAGAGGCGGTTCTGTGCCAGTGTAAACAGACCGGAAGCGCGCCTTATTGTGACGACACTCACCAGCAGTTCAGCGATGACCAGGTTGGCAAGGAGGCGCCGGAGTCAGGCGATGATGGCGACGAGGAATCCGGTGATGCGCCGAAGGCCAAATCCACCAAAGAAGAACCCACCGTTGAATTTATTCATCAGTTGGCCCGTGAGGGGCTGAGCAGTATGGGCCACCATGGTCCGACAACTGCCATGGGCGTGCCCCGCCACACCCTGCCCCACTGGGACGACCTCCAACTGATGGTGGCGCAGATGGCCAGTAAGCCGCTGGCAGACGACGCCGACGTCTCGACCGAACTGGTAATCGGGCCTGAAGCCCGCAAGCCACTGACACTGAGCATGCCGCTATTCGTTTCCGACATGAGCTTCGGCGCGTTGTCGGAGGAGGCCAAGATTGCCCTCGCTCGTGGCGCCGAGCTAGCCGGCACCGGCATCTGCTCTGGCGAGGGCGGCATGCTGCCCGAGGAGCAACAGGAAAATTCCCGATACTTCTACGAGCTGGCCAGCGCCAAGTTCGGTTACAAGGAAGAATTGCTCAAGAAAGTGCAGGCGTTTCACTTCAAGGGTGGCCAGGGCGCCAAGACCGGCACCGGTGGCCATTTGCCGGGCAACAAGAACACCGGCAAGATCTCAGAGGTGCGCAATATTCCTGAGGGCGAACCGGCCAACTCCCCACCCACTTTCGACGATTTGCGCTCAGTTGAGGATTTCCAGCGCTTCGCCAGCCATGTTCGGGAAGTCACCGGAGGTATTCCCGTCGGCTTCAAGCTGAGCGCCAATCACATCGAGCGGGATGTGCAATTCGCCCTGGATGCCGGCGCCGACTACATCATTCTCGACGGCCGTGGCGGCGGCACCGGCGCTGCACCCGAGATCTTCCGTGATCACATCAGTGTGCCCACCATTCCTGCCCTGGCGCGTGCGCGGCGCTATCTGGATGACCGCGGTGCAAGCGGACGGGTCACATTGATCGTTACCGGTGGCCTGCGGGTCCCTATCGATTTTGTGAAGGCCATGGCGCTGGGCGCTGACGGTATTGCCGTTGCCAACAGTGCCATGCAGTCCATCGGCTGTGTTGCAGCCCGTATCTGTAACACCAACAATTGCCCGGCAGGCATTGCGACCCAGAACAAGGACCTGCGCCAACGGTTGAACGTCGACCAGTCTGCCAAACAGCTGCAGAACTTCCTTGAGGCCTCTGTCTCACTGATGCAGGTGATGGCACGAGCCTGTGGCCACGACAGCCTGAGCAAACTGAACATAGATGACCTGTCCACCTGGCATCGGGAGATGGCCCTGCTCAGCGGCGTTCGCTACGCCGGTGTGCTTGATCCTTCTGCCTGAGGTGCTTCTTGGCTGGCCGCCAGGACTCGAACCCGTTCGAAGTCCTCCTCGGTGAACACACCGTTCACCCCGGAAATGGCGGCCAGCTTCATGCCATGCTTCAGCCCCAGCTTGTAAATCTCCCGCACTTTTTCCCACTCGATATTCCGCCCGAGAGTGAAGTTCTCGAAACGCGCTTCCAGAGCAAGCACGATGGTTTCCGCCAGGCAGGCATAGGCGATGCCTTTCGGAAGCCCGATGTCTTTCATATGCACTTCACCCGGTAGCTGAATCTCGCCAGATTCGATCACCAGCACATCCGGCCGCTTGGCGACATCCTCCGCCGGGATATCCAGTGGGCGGGCAACGTCGGTTATGACGCAGCCCGGCTTCACTTTCATGATATCCAGGATACGTTTGCCGGCCCCGGAGGTGGCGGTCACGATCATGTCCATGTCGGCCAGATCGCGTTCGGCAGAGCCGGCAACATGTACGATGGCACCCGGCGTTTCCTGTTCGATGCTTTCCTTGAGAGCCAGCAGTTTGGCCGGCTCCGGTGCCGCCAGATAAATCTCGTCCACAGCCTTGGCCAGCAATCTGGCGCAGACCGACCCGATAGCACCCGTAGCGCCCACCACCATAGCCTTGCCGGCCGCTTTGCCACTGGGGCCAATACTCACCCGCCCTATTTTCTTCATGGCGTCATGGGCCGCCCACAGGGCACCCGATGCGCTGTAGCTGTTGCCGGTCGTGATCGGCAGCGGCGCCCGCTTGGCCACCGTTATACCGGCATCACCCACGACCTTGGTAAACGCACCCAGGCCCATGATCTGGGCGCCGAGTTTCTTGGCCAGTTTGGCCGCCTGCAGCAACCGGGCGTAGGTAAATTCCGGCCCGTGGGCCATGATCTCCCGAGGGGTGCCACCAACGGTAATGAGCCAGCCCTCCACCTCATCGCCATTGGGTGACCGGATTCCGGATACCTTGGAGTAGATGAACGGTGGCGAATACGCGATGGCCTTTTCCACCAGGTTCATCACCACAGGCGGCGATACGTTGGCAACCCAGTCCAGGGGCGGTGTTTTGGTGAGGTATTGCTGCGACAGGGGATGAATGACAAACGCAAACCGGTTAACCCGGCGATAACCGTTCGGGTAAAGGATTCGCGGCTCAATCTGCAGGCTCTGAATAACATCCAGATAGTCATCGGGGCCCAACTGGTCCGGCGTCCTGGAAAGCGCCGCACTGATCATCGCCTCCATCACATTCACGCCAACGGGGCGGCCCTCCAGCCAGGGACTGTAATCCACTACCATGGCAACCTTGCGCGAACGCATCCAGTCCATGGCCGCGTCCGTTACCCGCGAGGTAATCACGGTTTTTCCATCCAGCTCTTTCGCCGTGAAATTCTCCAGGTCGCCAATCGAGGCCACGATGACATGGGCCTCGGACACCGCGTGATGGAGCGAACCTTTCACCAGGTTCTCACCCAACCGATACAGCGGTGTTCGGAGAATGGTTTCAACCGCTTTCACCGCCGCAGGCCTGAACATGATGGGTGCAGTAAGCGAGGTATAGGTTTCCAGCTGTTTCAGGGAAGTCAGCAGCCTGGGCACTCCGAAATCCGTGTAAGGATCGGCAAAGAAGAGATTCTCGGTATGTTCGGAAAGGGCCCTGGCAATCCGGTAACCGGCCTGCCCATTCAAAAAGAGCACCCGGGCATTGTCGAAGAAATGCCCGAGCTCAGACTGGGTATGACGCACAGCCCATTCCTGCAGGATAGCCCGCAACCCGGCACCGGTGGTTACCGGCTTATCCGGCACACAGGCCTCAAGGCGGGCAGTATCCGGGTGTTCAAGCTGCTCCCGGCCCACCTCGTAATGATCGTGTACCATGCTCAGACCGATGGCATCTGCCTGCGGATGCACGGACTCCAGAACCGCCTCGGCCCGGGAAAGATCGCCGTCTGTACCGATCCGGATAATCCGGAAAGGCTGCCCAAGAAACGACGTCTCGATATCATAATCGTACTCACCAGATCCCTGGCTGACGCTGACAACGGTTTTCATATTCAGGTCTTCCCGTTTTCCTGTTGTTATCATCTACAGCCTAATTCAGGAGATCGGTTTCTGCCTTAGCGCAGATCAAATTCCAGACCGCTATTCAACGTCTACAATAGAGTGGCGGGCCGAACGACCAACAGACTTTCAAGGATCAACCAGGAGCTCACCATGACCATTCAGGAAGAACTCAACTCTACCGTCCGGGAACTGGTTCAGCCCGGCAAGGGAATTCTCGCGGCGGATGAAAGCCACCCGACCATTGCCAAGCGTTTCAAGGCCGTTGGTGTGGAGTCGAGCGAAGATATGCGCCGGGAATACCGAAGCCTTATTTTCTCGGCTTCCGGGCTCGGAGAATTCATCAGCGGGGTCATTCTGTTTGAAGAGACTCTCGGCCAGCAGAGCCTGGATAATGTTCCCATGCCAAAGCTGCTGGCCAGCAAAGGCATTGTGCCGGGCATAAAGGTAGACAAGGGCAAAGGCCCTCTTGTGAATGCCCCCGGTGATGAAATCACCTTTGGCCTGGATGGTCTGGAGGACCGCCTGGAGATCTACAAAAACCAGGGGGCCCGGTTCGCCAAGTGGCGGGATGTGTTCCATATATCGGACACCCTGCCCTCACGGCAGGCGATCGAGGCGAATGCCGAGGTTCTCGCCCGCTATGCGGCGATCTGCCAGTCCCTGGGTATCGTGCCGATCGTTGAGCCGGAAGTACTGATTGATGGCAACCATTCCATCGAGCGCTGCGCGGAAGTCAGCGAGGCGGTGATTCGGGAGGTGTTCCACGCCCTTTACCGACACAAGGTGGCACTGGAATACATGATCCTCAAACCCAGCATGGTGACGCCGGGCAAGGAAAGCCCGAAGGCATCCCCGGAAGCCGTGGCGACAGCGACTCTCGATGTTTTTCGCAGGGCGGTACCGGCTGCGGTACCCGGCATTTTCTTCCTCTCGGGCGGCCAGACACCGGAAGAAGCCACTCTCAATCTGAACGCCATGAACAGCATGGGCGCGCAGCCCTGGGAGTTGAGCTTCTCTTACGGACGGGCTTTGCAGGAACCGGCACAGAAGGCCTGGGCAGGCAATCTGGACAATGGTCCGGAGGCTCAGGCAGCAATGCTGAAGCGGGCCCGCCTGAACGGTGCCGCTCGCGCGGGCCATTACCGACCGGAGATGGAAGACTGACCGGCAACAGCCCTGCGTGCCCGTGTTCCCTTAGTTGCAGCCGGAGACGCAGCTCGCCATGCCATTGAACGCCATGGTGCGGCCACTGAGGGGCACATGAACCGGCACTGTCACTGAATCCCGGAACAGAGCCGTGCGCGTTCCTTCCTGCACCATGCCACCGGAGGTCGCAGGTTCGTTGGCGTGGGAGGCGATAACCGCCTTCGGTTGCACGAGGTCATTGATTACGTAGGCGGCCTGTTTCGGTCCGGTGGTGAACGTATCACCGATGTTCATCACCACAAGTCCCGCACCGTAGTGATCCTTCACGACCAGCTTTTGCTCGGCAGTAATGCCAGTGTCACCGGACAGGTAGACCACCAGGCCGTTGGAGAACCTGAGCACGTAGCCCGTGGGTGGTCCGACACTGGCGCCAACACCCGCGGCAGCCAGATACTCTGCCAGTGGCCCGGTGAGGAACGAAGGCGATACGCCATTGCTGTGCACAGCCGGCACGGTCGTAATTGCCACTCCGCCAACCTCACGCTCGCCACCGAACCGAACCAACAGCGAGTTTGCAGGATCACCGCCGGCATCTTTCAGCTTGGCGGCAAAGAAGGCGGGCATTTCGCTACCCGTAACAATTTTTGAACCGTGTTTTACCGCAATATCAACAGTGTTGGATTGTGGCAATGTTGAAACGCCGGTGTCTGGAGATCCGCACGTGCCCTGATTGGTCTTGCTGATGCGCTGATCACCCACATGGTCCCCATGCATGTGGGAAACCAGAACAACATCAATTTTGCCCAGTCGGGGATCATCCGGACCGGCGACCGTTCTGCCGGCGTCATAGAGAATTCGGGTGCCATTGGGATCTTCAAAGACCAGCGCCCGGTCCCGGCCACAGAACTCACCATCGTGGCTTCCCAGGGGTGTGACTTTCACCACGTGGTCGTCGGCGGCAGCCGGCATAGCGGCGCCCACTAGCATACCGACTGACACTCCGGCAAAGGCCATCGTGTTGCGCAAACCTGCTCTGAACATGTTGTTCGTCCTCCCACTCGTTTTTTATTGGTACCGGTATTGATACGAACGACAATCCCGTTGATACCAGTTTAGGCGGCGGGAAGGTCAACGCGTGGGGATTGAGTCAGTGCGCTTGAATGAGGATCAGGCAGCGCGGGAGTCCGTCAGGATAACCCGCTGTTCCAGGCATGCCATCATGGGCGCCACCTGACGGATTTTCCGGGCCTCGGGCCAGAGCGCCTCTGCCTCGGCGAAACCCTGGCGGAGAAAGTTAAGCCATTGTTTGATACGACCGGTCACATAGCGGTCCTCAAGCCAGCCCTGAAGAACCGTAGCGTACTCACGAACCAGGGCGACAGCTTCCGGCCAGGTCATATCCGGCACCGTTTTGCCCTGCTGGCTGGCCTTGATCTGCCGGGCGAGGTCTGGCCGGGCGATCAGGCCACGGCCAATCATCACGTCATCGCAGCCGGACACCTCACGGCAACGCCAGTAGTCCGCGACACTCCAGATTTCGCCATTGGCAATTATGTGGGTTTTGACAGCTTCCCGGGCCCGGGCGATTTCCTCCCAATAGGCCGGCGGCTTATACCCGTCTACTTTGCTGCGGGCATGAATGACAATCTCTGCCGCGCCTGCCGCTTCCAATGCCTGGGCACAAGCCACACCCATGGATCGGTCGTCATACCCCAGCCGCATTTTGGCTGTGACCGGCACATGCGCTGGCACAGCCTGACGCACAGCAGCCACGATCTCATGCATAAGCTCCGGCTCGCGCATCAACACACAGCCACCCTTGTGCTTGTTGACCGTTTTGGCCGGGCAACCAAAGTTGATATCCACCTGGGTGGCGCCGAGTTCAGCCGCACGCACGCCGTGGCGCGCCATCTGGTGAGGGTCTGAACCCAGCAGCTGAACGGCAACGGGGGTGCCCACTTGAGTGAGCGACCGGTTGTACAATTCGGGGGCGTATTTGTAGAACACTCTCGGTGGCAGCATGCCATGGGTGACACGAACGAATTCCGTTACGCAACGGTCGATGCCGCCTACCCCGGTAAGGGTTTCACGGATGGGTGCGTCAACCAGCCCTTCCATTGGGGCGAGAATGATGCGCATGAGTGCTCCAGCAATTACAGGGTCTGTTCGGGGTGAGACTGATCAAAAATCACACGGAGCGGATTGTAAGGAATTTGGCGGGAAGTTGATAGACGGACACCCCGAAACCGGGGTGTCCAATCGCTTGCTTACAGGTCTTATTCGACGTCGAACCGGTCGGCGTTCATGACCTTGCTCCAGGCTGCAACGAAGTCTTTCACGAACTTCTCTTCGTTGTCGTCCTGGGCATACACTTCTGCGTAGGCACGCAGGATCGAGTTGGAACCGAACACGAGATCAACACGGGTCGCAGTGAACTTGGTATTGCCACTGTTGCGATCCACGATGTTGTACGAGTTCTTGCCAGTCGGCTCCCAACGATTCGACATATCAGTCAGATTGACGAAGAAATCATTGGTCAACTGGCCAACGCGATCGGTGAATACGCCGTGCTTGGTGCCGCCGTAGTTGGTACCGAGCACCCGCATGCCACCCAGCAGGACGGTCATTTCAGGCGCTGTCAGTCCCATCAGTTGGGCACGATCCAGAAGCATTTCTTCCGGCTTGACCACGTAGTCCTTCTTCTGCCAGTTGCGGAAGCCATCCGCCAGCGGCTCCATCGGATCGAAGGATTCGGCATCCGTCATCTCGTCGGTAGCGTCACCACGTCCCTTCAAGAAGGGTACGTGAACCTCGTGGCCGGCTGCTTTGGCTGCCATCTCGATGCCAAGGTTACCGCCAAGCACGATAACGTCAGCAACGCTGGCGCCAGTGTCAGCCGAAATCTGCTCGTAAACCTTCAGCACCTTATCCAGACGATCGGGCTCGTTACCCTCCCAGTCCTTCTGGGGCGCCAGGCGAATCCGCGCACCGTTTGCACCACCACGCATGTCTGAGCCGCGGAAAGTACGGGCACTGTCCCACGCGGTGCAGATCAGCTCGTTCAGGCTCAATCCGGCCCCGGCAATCTTCTGCTTGACCACTTCCTCAATGTAATTGGTCTCGCCCTGGGGAACAGGATCCTGCCAGATCAGATCTTCATCAGGCACACCCGGTCCGATATAGCGGGACTTGGGCCCCATGTCGCGGTGGGTCAGCTTGAACCAGGCACGGGCGAAGCAGTCTTTGAAGTACTCGGGATCTGCCATGAACTTCTCGCAGATTGCGCGGTACTTCGGATCGACTTTCATTGCCATGTCGGCATCGGTCATCATCGGCTTGCGACGGACGGACGGATCAGTCGGATCAACCGGCATGTGCTCTTCTTTGATGTCGATCGGCTCCCACTGGTTTGCACCAGCCGGGCTCTTGGTCAGCTGCCACTCGTAGCCAAACAGCAGATCAAAGTAGCCCATGTCGAACTTGGTCGGATTCGAGGTCCAGGCACCTTCGATGCCAGAGGTAACCGCGTTGGTCGCCTTGCCGTCGAGGTTCGGGTTCATCCAGCCAAAGCCCTGGGTTTCAACGTCAGCCCCTTCCGGCTCCGGGCCGAGGGCATCGGCGTCGCCATTACCGTGAGCCTTGCCCACCGTATGGCCGCCAGCGGTCAGCGCTGCGGTTTCTTCATCGTTCATCGCCATGCGGGCAAAGGTCGTTCTCACCTGCTCCGCGGTCTTCTGCGGATCCGGCACACCGTTCACGCCCTCAGGATTCACATAAATCAGGCCCATTTGCACTGCAGCGAGCGGGTTCTCCATGGTGTCGGGCTTGTCGACGTCTTCATAACGGCTGTCAGACGGCGCCAACCACTCTTTTTCCGCACCCCAGTAGATGTCTTTTTCCGGATGCCAGATGTCCTCGCGGCCATAAGAGAAACCGAAGGTCTTCAGGCCAAACGACTCATAGGCAACATTGCCGGCCAGGATAAACAGGTCGGCCCAGCTCACCTTGTTGCCGTATTTTTTCTTAAGCGGCCACAGAAGGCGGCGTGCCTTGTCGAGGTTGCCGTTGTCGGGCCAGGAGTTCAGCGGAGCGAACCGCTGGTTGCCGGTGCCGGCACCACCACGACCGTCGGCAAGGCGATAGGTACCAGCGGCGTGCCACGCCAGTCGAATCATCAGGCCGCCGTAATGCCCCCAATCGGCAGGCCACCATTCCTGACTGTTGGTCATCAGCTCGTGCATGTCTTTTTCGAGGGCTTCGTGATCAAGCTTTTTGACTTCTTCCCGGTAGTCGAAGTCTTCACCGAGAGGATTGGTTTTGCGGTCGTGCTGATGAAGGATGTCGAGATTGAGGTTCTCAGGCCACCAGCCGGCTACATCGGCTTTTTCCTGAGTGTTTGAACCGTGCATTACGGGACACTTTCCGCCCGCACTGTTGTTGTCTGTCATTTTTCTCTCCTCATTGGGGTTGGCAAAACGACACTGCTTTGATTCAGGCACTTCTAACTATAGGACACACCCAATAATCTGCTCTGAGTATTTCTTATGTCCCGGATAGCGTGCGCCTATAGGATTTCCCGCAATGTTTGCGGGTTCTCTGCCTTACTGGGCACAAGCGTAATCACTTGAATATCTCGCCAGAATGTCTAAAAAGTCCGGCCATGCGATTGAACGACTGAGTGACATTACATTGGACATGGATCTGCTCCTGCCTAACGAGAACAGCTCCACCGTAGCGCGGGACCGATGGCGCAATACAATTAATTAAAAATAAATTTGTGAGAGTTTTTATTTATGGATGGAGCTCTGGTCGGTCAGAGCCGCTCAATGGATGAAAACTTACCGGCGTCGTCAAAGACGATGCGGAAACTGCCGCGAATGCCATCGCGAAGATAAAAACGGGAGAGGATACGGGCCGGGAATCGGACAGAGCGTCCGTCCCGGGCCGTGGTGTGAACATCTGTGGCAACGCCCTGATAGAGCTTGATCCACTCATCAGGGCTGATGCTGATATCCACAATAATCTGCTGCATTGGCGATCAGTTCGCCAGTTCAAGCAGCAGGCGGTTCAGACGGGTGACATAGGCCCCGGGGTCCGGGAGTTGCTCACCGCTGGCCAGGGTGGCCTGGTCCAGGATAACCGCTGAGAGCTCGTTGAACCGCTCTTCGCCCTTCTCGCTTTCCAGTCGCTGGACCAGCGGATGATCAACATTGATCTCGAAGATCGGTTTGCTGTCCGGTACTTTCTGGCCGGCAGCTTCCATGATCTTCTTCATCTGGGCGCCCATATCGAAATCGCCTACCACCAGACAGGCCGGTGAATCGGTCAGGCGGTTGGTTACACGCACCTCCTGCACCCGGTCGCTCAGGGCATTCTTGATGCGCTCCAGCAGGTCCTTGTGCTCTTCAGCCGCCTCTTCCTTGTGTTTCTTGTCTTCCTCGGTCTCGACCTCGCCCAGGTCCAGGTCGCCACGGGCAACATCCTGCAACTGCTTGCCGTCGTATTCGCTGAGGTAACCCATCATCCACTCGTCGATGCGATCTGTAAGGATCAGCACCTCAATGCCCTTTTTGCGGAACACTTCTAGATGCGGGCTGCTCTTGGCGGCTGTGAAGTTGTCGGCGGTGATGTAGTAAAGCTTTTTCTGCCCTTCCTTCATCCGGCCGATGTAGTCATCCAGCGACACGTTCTGTGTGCTTTCCCCGGTGTGGGTAGAGGCGAAGCGCAGCAGGCCGGCGATTTTCTCGCGGTTGCTGAAATCTTCCGCCGGGCCTTCTTTCAATACCGTGCCAAACTCACCCCAGAACTTCTGATACTGCTCGGAATCCTTCTTGGCCAGCTTGGACAGCATATCGAGGACCCGCTTGGTGAGCGCGGTGCGAATGCTTTCCACGGTGCTGTCGTTCTGCAGGATCTCACGTGAAACGTTGAGGGACAGATCGTTGGAATCAATCACACCCTTGGTAAAACGCAGGTACAGCGGCAGGAACTGCTCGGCGTCGTCCATGATGAACACACGCTGCACGTACAGTTTCAGGCCACGAGGCGCTTCACGGTTGTACAGATCAAACGGTGCACGGGCCGGGATATACAGCAGGCTGGTGTAATCCAGCTTGCCTTCCACCTTGTTGTGGGACCAGGTGAGCGGGTCTTCAAAATCGTGGGCGATGTGCTTGTAGAACTCCCTGTACTCCTCGTCCTTGATCTCGGTACGGGGGAGTGTCCAGAGCGCTGTCGCATCGTTAACGGTTTCGTACTCGTCCTTCTTCTCACCTTCGTCGGATTCGGCCTTCATGACAACCGGGAAGGAAATATGATCCGAGTACTTCTTCACCAGACTGCGCAGCTTCCAGCCGTTGGCGAATTCCTTGGCGTCTGGCTTCAGATGCAGGACGATCTGGGTGCCGCGGTTATCCAGATTGACCTGCTCGATGGAAAACTCGCCGTCACCCTTGGACTCCCAATGCACACCATCTTCTGCAGGCGCACCCGCGCGGCGGGTAAATACATCAACCTTGTCGGCAACAATAAACGCCGAATAGAACCCAACACCGAACTGACCGATCAGCTTGCTGTCCTTCTTCTCATCGCCGGACAACTGCTGGAGGAATTCAGCCGTACCGGAACGGGCAATGGTGCCAAGATTCTGGATAACATCGTCACGGGTCATACCGATACCGTTGTCGGTGAGCGTGACGGTATTCGCCTCTTCGTCAAAATCCAGGCGAATCTTCAGCTCAGGATCGCTTTCATAAAGGCTATCGTCCTTCAGCGCTGCGAAACGCAGTTTGTCTTCGGCATCTGAAGCGTTGGAAATCAGCTCACGAAGGAAGATTTCCTTGTTGGAATACAACGAGTGAATCATCAGGTGAAGCAGTTGCTTCACTTCGGTCTGGAATCCAAGCGTCTCTTTATTGGCTTCAACCGTCATGGCGTTTATGTCTCCTGATACAAATAAACGGGCGAATAGGGGCGCCCGAGTTACCTCATAATTCGTGGAGCGGCACGGGCAGGAAAGGCTTTCCAAAACACGCTGTGAATACATCCATGTACGCTCGGCTCCGCCATCCATGGCTCCGCACGGTTTTGGAAAGCCTTTCCTACCCGCGCCACCAGGCTATTGAGCTCTCGCTGTCCAAAAAAATGGGGGCACACCGGGGCATTTCAAGCCCCGGAGTATAGGCAAGATCAGTCTTCGAGGAGGAAGTGCGCCCTGGCAGTCGCAATGGGTTGCGAGCGGGATTTCTGCCAGGCGCTGACCATCACGTTGGCAACGCGGTTGCCCTGGCGGGTTAGGCGGCATTCGGCGTAGGTCTCGCGATTGAGACCGGCCCTGAGGTAATCCAGGGAAAAGTCGACGATACGGGGCATGCGCAGACTTTCCTGGGACATGATCAGGTAGATGTTGGCAGACATCTCCATGAAGCCACCGATCACGCCACCGTGGATGGCCGGCAGGATGGGATTACCCAGGTTGGAGTCTTTGCAGGGCAGACGGAAAATCAGGTCGTCTCCAAACTGCTCGCACTGAAGACCAATCCAGGTGGCGTAGGGAATGCTGCTGAGCATGCGGCTGAAGTCACCGGTCTCCTGGGTGTAACGCAGGATTTCAGGATCGGTCATTCTTCACCTCCGGTAATCAGGTCCCGGTAATGTTTCGGGCTGGCATCCTTCCCGATACGCATGAAGGTGGCCACGCAGTTGGCGATGGTTTCACCGCCTTCCTGGTAAGCTTCACAGCGGGTAAAAATGATGTTCCGGGTTACCCGGTAGGTTTCAGCCCGGGCATAAACCGGCTTGCGGGGCTGGGCCGGGCGCATGTAGTCCACGCGCAGGTCCAGCGTCGGGCAGAGTTCAAAATCTTCCAGGGCACAGAGGATCACGCACCCTGACGTGGTATCCATCAGGGTGGTGATGGCCCCACCGTGAATCACTCCGGTGTCCGGGTTACCGATAATGCGATCACTGTAAGGCAGGCACAGTGTCAGGCTGCCTTTTGTGGCCTCGGTAACCGACAGACCAAGCTCTTTGGCCTGGTTGAGGGTGGCTATAAAACGGCTAACCCGTTTCCGTCGGATATCATCGTTCATTCAGATTCAACCTGTGGATCAGCTTTTAGGTTTTGGGCTGTTTTCCGCCTTGCCGGGCAGCGGCTCCTCGAAGACCTTCCCTGCCCTCAATGCTTCCAGTGCCGTCGAACAGAACTCGCGTCGATAGAGAACGACAACAACCAGCGTGGACGCCGCCATGAAGACAATCGGGTGAATAAACCAGCCTACCACGGCAAGTGCGTAATAGTAGGACCGCAGCCCAAGGTTAAAGGCATCGCCGGCAAGATTGCAGATGTTGCCGGCACTTCGTGCAAACGCCTCCCTGCCAGCGGGGCTGGTTTTGGTGTCGTCTGGCGGAGGGGCACTGCCCACCATCACCGACACAAAGTTGTACATCCGCATGGACCAGGTGAATTTGAAAAAGGCGTAGATAAAGACCACCAACAGCACCACCATGCGAAGTTCCCAGATTTCCCGGGTCGGCAATGTGCCGAAGGGCATGGTACTGAATACTTCCATGACTTCCTGGGTATAGCCGAGGGCGGTGATAATACCCGCGAGAATCAGCAGGCAGCTGGAGGCGAAAAACGCACCGTTGCGCTCCAGGTTTCCGACCACAGACGCATCGGCAATCCGGTTTTCCCGCCGCAACATGACGCGCATCCAGTCCTCCCGGTAAAGGTCGAGGGTGTTGGACAGGCAGGGACGGTCCGCGGCACGGCGTTTCGAGTATTCGGTATAACCCAGCCAGCAGACGAGGAACCAGAGCAAAGCGATCAGTTCGAGTAAATTACTCATGGGTTGCCTTGGGTGCGAAGTTGGTGAAACAGAGCGGGAACAGACGCTTATGATACGCCAAGGGCCTGCTCGTCACCACCGCCGGGCAGGTTGAGGTAATCCACTGATGGCCGATCATGTGCTATAAACTGCCCATTCAGGAAGCGGGCAACTGTTTTGAACGAACCCGACATCGCATCATCCAAAAGGGAGCTTACTGTGAACCTGTCTGCCATCAAAAACAGCCTGGTAGCCATTGCGCTGGCGCTGACACTCAGCGGCTGCTCGGTCAATCCGGTTACCGGGGAAAATCAGCTTTCGCTGATCGGTGAAAGCCAGGAGCTCGCCATGGGCGCCGAGCAGTACGTGCCCACCCAGCAAACCCAGGGCGGTCGGTTTTATGTGGACCCGGAGCTGACGCTCTATGTGAGCGAGGTTGGCCAGAAAATGGCCAGGGTCAGCGACAGACCGGACCTGCCCTACGAATTCGTGGTTCTGAACAGCAGTGTACCCAATGCCTGGGCCCTTCCCGGAGGCAAGATCGCCATTAACCGTGGCCTGCTGACAGAGCTTGACGACGAGGCTCAGCTTGCCTCGGTTCTGGGGCACGAGATTGTTCATGCGGCAGCCCGGCACAGTGTTCAGCGCATGCAGCAGGGAATGTTGATCAGCGCCGGCGTTGCCGGACTTGGTTTTGCCCTGTCGGACAACGAATGGGCCGGTCTGATCATGGGTGGTGCTGCCCTTGGGGCGCAACTTGCGCTGGCGCAATACAGCCAGGGCGATGAACTCGAATCCGACCACTACGGGATTCTCTACATGAAAGAAGCCGGCTATGACCCACAGGCGGCGGTGGAGCTCCAGGAGCTGTTCCTGAAACTATCCGAAGGGCGTCAGTCCAGTTTCATTGATGGCCTGTTCGCGACCCATCCTCCCTCAGCGAAACGCGTGCAGGAGAACCGCGAACTGGTGCAGAAGGTTGGCGCGGGCGGCTACCGCGGTGAGGACGTCTATGAACGCAAGATGGCCAAACTCCGTTCGCTGCAACCGGCTTACGATGCCCATGACAAAGCCATGGAGCTGGCCTCCAAAGGCGAGATGAAGCCTGCGCTGGACAAGATCAACGAAGCCATCCGTCTGCTGCCAAGGGAAGCCATGTTCTATGCCCTTCGCGGCCGCATTTATCAGGACCAGAAGGAAACAGAGAAGGCCGCGGCCGACTTTGAAAAGGCGGTGGAGCTCTACCCCGAGATGTTCAAGTATCGCCTTTACAATGGCCTGAATGCTCTGAGGCTCAACAATCTGGACAAGGCCAGGGAGAATCTGACCAAAGCCAATGAAACCGTCCCCACTTCCATTGCCTTCCTGCGACTGGGCGATGTTGCGGTAAAACAGAATAACCGGAATGAAGCCATTGCCTATTACAGCAAGGCCGCCGAAGCCGGTGGAGACGTAGCTGAAGAGGCCAAACGTAAACTGGCGGCACTCACGCAATAATTGCCGCCGGAATCGTTGACTTTAGAAGGCCGGAGTCCCGAGGGGTTCCGGCCTTTTTATTGCCCGGGATCAAGATTGCCGGTCTGACGCACATCTTCTGTCATCGCCTCCATTGACTTTTAGAGCAATAACTCTAAAAATCAGATGACATCAACAACGATTGGATGACGGACATGCTAGCGAAACGTATCCAGCCCATGGTCTTCCAGGCGCGCCGACTGTACGTGGAACTGATGTTCCAGGTGATGGGGCGAGCCCTGCAGGCTGTGAGCGAGGTGGACGAGAAGGTTCAGAACGAAGCCCGGGCACTGCCTGACGGTTTCCTGTTTGAGATGATGGTGATGCCGGATGGCTCAAAGCTGATCGTCGAGCATACCGGTCAGGGGCGTTTCCGTTACCACGGTGACAAGGCCCCACGGCCGATCGACCTGTCGATTCAGTTCAAGCACATCGCCCACGCTTTCCTGGTGCTGTCTTTCCAGGAAAAAACATCAGTGGCTTTCGCCAATGACCGCATGCTGGTGGATGGCGACATCAGCTATGCCGTGCGGATGACGCGGGTACTGAACCGGCTTGAATCCTTCATCCTGCCGAAAATGGTCGCCGAGCGCGCCGTGAAGGAATACCCGGCCGACCTCCACCTGCCGGAAAAGCTGATCAGCGCCGCGCGCATTTACCTGAAAGTTGCCACCAATTTCGTTGAGACAGTGAGAGCGTGATGACCAATAAATACTATGAGTTCTTCTGCCCGGTAAAAGTCATTGCCGGCAAGGCCGCCCTTGAACACATCCCTTACGAGCTGACTGGAATGGCTGCCAAGCGGCCAATGATCGTAACCGACAAGGGCGTGCGGGCTGCGGGCCTTCTGGAACCCGTGATCGCAGCTTGCGAGGAAAGCGGGCTGGAAATAACCACCATCTATGATGACGTTCCGCCTGACTCCTCGACCACGGTGGTACGCGATATCGCCGGCATCTATCGTCAGGAAAAGTGCGACTCCATCATCGCCGTGGGCGGCGGTTCGGCGATCGATACCGGCAAGGCCGTCAACATTCTGGTTTCCGAGGGTGGTGACGATATCGCCAAGTACAGCGGTGCCGGTGTGCTCAAGCATCCGCTCAAGCCCTTCTTCGTGGTGCCGACAACAGCCGGGACCGGTTCGGAAGTTACGTCGGTTGCGGTCATCACCGATGAAGCCAAGGGCGTCAAGCTGCCCTTCACGTCGTCGTTCCTGCTGCCAAACGCGGCCATCATTGACCCGCGCATGACCCTCACCCTGCCGCCGCACATTACTGCCGCGACAGCCATGGACGCCATGACCCACGCAACCGAAGCGTTCACCTGCATGGCGAAAAACCCATTGAGTGACGCCTACGCGACCGCGGCCATCAAGAAAATCAGCCAGTCGCTCCTTCAGGTCATGGACAACCCGAAAGACAGCGACGGACGACTGGAGCTGGCGCAAGCCTCGACCATGGCCGGCATCGCCTTCTCCAACTCCATGGTGGGTCTGGTGCATGCCCTGGGGCACGCCACCGGCGCCGTCTGCCACCTGCCCCACGGCCTTTGCATGAGTCTTTACCTGCCCTACGCCCTGGAGTACAACCTTGAAACCATCCGGGAACCCCTGGGTGAACTTTTGTTGTACCTCGAGGGCCCCGAAGTCTTTGCAGCAACACCGGCAAGCCGCCGGGCAGAGGCCAGTATTTCCGCGATCCGGAAGTTGCGGGATGCTTTGTACAAGCGCTGCCAGCTGCCTCGGACACTCAAGGAAACCGGTAAGGTGACCGAGGCACAGCTGGACCATATCGCTGAGATGGCATTGGATGATGGTTCCATCATGTTTAATCCGAAGGAAGTAACGCTGGAGGATGCCCGCTCGGTTCTGCGCCGCGCCTGGGCGTGACTGTTTCTTCGCCGGGGACCCTGCCTGGGCCCCGGCGTTCGCCTTGTGTGAAGATAGACTTCACATCATTGAAATTGATCAAGCAAGAGAGGAGAATTAGCCAATTCTGGCAGGGATGATAGCCGGGTTCATTATCCACCTACAGTACTGTTCCGTAGAGAGCCCCACCGCATGCAAAACCGATATCCCCGCCCTGTTAATGCCACTCTTGGTGTCCTTGTTCTTGTACTGACTGCACTTTCTCCGCCAGTTTTTGCCTCACAAGATACCTCTGGCGAACAAAAGGTTTTTCGTTTCAATATTTCGCCCAATGGTTACCCACCCTATCTCATCGGTGACCAGAGCCAACCATCAGGAATCATGTGGGATGTGGTGTCCGAGGTAGCCCAGAGGCTCGGATACCGGGTAATCGCTGAGCAAATCCCCCGTAAACGTGTAGATCAGATGCTGCTTGATGGATACATCGATGCCACACCAAGGGCTCGGGAGTGGGCGGACGACCCGGAGAAATTCCTGTTTACCGATGCGGTAGTCGACATCGAGGAAGTGTTTTTTGTACCAGCACAATCCAGCTTTTACTACGAGAGCCCGGACGATCTGATCTCCAAAACCATTGTCACCCATCTCGGCTACCGATATCCGCTGCTTGAGCCCTACTTCGAGGAAGGTCGGATTCGCCGCTTTGATGTTTCCAGAGACAAGGACATGTTCACCCTCGTGCTGCACGGTGACCGCTTCGACGCCGCCGTCGCCGACCGGCTCGTCGGAAAGTGGATTCTCAGAAACGAGGGGCTGCGGCAGCATTTCGACATCAGCAACGAAAGCATCAGCAATTACGGGTTCCGGCTAATGCTGCGGAAAGACTGGCAGTCCTTTGCCAGCCAGTTCAACGAAGAACTGGCGAAGATGAAGGCGAATGGCGAGCTGGATGCGATTCTCGCCAACTACCGCTGAAGCCGCCCGGCGCTACTCGAGGCGTCGCAACAACAGCATCGGCGATACACTCAACACCGGCCGTAGCTGCCAGCGGCCGAACAGGGCAAGAACAACGGCGCTGACGATTGGAATCGGCAACACCACGTGCCAGTGCCACTGGAACGTGCCCTCGAACATCCTGAACTGAAGCGCCCAGACTGCCGCCTCGGCGGCGACCACTCCAAGCACACCTGCGAAACCACCCAGCAACGCAAATTCGAGCATGGTACTGCGAACCAGCAACCTCTGGCGTCCGCCCAGGGTTCGCAGCAGCGCACCTTCCCGCTGTCGATCCTGAAGCGTCGCACTGACGACTGCAGCCATCACCACCAGCGCGGCGGCAAGGATCAACGCCAGAATGGCTTCAATCGCCTGGGTGACCTGACGGACAATCTCCTGGATCCGCTCAATCACATGATCAATTTCCAGAACGGAAACCGTCGGGAACTGCCGGGAAAATTCGTTCAGGGCATCTT
Source organism: Marinobacter sp. L-80 (assembly GCF_056859395.1). NCBI lineage: Bacteria > Pseudomonadati > Pseudomonadota > Gammaproteobacteria > Pseudomonadales > Marinobacteraceae > Marinobacter > Marinobacter sp. L-80. Next base: position 45,222 of record NZ_JBSXOI010000068.1, read on the forward strand.
TCTTGTCCTTGGGCAGGTAAAAACTGGTAATCCAGGTCGCGGGCATCTCGGTGAGCCCGCCCTCCGGCGGGAACGCCATGTAGAAATTGGGCTTCATGCTGTCCCACTGGACCGTCCGAATACTGGTGACGGCTTCTGTCACCTTTTCCGAGCCAATGGTGAACGTCAGTTCGTCGCCCAGTGACAGTCCCAGCTTTCCGGCCAGCTCCGCTTCCACCGAGACACCTTCCTTCTGGTTTTCACCAAACCAGGCGCCCTCGACTATCTCGTTGTCGTCCGGCAAGGCCGACATCCAGGTCAGGTTCAGTTCACGGTTGAGAGCATTAACATTCTCATCCTTGCTGACCGTTTCCTTGACTGGCTGACCATTGAGTTCGGTCAAGCGTCCTCGAACCATCGGGTAAAGTTTGTCCAGTGGCTGGCCACGCTCCTGCCAGAACGAATCGACGTCCTCGACCGCTTCCGGTGCAATATTGATCAGGAAATGATTGGGCGCGTCATCCGGCAACTGGGCCTGCCAGTCTGTCAACAAAGAGGTACGCACCAATATCAGCGTGGCCGCCAGCATCAACGTCATCGCAAATACGGCAATCTGGGAAAGACTGGCCCGGCGATGCCGGTACAGCCCCACCAGGGCCAAACGCCAGGCGTTACCACCGCCGCGAACCTTGCGCAGTGTTGCAACCAACAGCCAACCCACCAGGCCAAGTGCCCCGAGCAGCAACGCAAGCCCCCCCAGAAGGGAAACCACCAGGGCAAGTTCGCCCGCATACATCCACACAAGCCCGAAAACCGCCACAATGGCAATTATCATATCCGGCAGGGCCTCGCGCCCGGTTTCACCGGGCTGGCTGCGCAGTACACGCATCGCCGGAACATTGCGAAGCCTGCGAACGGGAGGATAGGCAAACGCAAACAGAGAGACCAGTGCCGTCAGCAAGGCGGGCACCAATGCAGACGGATCGAGCTGAAATTCCACCGGGCGCTCAAGCACCTGGCTCAGCATGTGAATCAGCAACCAGTACAGCGGCATCGCGACCAGCAGTCCGCCCACGATCCCGGTGACACCCCAGAGCGCGAGGCGCTTGAGGTACAGACCGCCAATACCCGCACCGCTGAGCCCCAGCGTTTTCAGAAGTGCCACGGTATCGCGCTGGGAAAGGGCATACTGACGACTCGCCACAGCCACGGCCACGGCGGCAAGCAGGACTGCAAGACTGCCACCCAACAGCAGGAATCGCTCGGCTCGCTCGAGTGAGCGCGAGAAGGTCTCGCCATCCCGGACACCCGCCCATTCATGACTGGGTTCGAGTCTGGGTTCCAACCATTGGTAGTACGATTCCAGCGCAGCTTCATCACCGGCAAACAGGTAGACGTATTCAACCCGGCTGCCCTCCTGGATGACCCCGGTGGCGGCCACATCATCCACATGCATCATCACGCGGGGGGCCAGTGCCGACAGCCGGAAACCGCCGTCCGGCTCCCGGATGAGCAGGCCGGACACGGTAAGATTCAGATTACCAACTTCAAGCGACTCGCCGACTTCGAGATCCAGCAGCCTGAGCAAGCGCGGGTTGATCCAGACCTCTCCTGGCCCGGGCCCCTGATTTACCAGCTCCCGGGTACCTGTCGGGTTCCGCTGGATTTCGATATCGCCACGAAGCGGATATTCATTGCTCACGGCCTTGACTGACACCAGCTGGAAATTCTCGTCACCGAACACCATGGTGGAGAATTCCACCATTCGACCGGTTTTCAGGCCCTGATCGGCGGCTTCCTGAAGCCAGGCGTCCGGAATCGGTCGGCCATTCTCTGCCTCAAGCTGGCGATCCGCTGCCAGGAACGAGCTGGCTGAAGAAACCAGGGTGCGTTGAAGCTGACTGGCAAACAGGGCAATGGTGGCGACAGTGGCAACGGCGATGATGAGAGCGGCCAGAACGACGCGAACATCCCGTTCCCGCCAGTCCCGGCGAACCGACATGAGTTTTTTTGCAGCAGCCATCAGCGCGCCATCTCCTGGGCTGCTTCCGGTTCGCTCAGAACGCCGGCTTCAATATGGAACTGCCGATTGCAGCGAGCCGCCAGGTGTTCATCGTGGGTTACCATCACCAGCGTTGTGCCCTGCTCCCGGTTCAACGCCATCAAGAGATCAGACACTGCCTGACCGGTGCGGTTATCCAGGTTACCCGTCGGCTCGTCAGCGAACAGGATCAGCGGCTCAGACGCAAATGCCCGCGCGATGGCAACCCGCTGCTGCTCACCACCGGAGAGCTGTCTGGGTGTGTGGGTCAGCCGTTCGCCAAGCCCAACCCGTTCCAGTAGCTCACGGGCCCTCTTCTCCGGCGACGCCATGCCGGCAAGTTCCAGCGGCAACATAACGTTCTCGAGCGCGGTTAGCGCCGGCAAAAGCTGGAAAGACTGGAATACAAAACCAACCCGGTGTGCGCGGAGTTTTGCCCGCTCATCCTCGCTGAGCTTGCTGATCACCGAGCCGTCCAGCTCCACCGTCCCCTCGTTGGGCGTATCAAGACCCGCCAGCAAACCCAACAGGGTGGTTTTACCAGAACCGGAGCGCCCGACAATGGCTACGGATTCTCCCCGATTGATTTCGAGAGTGACCCCTTGCAAGATCGTGAGCGTATCGGTTTCAACACTGACGCGGTGGGTCAGGTTATCTACCCGTAACATTGGGCTCTGGCTATCCGGGTTAACATTGGTCATCTGATTCACGGAATCTCCCGATCCTGGGTCTCGAAAACGGCTTAAAGGTGTATTGGTTGTCTATGCATACGGCATTGGTGTACGTCAGATCAATTCTTTTTCTCGTGTTTGCCGTGCTGGCGCTGCCGGCAGTGGCCAGTCAAAACACGCTGCTCATCGTAGGTGACAGCCTCAGTGCGGCCTATGGAGTGCCCTCCGAAACTGCCTGGGTGCAGTTGCTGAGAAACCGGCTCGAGAGCAAAGGGTTGAGCGACTGGGATGTGGTCAATGCCAGCATCAGCGGAGAAACCACGGATGGCGGTGCCCGCCGGCTGCCTGATCTCCTTGAGGAGAACGAGCCCGACGTCGTGGTCATTGAATTGGGTGGCAATGATGGCCTTCGCGGCTTTCCCCCCAACGTAATCGAATCCAATCTCGCCTCCATGATCGAAAAGGTGCAGACCTCGGGTGCTCGCGCCGTACTGGTGGGCATGCAGATACCGCCCAACTACGGACAGCGCTACACAGAGATGTTTGCCGAAATCTATCCGAAGCTGTCTGACCGATACGACACCGCGTTGGTTCCCTTTTTCCTCGACGGCATCTACAACCAGGCCGGGTTGATGCAGGACGACGGGATTCACCCGACCGAGGAAGCCCAGGGCAAACTGCTGGAGAATGTCTGGCCGGTGCTCAAACCGATCCTGCAATAAAGATGGTTCAGGTCAATCCCTGGAGGAATGCCAGCGCACGGCGCTCTGACCAATAAAAGCCATCTTTCGAATGCTCGACAAACCCGACGTGGCCGCCCCAACGAGGAGCTTCGAGGCGCACATGAGCGCCCAGCTCCCGCCGGGATTCCGGGAAACAGCGCGCCGAGAGAAACGGATCGTCGGCGGCGTTCACCATCAGCGCCGGCACGCGGATATCTCGCATGCGCCCCAATGCTGAACACTGGGCCCAGTAATCCCGGGCATTGCGGAAACCGTGCAGAGGCGCGGTGTAGCGGTCATCAAACTCATGAAAGCTGCGAATGGCATCAAACCCCGAAATATCAATCAGGTCCGGAAACCTCTCCGCCTTTTCCTCCATTTTTACCTTCAGATCCCGGAGAAAGCGCTGCATGTAGATCTTTCGGCTGGGCAACGCCAGCATATCTGCGCTGCCGGCCAGGTCGCAGGGAACCGAATAGGCAACGGCTCCGCAGATCCGGCTATCAACACGCTCGCCCTGTTCGCCCAGATAAAGCAGCGTCAGATTGCCCCCCATGCTGAACCCGGAAAGAAACAGGGTGTCGTAAGCACCTGACAAACCGTGGTTGACCACCAGGCCGAGATCCTCGGTGGCGCCGCTGTGATAGAACCGCGGTTGCCGATTCATAACCCCGCCACAAGAGCGGAAGTTCCAGTCAAGAACATCCCAGCCTTCCCGAAGCAGGGCGCGAGTTAAACCGAGCACGTAGGGCCGCCTGCTGTGACCTTCCAGACCGTGAGACACGATGGCCAGGCGATCGCTACCCTGCCGGTACCAGTCCAGGTGCAGTTCGTCGTCATCCAGTGTGGCGATCACTTCCGGCTCCGGTTCTACCATCGGGACTTTGCGAAACAGTGTGGGCCAGACAGACTGAACGTGGCCATTGCGCAACCACGGCGGGGGCCGGTAGTGAAGAGTCCTGCTTTCGTACAATTTTTAGCCTTTCATATCAGGGGGTTGACCCCGTAAACCAAAGCGCTTAATATGCGCGCCACTTGATGCTGTTCCCCGATAGCTCAGTTGGTAGAGCAACGGACTGTTAATCCGTTTGTCGCTGGTTCGAGCCCAGCTCGGGGAGCCACTTATTCCGAAATGCCGCTGATTCTTCTGAACCAGCGGCATTTTTCGTTTACGGCCTCAGAAAATCTGCTCGCGCTGCATGAATTCGGTCAGCACGCGGAACAACGTGAACCCATCCTCGGTGCCAATCAGCTCCCGAATGGAATGCATACCGAACTGGGGCACGCCAATATCCAGCGTGGTTACACCCAGGTTCCCCGCCGTCAGGGGCCCAATGGTGCTGCCACAGCCCATATCGCTCCGAACCACAAAGGTCTGGTGAGGCAACCCCAGCTCGTCACTGATGTGCCGGTAAACTGCTGCCGATCGACTGTTGGTGGCGTACCGCTGGTTATGGTTGACCTTGATCACCGGCCCCTGATTGAGAATCGGGCCATGATTCTCATCATGTTTATCCATGTAATTCGGATGAATGCCATGGGCATTGTCCGCCGACACCATCATTGAGTTGGCAATAGCACGAGCCTTGCCAGCGCCGACCCAGCGGTCCAGAACCGCTGTCAGGAACGGCCCTTGTGCACCTTCGGCAGACATACTGCCAACTTCCTCGTGATCGTTGCAGACCAGCAACGCGGCTTCGTCCCCGGAGGTTTTCAGCAGCGACTGGAGGCCAATATAACAACTCAGAAGGTTGTCCAGGCGAGCCGAGGCGATGAAATCATCACGCAATCCGACAAACGAGGCTTCACGGGCATCGTAGAAACTGAGCTCGTACCCCAGGACCTTGCGGACAGTGAGCCCGGTCTCCGACTTGACCTGCTGGGACAGCAGATCCACGAAGCTGGTGGTATCGCTCTCAGGAACCTGCATCAGAACCGGTGGCAGATCGGTCTGTGGGTTAACCGTGCGATTGCTGTTGGCTTCTCTATCAAGATGGATTGCCAGGCTCGGAATGAATGCCACAGGCTTACGGAAATCCACCAGGGTGTCCCGTACCTTGCCGTCTTCATCCAGCACCGTCACCCGACCGGCCAGGGAAAGATCCCGGTCAAACCAGGGATTCAGCAGCACACCACCGTACACTTCGACACCCAACTGGAAGAAGCCCTTGCGGCGGAGCTCAGGGTTCGGCTTGACCTTCAGGCAGGGGCTGTCGGTATGAGCACCCACCATGCGGATTCCCGAGGTGGTGACATCTTTGTTGCCAGCTCGGAAGGCGACAATTGAGGAGCCGTTACGGACAACGTAATAGCCCTGGTTGCTCACCAGCGACCAGTCTTCCCGCTCATCCAGCTCCTGAAACCCGGCCGCACTCAGCCGTTGTTTCATGGTGTCGACCGCATGCCAGGGTGTGGGGGAAGTGTTCAGAAACTTCAATAAATCTTTGTTAAATTCAGCGTGTTCCATGATGTCCCTGATTAAAAGATAATTGCGCCAACAGTATGGCATGAAGCCGTAAAGCCTCACACTGCGTCAACGGACATTCCCTATAACCGGGTCACAAATCAACCATCACCGGGAGCCCAACGTGCCAGCACCGAGATTTCTCGACATTGAATACTGCCAGACCGACGATGCGCTGTTTCCCACCGCCATGGCCTGGTCGCTGGAAGACGGCCGAATGAAAACCGTGGTTATCGCCCCTTCCGACGACTGGCTCCCGGAAGATGGTGACCTGGGTGATGTCGACCTTCTCTACCTTGAAGAACAGGGCGTGCCCCTGATCGAGCTGGTCCGGGAACTGCACCAGGATCTGCCCGACCAGACCGTCTTCGTGGACGGCCTCGATCCGGACGAGATTCTGGTAGACCTCATTTTCACGGCCGTGGCACAGGAGGCCCCGTTCGAAATCGCACCCATCAGTGAGCTGATCACAGGCCTGGACAGCGAAACCCTGGAAGACCGCCGCCGCCAGCTCCTGTTCGAGGAAAGCCTGGAACCCCAGTTGCCTGAAAATGGCGTCTACGCACTGCTGCTGATGGCGCGGGAAGAGGGCCTGTTCGACGAGGATTGAGAAACAGCAGGAATTGACAGGGGGAAGTGTGACACGGGTCGACGTAACAAACGGTTACACGAGGCAGAATCAGCCCGTATTCGCCCATGTCAGGAAGCCCGATAACAATGAACAAGGTTGTGCGAACGCCCCTCGTCTGTCCGCTTGTCCCTGCCCTGCTCCTCGCATCCCAGGCCGCCCTGGCCCAGGAAACGCCAAGGGCCGACAAACACTACATCGGGCTGCTGGCAACCACCTACAACCACCGCACCATCGGTGAAAACACCAAGGAAACCGCCTGGGGCACAGGCGGAACCTTGGTGGTGGGTGGCCACATAACCGATCTGTTTCACGCCGAGCTGCGGGCCGGTGGCGGCTTCAAAGACGCCGAGGTACCGGACAGTGACCTGACGCTGAGCGTTGACTACTACGCCAGCTGGTACATGGGCCTGCACTACCCGATCACCGACGATGCAAACCTCTACGGCCAGTTCGGCTTTTCCTATATCCACGGCGAAGGCGAGATCAGCGATCCCGCAAATGATCGCAACAACCCCTACCTGGATCTCGAAGGCGAATTCCCGGACAGCGGCTTCTCCATCAGCTGGATTGCAGGGCTTGATTTCGAAGTGATGGACGATACGTTTCTGGTCTTCGAAGGCGGAAAGCTTTTCGAAGACACAGGAACGGATGTGAACACCTTCCAGTTTTCCGGCGGACTGCGCTACGAGTTCTGAGAAACAGCTGACTCAGGCGTTCGCAAAGGCGGGATTGGCTGCCTCTCATGGAATGTGTGAAGCCATGGATGGCTTCACTCAAGCGCACATGGATGTGCTCGTAGCGGTTCCATGAGAGGCAGCCAATCCTGCCGGTACTCCCGTAAATTCAGGCCTTGTGGCGAATATGCCAGCACCGGTGAATGCGGGCGTTGCGTTGAAAATCCTTGTCCAGGGTATCCCGCGTCACTTCAGCAACCTCGAACTCGCTTTCCAGTGTCTCGTCCAGCTTGAAGCGTCGGAAATTGTTGGAAAAGATCAACAACCCGTCGGAACTCAACCTTGCCATGGCCTGCCTGACCAGCGTGGGATGATCCTTCTGGATATCCAGAACGCCGGCCATACGGGCAGAGTTGGAAAAGGTCGGCGGATCCATGAAGATCAGATCAAACCGTTGGTCCGCCGTTTTCCGGTCTGCCAGCCAGGCCAGGCAGTCTGCCTGCTCTACCCGATGCTTCTTGGGGTCGGCTCCGTTCAGTGCAAGGTTCTCCTCAGCCCAGCCGACATACGTCTTTGACATATCCAGACTGAGCGAGCGGCTGGCGCCTCCAACAACAGCGTGAACAGTGGCCGCGCCGGTATAACAGAACAGGTTCAGGAATCGCTGGTTTGCCGAGTGCTGCTGAATCCAGTGCCGCACCGGTCGATGATCCAGAAACAGACCCGTGTCCAGATAATCCTTGAGGTTCACCTTCAACACGCAGCCGTGTTCGTGAACCCTGAAAAACTCGCCACTGACTGCCTGCTTCTCGTACTGATTGGTGCCGGTTTGCCGCTGGCGCTGCTTGCACACCATATCCTCCGGCTCCACTCTCAGTGCTTCGGGAATGACTGCAAGGGCCTCCGCCAGGCGTTCTCGAGCAGCACGCTCATCCACCGATTTCGGGGCCGCATACTCCTGCACGTGCACCCGCCCCTCATAGATATCGATCGCCAACGCAAACTCCGGCATATCGGCATCGTAGAGGCGGTAGCAACCAATGCCCTGCTTTCTTGCCCACTGCCCAATGGTCTTCACGTTCTTCTTGAGGCGATTGCGCAACATGGCCGCGCGTTCCTCATTGGCAATCCGAGGGGTGACCTCACCGGGAATATCCGGGGTCCTCGGTGTCATGGCGCTCACTTCATTTATCTCGAACAGCAGCAACTGGGCGGGCAGCTTGCCGTTGAAAAGCCGGTATTGCTTGTAACTTCTCAATCCGATGGACTTGCCGAATTCCGGGGCTCCGGTAAATACACCGAGGCGCCAGCCTGGAACGCAGCGTTTAACCGCGTCGCCCAGTGCCTGGTACAAGCCGCCCAACTCCCTGCGCTCACTCAACCGCTCACCGTACGGGGGATTGGTGAGGACCAGCCCCCGATCAGACCAGTCGCCTTCCAGTTCCAGGGCATCGACTGCGCGAGCCTCAACGTGCACAACATTCTCCAGACCTGCCCTCTGGATGTTTTTCCAGGCGGTCCCGATGACCCGGCTATCCTGGTCAAAGCCCGCCATTCTCGGGATCCGCCCTTGCTTGCCCTCGTGGGCGCGACGCTCCGCCTCCTGGCGCAGCGATAACCAGAGCTCCGGCTGATGGCCCGGCCACTTCTCGAAACCGAACCGTTCCTGCTTGCGGCCGGGCGCCATATCCAGCGCCATCATGGCAGCTTCAACCACAAGGGTGCCTGAACCGCACATCGGGTCCACGAAATCGCCGCCGGCGGCGGCAATCTCCGGCCAGCCCGCTCGCATCAGCAATGCCGCGGCCAGGTTTTCCTTCAGGGGTGCCAGGCCCTGATCCGTACGATAGCCGCGCATGTGCAGACTGTGCCCGCTCAGATCAATGCCCAGGGACAAGCGGCCACGATTGAGTCGCGCGGAGACAATGACATCCGGGTTCTTGGCATCCACTGAAGGCCGCGGTCCGCCATTGGCCTGAAACCGGTCCACAATGCCGTCCTTGACCCTTTGAGCGCCATATTGCGTATTGCGGATGGCCTCGTTCTGACCGAGGAACGTAACGCGGAAACTGCCATGCACAGGAATGTGCTGCTGCCAGTCCATGTGAACAACGCCATCATAGAGCTGATCGCCGCTGTTGGCGTCCACTTCATCAATGTGAAGGATCACCCGGTTGGCGAGACGCGACCATAGACAGGCGCGATAACCACCCTCCAGAGAACCCTCCACCCAGACCCCGGCCGGGGCATTGCGTACGGTATCCAGACCAAAGGTGCTGAGCTCGTCCGCCAGTAGGTATTCCACCCCCTTCGGGCAGGTTACGAAAAATACAGATTTGGACAAGTTCAACTCCTGGTTCCTGGACGGCTTGAGGTAAGTTTCCGGAATAAAGGCTATTCCGAAAATCGCAGTAAAATTTTTAGTTCATATAACTATAAAAAAAGCGTCACATAGATGAAATAATTAGTGTACATCGGCTAAAGGTTCGACTTACCTTGTAAGTGACGCGTCGTTCCGGAAGGGTGCAAACCTTCCGTTAACAGGATCCTGACTGCTCTGGCTTGAGCTGACAATAGTGGGTTATCCCGGAGCGGATAACACTGGTCGCAGCCACTGCAGATGTGTACACGCTTGTTCTGTTAATCCATCAGTGAGGAACGGCATGAAAAGACAGAAAAGAGACATGTACGCTCGTGCATTCAAGCGGGGTTATCTCGCTGGCGTGTCCGGAAAATCCAAAGACAGCTGCCCGATTGAACAGGCGGAAGTTCGCCAGGAATGGCTGAACGGGTGGCGAGAAGGCCGCACAGATCAATGGGAGGGCATGACCGGCGTATCCGGCATCCATAAACTGGCTAACGTTACGACAGCGTGACGCCTCAACTAACCCCGATTCTTAATCTGATCTTTTTACATACAATTTGACGCAGTACTCAGAGCAACCCAAACGGGGCCTCCCGCCCCGTACCATGCGATGAAGCGCCACGGGGTTCATTCCCCGCTCGGGCCCGCTAAGCGGGCCCACCTTCGTTATGGGGCGCGGTAAAGCACTTGACCTGCCGGATAGCCTCAACAGCCTCTTTAATAAGTTCAGGCCCCCGGTAAATAAAACCGGTGTAGATCTGGACCAGCTTGGCACCGGCCCGGACTTTCTCGGCCGCACTTTCACCGTCCATAATGCCGCCGACACCAATAATCGGTAGTGATTCCCCCAGTTCCGCGTAAAGCCCCCGGATAACCCTGAGAGAAGGCTCCCGCACCGGTGCACCGCTGAGGCCACCAGCCTCGTCGGCATGGGTATGACCTGCCACGGCATCCCGACTGATCGTTGTATTGGTGGCAATCACGCCATCAAGACCCGTCTCACGCAGGGCGGATGCCACGAAGCGGATACCGTCATCGTCCATGTCCGGGGCGATCTTCACAGCCACAGGCACGTACCGACCATGCTCCTTCTCACACTGGAGCTGTTCGTCCTTGATGGCCTCCAGGAGGCCTTTCAGAGAGTCTCCAAACTGCAAATCCCGAAGACCGGGCGTGTTGGGCGAGGACACATTCACCGTAATGTAATCGGCCCGACTGTAAACCGCCGATATCCCCTTCCGGTAATCGGATTCGGACTGGTCGTTGGGCGTGTCCTTGTTCTTGCCAACATTGATTCCAAGCACGCCCTTGTAGCGGCGCTGATCCACACGGGCCAGCAAGTGGTCTAGCCCCTCGTTGTTGAAACCCATCCGGTTAATGATGGCCTGATGCTCCTGCAGCCGAAACATCCGTGGTTTGGGGTTGCCGGGCTGCGCCAGAGGCGTCACGGTACCAACTTCAATAAAACCGAAGCCCAGGGCGCCAAGCGCATCGAGGTGATCGGCGTTCTTATCCAGACCTGCGGCAAGCCCGACGGGGTTCGGAAAATCCAGCCCCATAACATTCACTGGCAATGAATCTATCTTTGGTGAAAAAGCGCTCAAAACGCCTAATCGGTGCGCAAGATCGAGACCATTCAATGCAACATTGTGAGCTTGCTCCGCTGGAAGACGGAAAAGCAGATTGCGGATAACGCCGTACATCTGAAAAAACTCCCCTGATCCAAGTGGGCGGAGTATACCGGAAGTTTTCCACAGCATCCCGGGATAGAACCAAATCAGCTGTAAATGACTGTATCATGGCACTCTCATGACCTTTTCCACGGAATCTGTGGATAAACCTGTTGAAAATCGCGGGGCAACGGTTGCCATCCCTTGATAACTGCGCCAATCTACAAATTGATTATTTTTTGACCAGTTATTTTTATGTTTATTTTCAATAGGTTATATATTTTTCTCATGGCTGTCGACAAATACTAAACAAAATGTTACCCAGTCATCGTTCTGCAATGATGTGCATAAATCACTTGAAATCCCCTCTTTTAGCCACCCCTGCCAAAGCCCGTGAGAATAACGTTATACTGGCACCTGTCTTCTGATCTGGAGTGCATCAATGCAAGAGCCGATTTCACCCGCCCAACAGCACCGGGAAAACCTCGCGGGCGAAATGAAGGCGGCCTCGCGCGTGACCATTATCGGAATGATTCTCGATGCCGTACTCGGGGTCATAAAAGTCATTGGTGGTGCTCTTTTTAACTCCCAGGCCCTGCTGGTGGATGGCATTCACTCCTTTACGGATGTTGCCTCTGATCTGGTTGTTCTTGGCGTCATGAAGGTATCCCGCCAGGAGCCGGATGACGACCATCCTTACGGCCATCAGCGAATCGAAACCTTCGGCACTCTGGTTCTGGGCAGCATCCTGATTGCCGTTGGCGCCGCCCTGGCCTGGGAAAATACCCTACGCCTGATAGAGGGTGGCGTGGATACTGTGCCTGGCTGGCCGGTTCTGGTGGCAGCTGCAGCGTCTGTTGCGGGCAAGGAATGGATTTTCCGATACACACGCCACGTCGGCCTGAAGATCCGCTCGGATCTGATTATCGCCAACGCCTGGCACAGCCGAACTGATGCGTTCTCCTCAGTCGTGGTTCTGGTGTCCACGGCCGGCGCCATGCTTGGCATGGTCTGGCTTGATGTGTTCGCGGCGGTGGTGATCGCAGGCATCATTATCCACATTGGCTGGAAGTTTACCTGGGACAGCGTCAAGGAACTCGTGGATACCGGCCTCTCCCAGGAGGACACGGAGATGCTCAAGAGTATCGCCCGGGACACGGACGGAGTGCGCAACGTGCATGAGCTTCGCAGCCGTCGTATGGGGCACGACATTCTGCTGGATATTCACCTGGTGGTTCGTCCGGAAATCAGCGTATCGGAAGGGCATCAGATCGGCATGCAGGTTGTCTCGGGAATGCGGGATGCCCTGGACAACATCCGGGACATCAACTTCCACATCGACGCCGAAAACGACGAAGATCAGCCGCTGACCTCCGAGCGCCTGCCCTCCCGTGAAGACATCCGGGCCATCCTGGCCCGACACCTGGGAGAGTTGCCGCAACACAGCCGGCTCCGGCTGCACTATCTGAAAAACAAGGTGCATCTGGAGCTGTTCCTGGACAGCCCCGAGGGTGAAACCGTCTTCTCATCCTCAAACATCAGGGAAGAGCTCGGTGATTACCCCTGGTTCGGGAGTGTCCGGGTATGGGTGGCCGGCCCCTGAAAGCCGCCGGCCATAGAACCTAGCGACGCCTGTTCTCTTCCATCCTTGAAAGAAACTCCCGCATGATCAGAGTGTAGAGCTCGCCCCCCAGGAAGCGGTCTTCCACGCCCGCATCAATGCTCGGGTTGTCGTTGACTTCGATGACGGCAACCCGGTTGCCTGACTGTTTGATATCCACACCGTACAGCCCGTTGCCGATCAGTCTGGTGGCATTCAGGGCCGCCTGAATGACATTCCTTGGCACCTCATACGTGGGCATGGTCTCAAAGCCACCGCTCTCACTCTCGGATTCGCTGTGCTGATAGATCTGCCAGTGGCCTTTCACCATCATGTACTTGCAGGCGTAGATGGCCCGCCCACCGAGCACACCAATACGCCAGTCGTAATCGGTGTAAAGGTATTCCTGAGCCAGCACCAGGGCGGACTGCTTGAACAGGTCTCTCAGCCCGGCACGGAGGGTCTTCTCGTCTTCGGCCTTGGTTACGCCGCGGGAAAACGCACCATCCGGGATCTTGATAACTACCGGAAAACCCAGCTCACTGATGACCTGCTCGACAGCGTTCTTCTGATCTTTCGACAGGATGAGTGTCTTGGGCGTGAGAACCTTGTTGTTCTTCAGGAGATCTGCAAGGAACACCTTGTTGGTGCACTTGAGGATCGACACCGGATCATCAATGACCACCATGCCCTCAGCGGCCGCCTTGCGGGCAAACCGGTAGGTGTGATGATCAATGGCAGTGGTCTCACGAATGAACAACCCATCGTATTCCGGCAGGCGCATATAATCCCGCCGGGTAATCTGCTCAACGTTGATACCCAGCTTGCGACCGGCTTTCTCGAAACGCTTCAGGGCAACCTTGTCACTCGGCGGCATCTCCTCATCGGGATTGACCAGCACCGCCAGATCATAGCGGTAACGGCGTCGGGTCCGTGGCTTACGCCAGACCATGCTGCTGAAACGATCCAGGGCCGCCGCGAACACGTCCTGCTCCTGCTCACCCAGATCCGCCGGAGCCGCCGGCTTCATGGACTCGATTTGCCACTGCTTGCGGCGCTTGAAAACAATTTCAAGAATCGGACAAGGGAACCGCTCGAACAGCGCCCGGGCGACCGGCTTCAGATCCGGGTGCTCGGCCTGGCCAAAGTAGGTCCGAATGCGCACTTCATGGGTGGCCGCGCGCTCATCACTGGCAGGGTCAATAGCGGAACCCGCCGCTTCGAGCCAGTTGATGACGCTTTCATCAAGCTCTTCCAGCTCAAGTGAAAACAGTCCTTTGCGGCCGAGATCATTGAGCGTCATCACCGAGGGTACGACATGGTGACCACGGGCCTCTGCCAGGAGTGAACAATAATACCCCTTGCTCAGGTAACGGGCGCTCTGACACAGGTTGATGACCCTCACCCGGCTGGCGGGCGGAGCTGAGAACTGGAGGTACTGATCAAACGTCAGCACGTCCTCACTGGGGTAATAAGGCGCCCAGTCTTTGGCGCGGTCCACTACGATAAGCAATCGGGACATTGAAGGCATTCCTCCCTGAAAGGTCTTGCCTGTGGTAATTGAGGCCACAATACGCCGGTCACAATCGCTGCACAATCGGCGCATAATGCGTGCTTTTACGCATCCTTGTGGTCTTTGCGTTACCCTGACTCTCACACATAATAGCGGAGTACGGGAAGCCCACCAGCATGCCCTCCTCGCGTTTTTCAAGGCCGTCTCTCAATGCCTGATTTCCAGCTCCGACAAGCCTCCAGCAAGGACCTCGACGCCCTGGTCTTGCTCGAAAACCGGTGCTTCACCGAAGACCGCCTCTCTCGGCGGAGTTTTCGTCGCTTTCTGGAAATGCCCAGAGACCGCTTGATTGTGGCCGAGGCCGATGGCGAGCTGGTGGGCTACTGCCTGGTTCTGATGAGCGCTGCCACCCGGCTCGCCCGGATCTACTCCATTGCGGTGTCGCCAGCTGTGCGTGGCCAGGGCGTGGGCGAGAAACTGGTACGGGAAGCAGAATCGGAGGCGGTGGAGGCTGGCCGTATTATCATGCGCCTGGAAGTCCGCGAGGATAACAGAGGCGCCATCAACCTCTACAAGCGCCTGGGCTATCGCCAGTTCGGCACCTACCGGGACTATTACGAAGACCACGGAGACGCCCTTCGCTTCGAGCGAAGGATTCTGTTCTACGAGCCTTCAAGAGAATTTCCGGCCGTTCCCTACTATCCGCAGACCACGGATTTCTCCTGCGGGCCGGCGGCGCTAATCATGGCGATGGCAGCTCTGGATGAACAGCAACCACTCACAACCCTGGAAGAACTCAGGCTTTGGCGAGAAGCGACCACCATATTTATGCTCGCCGGCCACGGCGGCTGCGGCCCTCATGGACTGGCGCTCGCAGCGTGGAATCGGGGTTTTGAAGCCAGCGCCTGGATCAGCATGGAAGGAGCCCTTTTCAAGGACACCGTCAGAAGCGAGGACAAGAAGCGGGTACTGGAGCTGGTACACGAGGGCTTTTTACACGACATCGGCAAGACAGGCATTCAGCTACACCATGACCCGCTGACCCTCGAAGCGATGGAAGAAGCCCTTCACGAAGGCAGAATTCCGGTCATCCTGATCAGCACCTGGCAACTGAATCGCAGCCGCGTGCCCCATTGGGTCACCGTCTGCGCGATTGACGACCAGTTCGTGTACCTGCACGACCCGGAAATCGATGCTGAACTCGGCGAAACCGTGGCCGACAAGCAGTACCTGCCGGTCGACCGCCGGGTGTTCAGCCAGATTTCACGGTACGGCAGGAACCAGCCATTGCAGGCTGCGATCATCGTAGGGCCCAAGCGACCGGCCTGATCAGCCGGTCCGCAGTGCCGCCTCTTTCAGCTCGGCGATATCATCACGCAGGCGCGCAGCCGTCTCGAAATCCAGTTCGGAAGCGGCCTTGTACATTTCATCCTCAAGCCGGGACACCTCCTTGAGGACCTCCTCCGGCGATCGATTGCCAGCCTTGGCCCGATACTGTTCCGCCTCTTCGGCTGCTTTCTGCCCCGGGCGCTCGGCCTTGCGACGGCCACGGCCGCCGCCTCCGGCACCTTCCATGATGTCGGCAATCTTCTTGTTCAGGCCCTGCGGGGTAATGCCCTGTTCCAGGTTGTGAGCTTCCTGCTTGGCCCGGCGACGCTCTGTCTCATCAATAGCCCGCTGCATGGAGCCTGTAATCCGGTCACCGTAGAGAATGGCCTTGCCGTGGACATTCCGCGCCGCACGACCCATGGTCTGGATCAGTGAGCGCTCGGAGCGCAGGAAACCTTCCTTGTCAGCATCCAAGATGGCCACCAGCGAAACCTCGGGCATGTCCAGACCTTCCCGCAGCAGGTTGATGCCCACCAGCACATCGAATTCCCCCCGCCGGAGGTCCCGGATGATCTCCACGCGCTCGACGGTGTCGATGTCCGAGTGCAGATAGCGAACCTTGATGTCGTGTTCCATCAGGAAGTCGGTGAGATCCTCGGCCATACGCTTGGTCAGCGTGGTCACCAGAACCCGTTCCTTCACCTTCACCCGCGTGTGGATTTCCGAGAGCAGATCGTCCACCTGGGTAGACGCGGGACGCACCTCGATTTCCGGGTCCAGCAGGCCGGTGGGGCGCACCACCTGTTCCACCACCTGACCCGCATGCTCGGCCTCATATGTGGACGGGGTTGCGGATACGAAGATCATCTGGGGCGCAATTCGCTCCCACTCTTCAAACTTCATGGGTCGGTTATCCAGCGCCGATGGGAGGCGGAAACCGTACTCAACAAGGGTTTCCTTCCGGGACCGGTCGCCCTTGTACATGGCGCCGATCTGGGGAATGGTCACGTGGGATTCATCCACCACCAGCAAGGCATTGGGCGGCAGGTAATCAAACAGTGTCGGCGGAGCCTCACCTGGGCGGCGACCCGAGAGATAGCGCGAGTAGTTCTCGATGCCGTTGCAATAGCCCAGTTCCAGCATCATTTCGATGTCGTACCGGGTGCGCTCTTCCAGGCGTTGTGCTTCCACCAGGCGGTTGTTGTCCCGCAGCTGCTGCAGCCGCTCATCCAGCTCAACCTTGATATGCTCGACCGCATCCAACACCGTCTGCCGGGGCGTCACATAATGCGATTTCGGGTAGATGGTGACCCGTGGCACTCGGCGCAGGACCTCACCGGTCAACGGGTCGAAATAGCTGAGATTCTCAACCTCGTCATCGAAGAGCTCGATGCGGATAGCTTCCTTCTCGGATTCCGCCGGGAATACATCGATCACATCGCCCCGAACCCGGTAATTGGCCCGGTGGAACTCGATATCGTTCCTGGTGTACTGAAGTTCGGCCAGGCGCCGGAGGATGTATCGCTGATCGATCTGATCGCCCCGGTCCAGATGCAGCATCATCTTCAGGTAAGACTGGGGGTCACCGAGGCCGTAGATAGACGACACCGTCGCCACAATAATGGCATCCGGTCTTTCCAGCAATGCCTTGGTAGCAGACAGACGCATCTGCTCAATGTGCTCGTTGATAGAGGCGTCTTTCTCGATAAACGTGTCCGACGAGGGCACGTAAGCTTCTGGCTGATAGTAGTCGTAGTAGGAAACGAAATACTCAACCGCATTGTCGGGAAAGAACTCCTTGAACTCACCATAGAGCTGGGCGGCCAGGGTCTTGTTATGGGCCATGATGATGGTGGGCCGCTGGACCTGCTGGATGACATTGGCGATGGTGAAGGTTTTACCGGAGCCGGTTACCCCCAGCAACGTCTGGTGTGCCAGACCGGATTGGATACCATCCACCAGCCCCTCGATTGCCTTGGGCTGATCGCCCGCTGGCTGGAACGGTGAATCAACCTGGAACACACCCTCTCTGGCGGAAACGTTTGCCTGATTACTGGCCATAACTGGCGGAAACCTCCGGTAAAACCGACGCAGGGGCGAAACAGCCCCTGCCATTCGAGAAATTTAGCGATACACTGGCTTCATGATACCATCAGTTCGATCGACGGCTGGGCGTAAATCAGCCAGCAGCTCTGGCACCCCGCGGTCGCAGCCCTATCAGACGCAGCTTTAAGGAGCGCAAGTTTGGACCTTCAACTTTCCAGCCGAGTACAGGCTATCAAGCCCTCTCCCACCCTCGCAGTCACCAACAAGGCCGCGGAACTCCGCGCAGCAGGCCAGGATATTATCGGCCTGGGTGCCGGCGAGCCGGACTTCGACACACCTGATCACATCAAACAGGCAGCCATTGAAGCCATCAATAACGGCCAGACAAAATACACTGCCGTGGATGGTACGCCAGCCCTGAAAAAAGCGATTATTGCGAAGTTCAAACGGGACAACGGCCTGGATTACGAAGCCAACCAGATACTGGTAAGCAGTGGTGGCAAACAGAGCTTTTTCAACCTCGCACTTGCCACACTGAACCCGGGTGACGAAGCCATCATCCCTGCTCCGTACTGGGTTTCCTACCCGGATATGGTGCTGGTGGCTGAAGGCAAACCCGTGATTATCGAAACCGGTGCTGAAACCCGCTTCAAGATCACTCCGGAGCAGCTGGAAAACGCGATTACCGAGCGTACCCGCCTGTTCGTGATCAATAGCCCCTCGAACCCGAGCGGCATGGCCTACACCCTCGAAGAGCTGCAGGCCATCGGCGAGGTGCTGAAGAAGCACCCGAACATCATGATCGCCACCGACGATATGTATGAGCCGATCCTCTGGACCGGCAAAGCGTTCTGCAACATCCTGAACGCCACGCCTGAGTTGTATGACCGCACCTTCGTCCTGAATGGCGTATCCAAGGCCTACTCCATGACTGGCTGGCGTATCGGCTACGCCGCGGGCCCGGCGAAAATCATCGGTGCAATGAAGAAGATCCAGTCCCAGAGCACCTCCAACCCGGCCTCCATCTCCCAGGCAGCGGCACAGGCTGCGCTGGATGGCGATCAGGGCTGCGTGGGCGAGATGGTCAAGGCCTTCAAGGAACGCCACGACTGGCTGGTAGAAGCACTGAACAAGCTGCCAGGCGTTGAATGCCTGAACGGCGACGGTACCTTCTATGTGTTCCCCAGCTTCCAGGGCGCCATCGATGCGGATTCCAGCGTCAGCACCGACGTTGAATTCGCCGAGAAACTGCTGACCGACGCCGGCGTGGCACTGGTCCCGGGTTCCGCCTTCGGTTGCCCTGGCCACATGCGCCTGAGCTTTGCGACCAGCATGGAAAACCTGGAAAAGGCTGTCGAACGCCTTCAGAAAGCGCTTGGCTAAAAAGTTCTGGCCAGGGGTTGACGGGGCGGTATTGCCAACTTAATATACGCGCCTCGTCACACGACGACGTTCCCCGATAGCTCAGTTGGTAGAGCAACGGACTGTTAATCCGTTTGTCGCTGGTTCGAGCCCAGCTCGGGGAGCCACTATTCTGAAAGCCCGCTAATTCTCTGAGTTAGCGGGTTTTTTATTGCCTTCTCTTTTGCATTACGTTTTTTGACCACATCTTGAGTGGTGGTGCGTGCTCCTGCCCTAGCCTGCTGCATTCGGGGCTGGCGGTGTGGGGTCGCCCTCCCAAAAAACGCTACGAGCACGTCCATGTGCGCTTGACTGTGGCCATCCATGGCCACAGACATTTTTGGGAGGGCAACCCCACACCACCGATCCAGACCCAACGATATACTCCCGACTTATTCGCTGAGTTTCCGAAAGGCACCTAAGGATATGCGGCTAGAATTTGCACCTAAATGTAGGTCGGATTGGCACAGCATAATCCGTATATGGTCTCCTCCCCGTTTGCAAGGTCTCAGCACTCAATGTCAGGGACAGGTTTGCGCCCGTATATCCGGCCTGTTTGATGAGGCGGCTTTGTCGCCTCTGGCCTTGATGGAAGATCCGCGCCTGCCGTCCTTATCGACCTAACGGCCTCTGGGGCCCTTGGATTAGTCAGGTTTTCGGCAGGCCGGTCTGACCTGTTATGCCATCGATTGCTGTGACCCTCGCAACCTGCGGGAAGGGTAACCGCTTTACTTTCCGACGTCGCGTCGGTGATTTAGCTCAGTCAATCCCTGACTTATTCATACCGCCAGCCGTTGCTCCGATGGCTGGTAGTGCTCGCCTCGGGCGATAATCACCCAGGCAATGCGAACCAACTTGTTGGCCAATGCGACGGTTGCCTTGTTGAACCCTCGCTCTGCCTTGAGTCGCTGGATCCATCGGCTGAGGCGGTCCATTTTCCCGTCCGCACGGGCAACCACCGCTCTCGCCCCGTGAACCAGTTGGGCGCGTACGTACGGGTCGCCTCGCTTGCTGATTCCCAGTAAGACGTCTTTGCCCCCGGTGCTGTTCTGACGGGGGATCAGGCCCAGCGCTGCGCCAGCGTCTCGGCCTCGCCGGAATTGGCGGCCATCACCCATCCAGCCCTTCAGCAGACTGGCGACGACTTCACCAACGCCCGGTATCGCTTGCAGGCGCCGACAGGTCTCATCCTGTCTCGATCTCTGCTTTACTTGTTGGTCGTACCAGGCCAGTTCCTGCTCTACTTCCAGAAAACGCTGATACTGGCGGTGCAACAACTGCCGGGCCCGCTCGCTCAACCCGTTGTCAGCGTCTTCCAGTGCCAGTGGCAGCTCCCGGCGCAGCGCCGCTATTCCCTGGGGCATGATCACACCGTACTCGGCCAGCAATCCTCGAAGCTGATTGCTGATTCGTACCCGATCCTTGCTCACGCCCTGGCGCAGCTTGTGCAGCATCTGATCATCCTGCTGCTCGACCTCTTTGATCGGCACCGGGCGAATTCGCCCATGTTCACTGGCCTCCGCAATGGCCTGAGCATCGTTGTAATCGTTTTTCTGACCTCGAAGATAGCCCTTCACATGTTGAGGCGGTAACAACTCAACCTGATGCCCTAACGCTCGTATCTGGCGAGCCCAATAGTGCGAGCTCCCACACGCCTCAAGAGCGACTGTGCAAGGCTCCAAACGCACCAGCTGCTCCAGCAACTGCTTGCGGCGCACTTTGCGCTTCCACCCGCTGTGACCTTTAGGGCCCAGCCCAAAAAGGACAAACGTGTTCTTTGCGAGATCAATGCCAACCGTTGTAACCTTACTCATGGTCTCCTCCCACTCGTTTCTGATAGGAAAATTCTCCTTCCCTATCCTGGCGCATTGCGACGCCGATTAGGAGGGGAGGAGACCATCTCATCGACCTAAGCCTGCATCTGTCTTTCGGGAAAATGCGGTCAACTGGAAGGTCTAAACGGGACAGCTGGCAGGGCATTCCAAAACTGTAGAGGGCCATGGACGGCCCGAAACAAGCGCACACGGACGTGCTTGTAGCGTGTTTTGGAAAGCCCTGCCAGCTGTCCCTGCCACCATTACTCAAAGGCTAGGGGTCTGCGCGGCAGAAGTATTTTGAGCAAGTGACCCCGCCGCGTCGAATCACAGTTCGGCCCGAGAACGTATCCACAATATCCAGCCGAATAGAGTCTCGATTCTCTCTATTCAGTCAGTCAAGACGGTTATC